>NZ_JMPL01000030.1 GCF_000735365.1 Kluyvera ascorbata ATCC 33433 | reverse complement strand
GGCGTTGCGTCTTGGTGCGATGAACCAGTTGCGCTTCGACTTCCAGTATATGAACCCGATGCCTGGTGGCTCGGTGGATAACTGTGTGACCTTCCAGCCGGTACAGAACCACGTGGTGATTGGCGACGATTCCACTATCGACTTCTCGCACTACTATCACTTCTTGCCGATGCCGGACCTGCGTACGTTCGCCAATGCAGGCTTCCCGTTCACCCGTATGGCAGACCTCTCTGACACGGTTATCGTCATGCCGAAGCAGCCGTCTGAAGCACAGGTGAGCACGCTGCTGAATACCGTGGGCGTGATTGGCGGCCAGACCGGTCTGGCCGGGTCGAACATGACCATCGTCGATGACGGTAGCAAGATTCAGGACAAAGACGCTGATCTGCTGTTGATTGGCTCTATTCCACAACAACTCAAGAACGACAAGCAAATTGACCTGCTGGTGGATGCGACCCAGAGCTGGGTGAAAACGCCGATGCGCCATAACGACCTGCCGAGTATCTATCTGGATACCGACGATCGTCAGCCTAGCGTACAGGCTGGGATCACCTCTTCTGGCCCAATGGCTGCCGTGGTTGGCTTTGAATCACCGTATTTCAAACAGCGTAGCGTGGTGGCGCTGCTTGCCGACAGCGCCAGCGGATATGACCTGCTGAACAACGCGCTGAACGATAGCGGTAAACGTGCGGCGATGTTTGGCTCGGTGTCGGTGATTCGTGAGTCCGGCGTGAACAGCCTGCGCGTAGGCGATATTTACTATGTTGGGCACCTGCCGTGGTTCGAGCGCGTATGGTTTGCACTCTCTAACCACCCGGTGCTGCTGGCTATCTTTGCGGCAATTAGCATCGTGCTGCTGGCTTGGGTACTGTGGCGTCTGCTACGTATCATCAGCCGTCGTCGTCTGAACCCGGAAGACGAGTAAGCCGCGATGAAAATGCTTCGCTGGATAGCTCTGCTATGCGCCCTCGGCGGTCAGGTACAGGCCGCCTGTAACTGGCCTGCCTGGGAGCAGTTCAAGCAAGATTTCGTGAGCGCGGAAGGTCGCGTTATCGATCCCAGCGATGCGCGTAAAATAACCACCTCGGAAGGGCAAAGCTATGCGCTGTTCTTTGCCCTTGCCGCGAACGACCAGCAGACTTTCGCCACCCTGCTTGGCTGGACGCAAAACAACCTCGCGCAGGGCTCGCTGCGCGAACACCTTCCAGCGTGGCTATGGGGCAAAAAGAGCGATGACGAGTGGACGGTGCTGGACAGCAACTCCGCCTCGGATTCCGATATCTGGATTGCCTGGACGCTGCTGGAAGCCGGTCGTCTGTGGAAAAATGAAGATTACACGGCAACGGGTAAGGCGCTGCTGGCGAAGATTGCCGACGGCGAAGTGGTGACAGTCCCCGGTCTAGGGCTGATGCTGCTGCCCGGTCGGGTTGGCTTTGCTGAAGAGGCGCGCTGGCGCTTCAACCCAAGCTATTTCCCACCGCAGGTGGCGCAGTATTTCAGCCGTTTTGGCGCGCCATGGACGACCCTTCGCGATACCAACCTGAAGCTGCTCCTCGATACCGCTCCGAAGGGTTTCTCGCCGGACTGGGTAAGCTACGACAAAAAAAATGGCTGGCTGCTGAAGGAAGCAAACCTGGTAGGCAGCTACGATGCCATTCGCGTCTATTTATGGGTAGGCATGATGCACGATGCCGACCCGCAAAAAGCCCGTCTGCTTAAACGCTTTAACGCGATGGCGGCACAGACCGTGAAGCAGGGCGTTCCCCCGGAAAAAGTCGCGACGGCTACCGGGGCGGTGACCGGCGATGGCCCGGTCGGTTTTTCAGCTTCGCTGATTCCATTCCTACAAAATCGCGATGCGCAGGCCGTTCAGCGCCAGCGCGTAGCTGACCATTTTCCCGGCGCGGATGCTTATTATAATTTTGTTCTGACCCTCTTTGGTCAGGGCTGGGATCAACACCGTTTTCGCTTTAGCGCCCGCGGCGAATTACTACCTGACTGGGGCCAGGAATGCGCAAGTTCACATTAAGTTTAATCACCCTCTCTCTGGGCCTGACGCTGGTACAGCCAGGCTATGCGGACACCTCGGCAGAAGAGCAGCTGCTCAACCAGGTGCGCCTTGGAGAAGCCAGCAAACGGGATGATTTGGTGCAGCAATCGCTGTATCGGCTGGAGCTGATTAATCCCAACAATCCACAGGTGCTAGCGGCGCGTCTGCGCTACCTGCTGCGCCAGGGCGACACCGCTGGCGCGCAAAAACAGCTGCAAAAGCTGGCGCAGGTCGCCCCCAATTCAACGGAATATAACACCGCCCGCGTGGAAATTGGCCTGAACACCGATGCGGGTCGTCAGGCGCTTCAGCAGGCGCGTTTGCTGGCGACAACCGGGCACGTGCCGGAAGCGCTGGCCGACTATGAAAAAGCCTTTAACGGTGCGCCGCCGGACGGTGACTACGCGGTAGAGTACTGGACCACGGTAGCCAAAATTCCGGCACGACGCGATGAAGCGCTCAAACACCTGCAAACGCTGAACAAGCAGAACCCAGGTAACGTTGGCCTGCAAATGACGCTCGCCAATATGCTGCTTGCCGCTAACCAGCGTGATGACGCGTTTAACGTGCTGGAGCAAATGGCGAAATCGTCAAGCGGGCGCGGACCGGCGAGCGACCTGTGGTTTAAATCTATCAAAGACCAGCCCGTCAGCCCGTCCAGCGTACAAGCCCTACAGCGCTATCTGATGATTTTCAGCAGCGGTGAATCGGCGGACAGCGCCCGGGCGATGCTGGCCGATCAGCAAAAGCAGATGGCGGACCCGGTTCTGCGCGCCAAAGCGGTAGAACAGGAAAAAGTGGCGCAGGCAGCGGACAATACGCCGCAGACCTGGCAACTCTACTGGCCGCTGATTCGCAAAGGCGATGCGGCGCTCAAGGCCAACAATCTGGCGCAGGCTGAAGGTTTCTACCAGCAGGCGCGTAAGCTTGATGCAACGGACAGCTATGCGGTGCTGGGGCTGGGCGATGTGGCGATGGCGCGCAAAGATAGCGCCTCGGCAGAACGTTTCTATCAGCAGGCGCTGCGTCTCGACCGCGGCAACAGCAGCGCGGTACGCGGACTGGCGAATATTTATCGCGCCGAGTCGCCGGAAAAGGCGACCGCCTTTATCAACAGCCTTTCCGCCAGCCAGCGCCGCAGCATTGACGATATCGAACGCAGCCTGACCAATGACCGTCTCTCCCAGCAGGCTGAAGCGTTTGAGAATCAGGGGCGTTGGGCGCAAGCGGCTGAAATTCAACGCCGTCGACTGGCGCTCTCGCCGGACGATGTGTGGATCACCTATCGCCTCTCCCGTGACCTGGTGAGCGCCGGGCAGCGCGGCGAAGCCGACAATCTGATGCTCAATCTGGCGCGTAAAAAGCCAACCGATGCCGATCAGGTCTACGCCAACGGGCTTTATCTTTCCGGAAATGGTCAGGACCAGGCCGCGCTGGCGCATCTGGCGGCGCTGCCGCAGGCGCAGTGGAGCGATAACATTCGTGAGCTTGACCAGCGTCTGCGCAGCGACCAACTGATTGCTCAGGCCAACCGTCTACGCGATGGCGGCCAGGAAGTGCAGGCGATTGCGCTGTTAAAACAGCAGCCTGAATCCGCTCGTATTCACTCGACGCTCGCCGACTGGGCGCAGCAGCGGGGCGATAATGCCGTTGCGCTTGCGGAATATAACGCCGTGTTGGCGAAAGACCCGCATGACGACGATGCGCATCTGGGCATGGCGGAAGTCTATGCTGCTGATGGCAACGCGCTGGCAGCCCGCCAGCAACTGGCGCAATTGCCCGCGGAGGGCGAACGTTCACTCAATACTCAGCGCCGTATCGCGTTGGTTAGCGCAAAACTGGGTGATACCGCCGCGGCTCAGCAAATGATGACCGCCCTGATCCCGCAGGCAAAAGCGCAGCCACCGTCAATGGATACCGCGATGGTGCTGCGTGATGCCGCCCGTTATCAGGCGCAGGATGGAAACCCGAAACAGGCGCTGGAAACCTACAAAGATGCGATGGTAGCCGCGCAGGTCACGCCAACGCGGCCGGTGGATAACGACACCTTTACCCGTCTGACGCGTAACGACGAAAAAGACGACTGGCTCAAGCGCGGCGTGCGCAGCGACGCGGCGGATTTATATCGCCAGCAGGATTTAAACGTCACGCTACAGCACGATTACTGGGGTTCAAGCGGTACGGGTGGCTATTCCGATCTGAAAGCCCATACCACGATGTTCCAGGTGGACGCGCCGCTGGCCGATGGTCGCATGTTCTTCCGTTCGGATCTGGTGAACATGGACGCGGGGAGTTTCTCCACCGATAAAAATGACCAGTATAAGAAACAGTGGGGCACCTGTGATTTATCTGCCTGTAGCGGGTCAACGCACCAAAGCGACAGCGGTGCCAGCGTGGCGATTGGCTGGAAAAATGACACCTGTAACGCAGATATTGGCACCACCCCGATGGGCTTTAACGTGGTGGATGTGGTCGGTGGCCTGAGCTACAGCAGCGACGTCGGCCCGCTGGGTTACACGGTTAACGCGCATCGTCGCCCGATCTCCAGCTCGCTACTGGCATTTGGTGGGCAAAAGGATAACGACAATGGCGCACACACAGGCACGACCTGGGGTGGCGTGCGCGCTAACGGCGGCGGCATTAGCCTGAGTTATGACAAAGGTGAAGCCAACGGCGTATGGGCTTCGCTCGGTGGCGACCAACTGTCGGGTAAAAACGTAGACGACAACTGGCGCGTTCGTTGGATGACGGGGTATTACTACAAGGTTATCAACGAGAATAACCGTCGGGTGACCGTTGGGCTCAACAACATGATCTGGCACTACCAGAAGGATCTGAGCGGCTACACCCTTGGTCAGGGGGGCTACTACAGCCCGCAGGAGTATGTGTCGTTTGCGGTGCCGGTTAACTGGCGTGAACGTACGGAAAACTGGTCGTGGGAGTTAGGTGGTTCGGTTTCCTGGTCGCATTCGCGCACCAGTACGGAGCCGCGCTATCCGCTGATGAACCTGATTCCGCAACCCTGGAAGCAAAAAGCCAGCGAGGATGTAAACCACGGCGGCAGTAGCCAGGGCTTCGGCTACACCGCGAGAGCCATCATCGAACGTCGTGTGACATCCAACTGGTTTGTGGGCGCAGGTGTCGATATCCAGCAGGCGAAGGATTACACCCCGAGTCACGCGTTGCTTTACGTGCGTTACTCTGCCGCCGGCTGGCAGGGCGACCTTGATATGCCACCGCAGCCGCTCACGCCTTACGCAGACTGGTAATCCTGCCGTTCCGAATATAGGTATTCGTCTTATATAACCCGGTACTACGCCGGGTTATAATTATTACGACGGAGTCTATTTTGACTTTGTCGCCAGCCTCGTTATTCTCGTTGCCTGAGCAATACGTTCGTATTAGTGGAGAGCTCTTTTGCGCGTTAGCCGTTCCCTTACAATAAAACAAATGGCCATGGTGGCAGTTGTTACCATGTTGTTTTTATTCGTCTTTTGCTTCATCTTATTGTTCCACTTTGTCCAGCAGGATCGCTATAACACCGCGACGCAATTAGAGAGTATCGCCCGCTCGGTACGTCAACCGCTGTCGGCGGCCATCCTTAAAGCCGATATTCCCGAAGCAGAGTCCATTCTTGAACGCATTCAACCTGCGGGCATCGTGAGTCGTGCCGACGTGGTGCTGCCAAACCAGTTTCAGGCGCTGCGGATGAGCTTTATTCCAGAGCGTCCGGTTCCGGTTAACATCACGCGTATTTTTGAACTCCCGGTACAAATTTCACTGCCGCTGTATTCGCTGGAGCGTCCGGCAAACCCACAGCCGTTGGCCTATCTGGTGCTTCAGGCCGATCCTTATCGTATGTATAAGTTCGTGATGAGCGCGCTGGCAACGATAGTGACCGCTTACTTTTTACTCGTTTTGATGCTGACCGTGGCGCTGACCTGGTGCATCAATCGGCTGATTGTCAGGCCGCTGCGCAGCATTGCCTATGAGATTCACGACCTGCCGGGGGCCGATCGCATTGGCCATCAGCTTTCGCTACCGCGCCTGCATCATGACGATGAAATCGGTACGCTGGTACGCAGCTACAACCGTAACCAGCAGGCGCTGCTGCGCCAGTATGACGAACTGAGCGGCCAGTCGACCCGTTTCCCGGTCTCAGACCTGCCAAATAAGGCTTTCCTGTTAGGGCTGCTGGAGCAGAGTCTGGCGCGCAAAACGCCGGTGGCGTTGCTGACCGTCGCCTGTGAAACCTTGCAGGACACCGCGGGCGTACTGAAAGAAGAGCAGCGGGAAATGCTGCTGCTGACGCTGGCTGAGAAGATTAAACAGGTGATTTCGCCGCGCATGGTGCTGGCGCAGGTGAGCGGCTACGACTTTGCGATTCTGGCCTACGACGTCAAAGAGCCGTGGCATGCGATTACATTAGGTCAGCAAATACTCACTATCATCAATGAACGTTTGCCGTTGCAAGGTATTCAGCTGCGTCCAAGCGCCAGCGTGGGTATTGCGATGTACAACGACGGACTCACGGCGGAACAGTTCTACCGCCGCTCGCTCTCGGCGGCCTTTACTGCCCGCCGTAAAGGGAAAAACCAGCTTGAGTTTTTCGACCCGGAGCAGATGGTAAAAGCGCAAAAGCGCCTGACTGAAGAGAGCGACATTCTGACCGCGCTGGATAACCAGCAGTTTTCTATCTGGCTCCAGCCTCAGGTGGCGACCACGACTGGCAAGGTGTGCAGCGCGGAAGTCCTGCTGCGTCAGCGCCAGCCGGACGGAAGCTGGGCGCTGCCCAACGATCTTATCGACAGCATTGAGTCCTGCGGCCTGATGGTGACGGTCGGGCACTGGGTGCTTGAAGAATCCTGCCGCCAGCTTGCCGTCTGGCAGTCGCGCGGCATTATGCTGCCGATTTCAGTCAACATCTCTGCGCTACAGCTTCTGCATCACGATATGGTTTCTGACATGCTGGCGCTGCTCAACCGATACCGCATCGCGCCGGGTACGCTGATTCTGGAAGTGACGGAAAGCCGACGTATTGACGACCCGAAAGCCGCCGTGGCGATTTTACGCCCACTGCGTAACGCCGGGGTCAGAATTGCGCTGGATGATTTTGGTATGGGCTACGCCGGTCTGCGTCAGCTACAGCATATGAAATCGGTCCCCGTGGACATTCTCAAGATTGACAAAATCTTTATCGACAGCCTGCCGGAAGATACCAGCATGGTGGCGGCTATCATCCAGCTTGGGCGTAGTCTTAACCTGAAGATGGTTGCGGAAGGTGTTGAAAGTAAAGAGCAATATGCGTGGCTGCGAGCGGCGGATGTCGATATCCTGCAGGGCTTTTTGTTTGCGCGCGCCGTGCCAATCGACGTGTTTGAGCAAGATTATTTGGGTAAGGACAATTCACTGCTTCCGGGAGATCAGAGTTAGTGATTGTGCGTGTCAGCTCAAAGTTTTAACAATTAAGTATCAAATTAACGTACAAATATTTCGATTATGTTTCTTGGATGTTATTTTGTGCCGACAGGTAAAAATAATCCCTACATTTCCTGTGGCTATAGCTTAAGGACATCCTATGAAAACCTCTTTCTTCAAAAGCCTCTACTTCCAGGTGCTGACGGCGATAGTGATCGGTGTGTTGCTCGGTCACTATTACCCGGAACTGGGCGCGCAAATGAAACCGCTCGGCGATGCCTTCGTTAAACTGATTAAAATGGTTATTGCGCCGGTTATCTTTTGTACGGTAGTCACCGGCATTGCGGGCATGGAAAGCATGAAAGCGGTAGGGCGCACCGGCGCCGTGGCGCTGCTCTACTTTGAAGTGGTCAGCACCATCGCGCTGATTATTGGCCTGATTATTGTTAACGTGGTTCAGCCGGGGGCGGGAATGAACGTTGACCCCGCCACGCTTGATGCCAAGGCCGTGGCGATGTACGCCGAGCAGGCAAAAGACCAGGGCATTGTTGCCTTCCTGATGGATATTATTCCTTCCAGCGTTATCGGTGCCTTTGCTAGCGGCAACATTCTTCAGGTGCTGCTGTTTGCGGTGATGTTTGGCTTCGCGCTGCATCGCCTGGGCAGCAAAGGCCAGCTGATCTTCAACGTTATTGAAAGCTTCTCGCAGGTTATCTTCGGTATCATCAACATGATCATGCGCCTGGCACCGATTGGTGCGTTCGGGGCTATGGCCTTCACCATTGGTAAATATGGCGTCGGTACCCTGGTGCAGCTTGGTCAGCTGATTATCTGTTTCTATATCACCTGTATTCTGTTTGTGGTGGTGGTGCTGGGTTCAATTGCCCGCGCGACCGGGTTCAGCATTTTCAAATTTATCCGCTATATCCGCGAAGAGCTGCTGATTGTGCTGGGGACCTCCTCTTCCGAGTCGGCGCTACCGCGTATGCTCGATAAGATGGAAAAACTGGGATGCCGGAAGTCGGTGGTGGGGTTGGTTATTCCGACCGGCTACTCGTTTAACCTCGACGGTACCTCGATTTACCTGACGATGGCGGCGGTATTTATCGCCCAGGCCACCAACAGCCACATGGATATTTTCCATCAGGTGACGCTGCTGGTGGTGCTGCTGCTCTCTTCTAAAGGGGCTGCTGGGGTAACCGGTAGCGGCTTTATCGTGCTGGCGGCGACCATCTCTGCGGTAGGTCATCTGCCGGTTGCCGGTCTGGCGCTGATTCTGGGTATTGACCGCTTTATGTCAGAAGCGCGAGCGTTAACCAACCTGATTGGTAACGGCGTGGCGACGATTGTGGTGGCAAAACGAGTGAAACAGCTGGACGCTAAACAGTTGGACGACGTGCTCAATAACCGTCCGACGGCTAAAAAATCGCACGAATTATCCTCTTAATCTCCTCACTTAAGCCCGTACTCCCTTGCTGGAGCGCGGGCTCCTGCGCATAATTAGGCGGCGTCATTATTTGGCTGCTTATAGCCAGTATTTTATTTTCCTTAGCCATGTGACGTTTTTGCGATTGTGTGGTCTAACTGACGTATTTACTTCATTATTTTAGGTAATCGCCCGCGGCGGTTGTCTTTTATACCCTAAAGAGCCCGCGCTCAAGCAGCCCGGACTCCGCTGGGGATAACCAGGAACGTTCATCAGGGGTTCACATGCAGGGCACAACAATTCGACTTTTAGCCGGTGGTTTGCTGATGATGGCAGCAGCCAGCTATGTGCAGGCAGAAGCACTCCAGCCGGACCCGGCCTGGCAACAGGGTACGTTGTCTAATGGCTTTCAGTGGCAGGTGCTTGCCACTCCGCAGCGCCCGAGTGACCGTGTAGAAATCCGGCTCTCGATTGATATTGGTTCATTAGATGAAAGCGCCCAGCAAACGGGTTATAGCCACCTTATTCCTCGTATCGCGCTAACCCAAAGCGGCGGCTTGCAAACGATGCAGGCACGCTCCATGTGGCAGCAGAGCATCGATCCAAAACGCCCGCAGCCGCCCGCGATCGTCTCATATGATTACACCCGATTTAACCTGAGCCTGCCTAACAACCGCAACGATCTGCAAAAAGAGGCGTTGAACTGGCTGGCTACCTCGATGGGTAAATTGAGCATCACGCCGGACACCGTCAACTACGCGCTGGGCGTGCAGGATATGGTGGCAACCTGGCCGCAGGATACCAAAGAGGGCTGGTGGCGCTACCGCCTGAAGGGTTCTACCATGCTGGGTCATGACCCGGCTGAGCCGCTGAAACTGCCGGTAGATGCGAAGCACTTAGCCGAGTTTTATCAAAAATGGTACACCCCGGATGCCATGACGTTGATTATCGTCGGCAACGTGGATAGCCGTTCTACCATTGAACAAATCAGTAAGATTTTCGGTGAGCTGAAGGGCAAGCGTGAAACGCCAGCCGCGGTGCCAACGCTGTCGCCGCTGCGTCCGGAAGCGGTGAGCATCATGACCAACGCCGTGCGCCAGGATCGTCTCTCCATTATGTGGGATATCCCGTGGCAGCCGATTCGTGAGTCCGCCGCGCTGCAGCGCTACTGGCGAGCTGACCTGGCGCGTGAAGCGCTGTTCTGGCATATCCAGCAGAAGCTGAGCCGCACAAACGTGAAAGATATCGGCCTGGGCTTTGACTGCCGCGTACTGTATCTGCGTGCCCAGTGCGGCATTAACCTGGAATCTCCTGGCGAGAAGCTGGAGAGTAATCTGAGCGTGGTGGCGCGCGAGCTGGCCGCTATCCGAGAAAAAGGTCTGCCGGAAGATGAGTTTGATTCTCTGATTGCGCAGAAAAAGCTGGAGCTGCAGAAGTTGTTTGCTACCTACGCGCGGATGGATACCGAAATGCTGATTAGCCAGCGTATGCGCTCGTTGCAGAACCAGGTTGTTGATATTGCGCCGGAGCAGTACCAGAAGCTGCGTCAGAGTTTCCTCGAGTCTCTGACCCCGGACATGCTTAACCAGGATCTGCGTCAGCAGCTGTCTCAGGATATGGCGCTGATTCTTCAACAGCCGACCGGTGAGCCGGAGTACAACATGAAGGATCTGCAAGAGGTGTGGGGCAAGATTATGCTGACACCGACGGTGGAAGCGGCGACGGCGACGGAAGAGAGTCACCTGGATGTGACGGATATTCCGCCAGCGCAGTAGCGGTTTACCCCTAACCCTCTCCCCAATGGGGTGAGGGGAAACGCACAGACGAAAAAAAACCTCTTCCAACCGGAAGAGGTTTTTTTATACCCGCAAACTTACGCCGGCATCGCGTCGCGTGGAATAATCGCCCCACGGTGCTGAATCACGGTGCTCGCCGTCTGGTGACCGCGCTTCGCTGCCGCCGCCGCATCGCCGCCGGTCAGGCGAACGGACAGATAGCCTGCGCTGAAGGAATCGCCCGCCGCGGTGGTATCAACCACTTTCTCTTTCGGCAGCTTAACCGCTGGCACATCAACCAGCGCTTCGCCGGTAATCGCCACCAGGCAAGAGTCTGCGCCGCGTTTCACTACCACTTCGCTGACGCCAGCGGCCTGAGTACGTGCGATAACCTCTTCAACCGGCTTCTCGCCCCACAGCGCGTCTTCATCGTCCAGCGTCAGGAAGGCAATATCGGTGCACTGCAGCATTTGTTGGTAAACCTGCTGAGTCTCTTCTTTGCTGGCCCACAGGCGTGGACGGTAGTTATTGTCGAAGATGACCTTACCGCCGTTAGCGCGGCACTGTTTCAGCAGCGCAATCAGCTTCTCACGGCTTGCTGGGCTGAGGATCGCCAGGCTGATACCGCTCAGGTAGAGGTAGTCAAAGCCTGCCAGCTGTTCACAGATAGCGGCAGACTGCTCGCTCTCCAGCCAGAACTTCGCCGCGGCTTCGTTACGCCAGTAGTAGAACGTACGCTCGCCGGTCTCATCGGTTTCGATGTAGTACAGGCCTGGCATACGATCGCTCATGCGTTGAATCAGGTCGGTTTTGACGTTCTCAGCCTGCCAGGCATCCATCATCTGCTGGCTGAAGGTATCCGTACCGAGCGCGGTGACGTAATTGACGCTGAGTTCAGCAGGAGAGACCTGGCGAGCAATATAGACGGACGTGTTTAAGGTGTCGCCGCCAAAGCCGCGGTTAACTTGTGCGCCCTTCTCGGACAGCTCAATCATGCATTCGCCAATCACGGCAATTTTTTTGGACATAATCATCAACCTGATTCGGTAAATTTTTCGTAGTGTGCGCTGTGGCTAATCGTTGGTCAACTATATTAAAACAACGTTCCATTATTTTTTTGAGCTAGCGCGTGTTACGACCGATTTATTCATTTTAGCGGTAATAAAATGGCTAAAACTGAACATAAAGTTCTCACTTACCCCGCCGATAACTTTATCACTAGACCCTCTGACCCTCTCTTCACAGGAAGCTTAAATGACGTTAAAGCAGGTGAACCAGCGGGCGAGAGTACCTGATGCGGAGCTGGAAAGCCTACAGCAACTGCGATACTGGCAAGAGTGTGAGCGTGTCTATACCTACCAGCCTATCTACACTATTCATGGCCGCTTGATGGCGATTGAAGTGTTAACGATAGTGACCCATCCCTCTCAACCACAAAAGCGTATTGCCCCGGATCGTTACTTCGCTGCGGTTTCTATCGGCCAACGCATCCATGTCATCAAAGAACAGGTGGCAATGCTGGCAAAAAGAAAGCATTTCTTTGAGCAGAATAAGGTGCTGGCATCGGTGAACGTCGATGCGCTGACGCTGCTGGAAATGCGTCAGGACCGGATCCTGAAAACCATGATTGAGACGCTGCCCTGGCTACGCTTCGAACTGGTTGAGCATATGGCGCTGCCGCAAGACTCTACGGTGGCCTCGCTGTGTGAATTTGGCCCGCTGTGGCTGGATGATTTCGGCACCGGCATGGCCAACTTCTCGGCGTTGAATGAGGTGCGCTACGACTACATCAAAGTGGCCCGCGATCTGTTCATCATGCTGCGCAAAACTCCTGAAGGCCGTAAATTGTTTATCCTGCTGATTGAGCTAATGAACCGCTACTGTGAAGGGGTGATTGTTGAGGGGGTTGAAACGCTGGAAGAGTGGCGTGAAATTCAAAACTCTCCCGCCGCCGCCGCGCAGGGGTATTTCCTTTCCCGACCGGTGCCGATGGATACCCTCGAAAACGTGTTAACGATCTTGTGAAACGCCCGCTTCCTTATGCCTGGACTATAGTTTTATAGGCAGAGTCATCAGGAAAGGGGATAACAATGTCAAAAACAGCCAGGGCTATATCCTGGACCGCAGGGATTATTTTGTTGTTGATTGTAGCTATCGCTATCTTTATCGCTACATTCGACTGGAACCGCCTTAAGCCAACCATCAACCAAAAGGTCTCGGCCGAGCTGAACCGACCGTTCGCGATACGCGGCGATTTAGGCGTGGTATGGGAACGTCAAAAAGAGGAAACCGGCTGGCGGAGTTGGGTGCCCTGGCCACACGTCCATGCCGACGACATTATTCTCGGCAACCCGCCGGATATTCCTGAAGTGACGATGGTTCACTTGCCGCGCGTTGAGGCCACGCTAGCGCCGCTGGCGCTGCTGACAAAAACAGTTTACCTACCATGGATAAAACTTCAGCAGCCCGATGCGCGCCTTATCCGCCTGTCGGAGAAAACCAATAACTGGACCTTTAACCTCGCCGGCAGCGACGAGAAAGAGGCCAATGCACAGCCTTCCCCATGGTCTTTCCGTCTCGACAATATTCTCTTCGATCGTGGGCGAATTACGATTGATGACAAGATCAGCAAGGCTGATATCGAGATCCTGGTCGATCCGCTGGGTAAACCGCTGCCGTTTAGTGAAGTCACCGGTAACAAAGCCAAAGGGGATAACGCCAAAGCCGGTGATTATGTTTTCGGCCTGACGGCGAAGGGACGCTACAACGGCCAGCCGCTAACCGGAACCGGCAAAATTGGCGGTATGCTGGCCCTGCGCAGCGACGGTACACCGTTCCCGGTACAGGCAGATTTCCGCTCCGGGAACACGCGGGTCGCCTTCACTGGGACGGTTAACGATCCCATGAAGATGGGCGGGGTCGATTTGCGGTTGAAGTTTGCCGGTGACTCTCTGGGAGCGCTGTATGAGCTGACCGGCGTATTGCTGCCGGAAACGCCGCCGTTTGAAACCGATGGGCACCTGGTGGCGAAGATCGACGCGCAGAAATCTTCGGTCTTTGATTATCGTGATTTCAACGGCCGTATTGGCGACAGCGACATTCACGGATCGCTGACCTACACCACGGGCAAACCTAGACCTAAGCTGGAAGGCGATATCGAGTCGCGCCAGCTGCGCCTCGCTGACCTGGGGCCGCTGATTGGCGTCGATTCGGGTAAAGGCACGAAGTCGAAAGAGGTGAAAAAGGACATTCAGCCTGCGGGCAAAGTATTGCCATATGAGCGCTTTGAAACCGATAAATGGGGCATGATGGATGCCGATGTCCGGTTTAAGGGCGGCAAAATCGAGCACGGAAGTACGCTGCCAATAAGCAACCTCTCCACCCATATCATCCTCAAAAATGCCGACCTGCGTCTGCAGCCGCTGAAATTTGGCCTGGCGGGAGGGACTATCTCGTCCAATATTCACCTGGAAGGCGATAAAAAGCCGATGCAGGGGCGAGCGGATATTCAGGCGCGGCGGCTTAAACTCAAAGCGCTCATGCCCAACGTTGAGCTGATGCAAAAGACTCTCGGCGAAATGAACGGCGACGCGGATATTCGTGGGGTGGGCAACTCGGTAGCGGCGCTGCTGGGTACTAGCAACGGTAACCTTAAGCTGCTGATGAATGACGGGCTGGTCAGCCGTAATTTGATGGAGATCCTCGGGCTCAACGTCGGTAACTTTATCGTTGGACAAATCTTCGGTGATGATGAGGTACGGGTGAACTGTGCGGCAGCAAATCTGGATTTGGTTAACGGTGTAGCGCGGCCGCAAATTTTAGCCTTCGACACGGAAAATGCCGTCATCAACGTGACCGGTACCGCCAGCATGGCCTCTGAGCAGCTTGATTTGACCATCGACCCGGAGAGTAAGGGGCTGCGTATTATCACTCTACGTTCGCCGCTGTATGTGAGGGGGTCGTTTAAAAATCCACAGGCGGGGGTTAAAGTTGGGCCACTGATTGCGCGCGGTGCGGTGGCGGCAGCCCTTGCGACGCTGGTGACGCCCGCAGCGGCGCTGCTGGCGCTGGTTTCGCCTTCAGAAGGGGATGCGAATCAGTGTCGGACCATATTGTCCCAGATGAAGAAGTAATGAGGCGTTAGCTGTGGTGAACGGCAGGCCGGATGGTGGCGTAAACGCCTTATCCGGCCTGCCGTATCATTTTGCTTTTATAACGAGTGATGTTTGGTTTCGTGGGTCAGCAGCAACGCAATCAGCGTCAGTCCCGCCATGGCTGCCAGATAGACACCCACGTAGAACAACCCATAGCTACTCTGCAACCAAGCCGCGATATACGGTGCAACAGACGCACCCAGAATCGACGACACGTTGTAGGAGAACGATGCGCCGGTATAACGCACTTCCGTTGGGAACAGCTCCGGCAGCAGCGCACCCATTGGGCCAAAGGTCAGACCCATCAGGCTCAGACCAACCAGCAGATACAGCATAATCAGCGCCGGATTACCGGAGCCCAGCAGCGGCTGGAAGAAGAACAGCGCGAAGATAATAATCAGGCTGGTGATCACAATCATGCTTGGGCGACGACCGAAACGGTCAGCCAGCAGGCCAGCAATCGGCACCATCACGCCAAACCCAATCACTGCCAGCATTAACATCCACAGCACTTCGTTACGCGGCAGCCCCAGGCCATTTGGCGCGGCGGCAGTGCTGTAGGTCATCGAGTAGACGGTCATAATATAGAACAGCGTATAGGTCGCCAGCATGATGAAGGTGCCGAGCACCGTCACGCGGACGTGCTTGCTGAGCAGGGTGCCCATTGGCACTTTCACCTGTTTCTTCGCGGCAGCGACTTTGGCGAACACCGGCGTTTCATGCAGCGAGACGCGCACGTACAGGCCGATAATGACCAGCACCGCAGAGAAGATAAACGGTACGCGCCATCCCCAGGTCATGAACTGCTCGTCGGTCAGCAGCCAGGAGAGCAGCAGGAAGGTACCGTTAGCAAAGAAGAAGCCAATCGGTGCACCCAACTGTGGGAACGAGCCGTACAGCGCACGTTTGCGCGGCGGGGCATTTTCCGTTGCCAGCAGCGCCGCGCCGCCCCATTCACCGCCCAGACCCAGACCCTGACCAAAGCGTGCCAGCGCCAGCAGGACCGGCGCCATAATGCCGATGGTGGCATAGCTCGGCAGCAGGCCGATAACCACGGTGGAGATCCCCATGGTCAGCAGTGAAGCGACCAGCGTGACCTTGCGCCCAACACGGTCACCGAAGTGGCCGAAGAGCGCGGAACCGATAGGACGAGCGACGAAGGCGATAGCGAACGTTGCCAGCGATTGCAGCGTTGCCGCCGTCGGATCGCCCTGTGGGAAGAAGATATGCGGGAACACGATGACCGCGGCGGTGGCGTAAATATAGAAGTCGAAGAACTCAATGGCGGTGCCGATGAGTGAGGCCACGACGACTTTGTTACGCGAGTTAACCGGAGCGGAAGCCTGTTCGTTATCGAGTGTTGTGCTGGTCATAGTCTTTTCTAATATGTATAGCGAACGAAAGGCCATATTAGACATAGCAAAAGCGACATTTCAATCTGTAACAGGATTGTAAAATGGCGCAAAGAGCAGCAAAAAGTGGATAATTTCTATACCCGTAAATTATCAAACATGAAATGCTTCACATTTTTTGTGTATTAGATGATAAAACTGGTTTTTGGTTAAATAAAAGTTACAGGCTGGATTTATATGCTAATTCGACGGGTTGGGCTGAAATTTTCAGCCCAACATAGCGTTTAGCGGTGGGTTTTTCCCGGCATTCTCGGGTCGTCTTTGTACTCTGCGGTGGCAATCCACGCAGCGCAGAACAGCGTCAGACGGGCGAAGAAGTAGAAGAACGCCATCAGGCCTAGCACCGAGCCAAATGCGGCGCCAGAAGGAGATTTCACCAGCGTTGGCAGCGTCCAGGTCATGATGATTTTGATCACCTCAAAGCCGATGGCAGCGATAAAGGTGCCGCGGATTAACGCCTTTTTACGCGGGCGATGGCGAGGCAGTCGCCAGAAAATCCAGAAGAACAGCAGGTAGTTGGCGAAAATTGAAATCGCCAGGCCAATCAGCCGCCAGGCGGGCTTCAGCCACTCAATGCTGTCGAGATACAGCGCTGAGATAATCATTTGCTGTGCGGAACCTGCCACCGACGTAATAGAGAGGGTGACAATCAGCGCAATCAGCAGGCCAATCAGCGAGATGAAGTCGCGCAGGTACTTAATCCAGATGGCCTCCTGATCCTGCGGCGTACGTTCCCAGACGTCTCGCGACTGGGCGCGAATGGCCTCGCGCAGGTTGCCCATCCAGTTGATCCCGGAGTAGAGCGCAATACACAGACCGACGAGACCAACGGTGGTACGCTGCTGGACGGCGGTGTTGATGGTGCTTTTGAGCGTGGCGGCGAGCGTTGGGTCGCTGACGTTGGTCAGGATCTTATTGAAGATGTCCTGCAACAGCGTCGGGTGCGAGGCGAGGATAAACCCGGCGGCAGCGAACGACACCATCAGGATGGGGATCATCGATAAGAATGAAAAATAGGTGATCGCCGCGCCAAACTGATTTCCCAGCCGATCGTTGAAGCGCTCGGCGGCGCGAATCAGGTGCGCGATAATCGGCTGGCGCTGAATCTTCTGCGCCGTGGTGGTGACGCTATCCAGCGCCTTGCTAGCCTTTTGCTGTAGACGTTTATCGTTGTTTTCCGACGTCATCAGGTTGATTTTCCTTTTTATTGCTTTTACTTAAGTATAGAAGGTTCCCGGAGTCGGTGCGTTACACCTCGTCCGGGGGACCCATCGCGACCTGTAACCCGGCCAAGCAAAGCGCCGGCGGGATCAATCCACATACCCCTGCAACACCCCGGTTAACCACTCCATAAACAGGTGCACCCGCCGCGAAAGATTCCGGCGGTGCGGATAAATCAGCGACACCGGCATCGGCTCCGCCCGGTACTGCGGGAGAATTTCAACCAGCTCACCGCTGTGCAGCGCCTCGCGCACGCCCACCCGTGGCACCTGAATAATCCCCAACCCTGCCAGGCAGGCGGCGTGATAAGTCTCGGTACTGTTCACCGTCAGCACCCCGCCGGTTTTGACCCACTGGGTGCCGTTCTCTTTGGCCACTTCAAACCCCTGCGGGCGTACGCCAAGACTGGTGGCGTAGTGGACCAGCGCATGGTTGCTGAGGTCGTCCAGTGACTCCGGATAGCCAAAGCGCGACAAATAGCCTGGGCTGGCACAGTTGATGACGGTCAGCTTACCGAGCGGGCGGGCAATCAACCCGGAATCTTTCAGCGAACCCACGCGCACTACGCAGTCGAAGCCTTCCCGAATGACGTCCACCAGGCGATCGCTACTGCTGAGTTCGATCTCAATACCGGGATAGTGCTGTAAAAAAGCGGGCAGTTTGGGGATCACGATTTTATGCGCCACGCTGACCGGCATGTCCACGCGCAGCCGCCCGCTGACGCTGCTGGGGTCACTCTGAAACATGCTGTCCAGTTCGTCGAGGTTGCTGAGCAGATCCTTAGCGCGCTCGTAGTAGACCATCCCATCCTGAGTCAGCAGCACCCGCCGAGTGGTGCGGTGTAGCAGGCGACAGCCCAAATGGTTTTCCAGCGCCTGAATTTGTCGCGATACGCTACCTTTAGGAAGGCCAAGGGTATCTGCCGCGCGAGAAAAACTCTCCAGTTCAGCGACGCGGATGAACAGCTGCATTGCGTGAATTTTATCCATCAGAATGCCCTATTGTTGTTCCAGATGAGACAGTGAAGCGTAATCAGGGATATTTATTGTTCTTTTATCACCTAATAAGCTTGTTCTCAACGAACACACCCACTGAAATGAGGTTTCCCATGACTCAACGTATTGCATTAGTAACCGGCGGTAGCCGCGGACTTGGCAAAAATGCGGTGCTGAAGCTTGCCGCGCAGGGAACGGATATTATCTTCACCTACAATAGCCAGCGTGATGCTGCACTGGAAGTTGTGGCCGAAATTGAGCAAACAGGGGCGAAAGCAGTAGCATTGCAGCTGAACGTCAGCGATGTTGCTAGCTTTGCTACTTTCACCCAACAGGTGAAAGAGGCACTGAATCAGGTCTGGGGTCGCGAGACATTTGATTATTTAGTGAACAATGCTGGCATTGGGCTCTACGCCTCCTTTGCCGAGACGTCAGAGGCGTTATTTGATGAGCTGATGAATATTCACTTTAAGGGACCCTTCTTCCTGACCCAGGGGCTGCTGCCGCTGATAGCAGAGGGTGGGCGTATTCTGAACGTCTCGACCGGACTGGCGCGTTTTGCCCTGCCGGGTTACGCCGCTTACGCTTCAATGAAAGGGGCAATGGAAGTGCTGACCCGTTACCAGGCGAAAGAGCTGGGCGCGCGCGGTATTTCGGTCAACAGCATTGCACCGGGGGCGATTGAAACGGATTTCGGCGGCGGTCGCGTTCGCGATAATGACGATCTGAACAAGTATGTCGCCTCGCAGACTGCGCTGGGCCGCGCAGGCCTGCCGGATGACATTGGCGATGCGATTGCCGCACTGCTCAGCGATAACCTACGCTGGATGACCGCGCAGCGTATTGAAGTCTCAGGCGGTATGTTCCTATAAGCCACCGGATAACGCCTTTGAGAATCAAAGGCGTTATTTACATATCGTGCCAAATAATGTCCTATTCCGGACTAGCTACTTCCCATTTTTCCGTGAATAATCTAAATCTCACCAATTAATATTATCCCATCGACAGCTATATCATCCAATTCTTAATTGGGATGTGATAACTTATTTGAATGCGTAATCGCAGTGAGAGGGTTGTAAACATTCATAATCGTGATGTTTAGATTGTCAGATATCTACGTAAAATGACCCAGGCCAAACGACGGGTTCTTATTTTATGCCGTGGGGATTACTCTTCACGCCATTAGAATTCGTTTTACATTTTTATGGGGAATCCATTATGCAGGTAGTGATGTTTGACAGGCAGTCAATATTTATTCATGGAATGAAAATAAGCTTACAGGAACATATTCCAGGAATTGATATTTCTGCTGTTAGTCAGGCCGATGACCTGTGGCGGCAGCTGTTACAGCATCCTGATGCGATACTGATTCTGGACGGTGGTCTGGATCATGACTTCTGCCAATGGCTGTTACAGGAAAAACATCAGCAGTTTCCGGAGTCAAAAGGTATCATTATTGTGAATGATTATAACCGCACCTGGCTGAATGACATGCTGGCCTATAACGTACAGGCTATTATTCCACGAGATGCCAGCGTTGAGATATTCGTGCAGACAATCAAAGGTGTGATGCGGGGGCTTATTTGCCTGCCGGGCGACTGGCGTATGGATTATGAACATGATAAGCAGGGTTTGGATAATCTGAGCCAGCGTCAGCGTGAAATATTATTGTTGTTGGCAAACGGTGAATCGAATAAAGAGATCAGCCGGGCGCTGGATATTAGCGCCGGAACGGTGAAGGCACACCTTGAGTCGTTGTACCGCCGGCTTGGCGTTAAAAACCGCACACAGGCTGCCATGCTGCTAAATAATCGAAAATCTTCAGGTAATATCTGCCTGGAATAATTCTGCTTCAGCCTGGCGCTCTGTCGCCAGGCTGCTCTGCCGTTTCCCTTCTTGTTGCCAGCCTGCAATAGCGTCAGCAAACAGGCCTTGATTAATGCTATGCAGGATAGGGGATTGTTGTAACGCCTCGGGCCCAAGACTGAATGCCAGCGATAGCAGGGCATCGAACTGGCGCTGGCTGACTGGCACCCGTAAGCATTGATGGAGTAAATGCTGGTAATCTGCGACATCCTGCTGAAAGAGCATTTCGGCCTGGCTGCGGGTTATTGCGGTCTCGAAGCGCTCATGGCCGCGTATCAGATGCCCATAACCTACCACCCACAGCCCCTCTTCATCCTGGTATTGTTCCAGCGACAACCCTTGATAACGCTTAATAAACTCTAATCCCGACAGGCTCGGCGTAGCGGTATTCAACATCTTTGCCCCTCATTTAATGGAATGAAGAGTGTAAAAGAGCCATTTTGACACCGCTATTAGCCAGATGTCTGAGAATGATTATATTCATGATTCAATAGGCTGAAGAGCCAGTCATTTTGCCACTCCCCTGCCAGGAAGTAGCTTTCTCGTAGCTCGCCTTCAAGCACAAATCCCATTTTTTCAAGCGTTCGCCGCGAGGCGATATTGCCCGCGGTGACCGTTGCCGTCAGGCGGCGTATGCCGCCGTGTTGAAAGGCGTAGTCACATACCGCACGAAGAGACTCACTGCCATAACCTTTCCCCTGCGCTTCAGGGGCAAATAAAAAACCCACTTCCGCACAGTCGCTGTCCCGATGGATATAGCCCGTCACGCCCAGTGGCGTTTGTTGAGAGTCACGCACTACCAGACATAACCAGTGTTCAGCACCGGGTGACCAGGGATGCAGCCTGGTGTCAAAAGCGGCCCTGATATCCTCTTCGTGTCGGTTATCAGCCACATAGCGCATGACCTGTGGATGCTGCTGTAGCGATAAGAAAAAAGACCAGTCGCTTTCGACGATTGGGGTACAGACTAAACGTTCTGTGGTGAGCGCGATCATAATTTCACATTCTGAAGGGGGGCCGGGACTGCTAATTTGCCTGAATTGCTCTATGGTGTAACGACAAAAATAACAAATAAGTAACCTATTAATCCTAAGGCGAAAAACCTTGCTGTTGATTAAGGAATGGGAAAATGTCGACGTTATCGCGACAGGTTGGCCAGCAGTATGAGCATTGCCTGAGCGTGATACGTCAGGCTTCGCTAGAAATCCTCACGCTGCTAAAGCTGCGCGTGACGGAAGGTAAAGATCCCCGTTGGTTTCTGGAGCAGCTTGATCAAGCACGACTTAACCTTGGCGGCTGGGGCGCCGTGGCCAAGCGGCTTAATATAAACGACAGCCAGTTGAGTGAATTTATGCTCCAGTTGAGGCATCTCCAGCAGGGGATCCCCTCCTATGAGCATGGCCTCACGGCAACGGAAAATCAGCTGATTGCCGCCGAACGGTTTGTGGTGACGCTAGAGCAAATCAAGCAGCAGCAGCCGTTACTGATGTTTAATACCGGCTATGCTGGCGATGCCGAACAGCTACAGGAACAGGCCGAACGGCAGATTCGCACCATTCAGCTTACGCTGCGCGGGCTGGTGATGCAGGTCTGGCCGGATATTCCCCATCTCCACCAGTATCTTAGCGCCCAGTTTGGTTCACACGATGTGATGCGCTGGCGTTCGCGCAGCCCGACGGAAAACGTCCTTGATGGCATGACGTTTAGCGAGCTGGCGCTGTTAATTGTGGATAAAAAGGCGTTCACGCGTTACTACTCTTCGCTTTTTAACCATTCTACCTCACTGACGTTTCTCGCCGAGCAGCGTCTGACGCTGCACACCTTTCTCGACGATGTGCGCCGGATGCGTAATACGTTGCTGGCACACCACCCGTTGACGGAAATGGAGTGCCAGCTGTTAGATCTCTATTCCGAGCAAATCACCACCCCGGTTCAACACGCCTACGAACAGGGGCGTACGCGGGTAAACCCTGCCAGCTTGATGGCGGCGGACGGCAGTGAAATTCAGCGCTACTGGACGCTCGCACGGGACTTTGCCCATGCCTGGGGCGTTGATGGAAAACCGATTGCCGATAGTATTGAGCGTCTTTCGCATAAAGCGCGTGAACGCGCTGACACCCGTGAGCGGATTGCCGCAGCGGTACTGTGGGGGGCGGTTGCGGTATCGGTGTTAGGGATGGCGCTTGGCGGTATCAGTTTGCTGACCTCATCGCCGGAGCCGCGGCCCTACGTTGAACATCCGCAGCCGGTTGTCGTGACCGAAGCTGAGAGTCCTTCGCCGACATCACCTCGTGAGATGCTGGCTCGTCGTGGGATCCTGTGGGATCGCAATGCGCTGCGTTCAGCCATAGATCGTAATGATACGGAAGTAACCACGTTGTTTTTACGTGCCGGCATGACCTGGCAGCTTGCGTGGACGGATGCGGCGATGGCGGCCCAGCATGAGGACGTGTTGAATCTGTTGCTGCGCTACCATTTGCAGATGGATGAACCTAAGCCCTGTCGGCGGTTTATCAACACGCTGACGCACGAGCTTTCACAGGGTGCGCAGCTTACCGCGATTCGTAAATCTTACCTTCAGTCTTTCTGCACCACGCCTGCGGTGGTGGCGCGTCAGCGTCTGGCTGTGGATAACGCCGAGCGGCGCAGTAAAGCGACGGGAGATGCCGATAGTAAAAAATGGTTGGCGATTCAGAAATCGGTGTACGACGTTATCCGCTGAGGACAGGTACCGTGCTGTTCTCTCCCCCATAAGGAGAGAGAACAGCACAACCGCAACTCAAAGCAGCCGGAAGTTCGCATCAGGCGTCATTTTTGTCGGTACCAGGCTGTCTTTCACCATTTCCTTCAGGTCTATCTCAATAGCGTTGCAAATCGCATTGAGCGGCAGGTCGTTATCTTCAGTACCGAAAGGGTCCTCGAGTTCGGTGGCGATAGCGTCGAGTGCCAGTAGTGCGTAGGTGGTGAAAATAGAAAACAGCAGCGTCATAAAGCCAAAATCATGAATCAGCAGCAGCGGATAGACGGCGCAAAAAATACCGACCGTCCGGTGAAGCAGCAATGAATAGGCGTAGGGAATTGGCGTATTGCTGATACGCTCGCAGCCCCCCTGAATAGTGCTCATCTGATTCAAATAGTCATTGAAATTACGGTACACAAACTCGTTGGGCCGATGCAGATAAAGCCACTGCCCGATATTTTGCAGCAGGGCGTTGCAGGGTGTCGTGAGGTGTTGGTAGTCCAGCGCGCGTGAAACCGGTACTGGCCCATGACGCAGTTTGGCTTTTAAGGTTGCGCAGTAGGTGACAACCAGGTCCAGTATCACCATTTTCTCTTCCGGGCTGGCCTTGGTGGTATTGATCACTTCCCGCATGAGCGATCGGCTCGCGATGAGCAGATCCCCCCACAGTTTGCGCGCTTCCCAGTAGCGCAGCCACGCCGTATTGTTGCGAAACCCGATAAAGACCGATATTGAAATCGACACGCCGATAAAATAAAACGAACTCTCTTTTGCGATAATGCCGTGCAGGTGCATCAGCGGCAGCAAAAATAGATACGCGATGTTCAGCATGATGAAAAAACAGAGCTGGGGGGAAATTTTTCTCATGATAGACCCGCGCCATGAGAATAACTTACGCAACCAGGTTTGCTCCGGCCTGACGATCATGGGTTATGCCTTCTCTGGGGACAACGCTAAAATCGAGTCATAAACCATCTGTAGGCGCTCCAGGTAATGAGCAAATACGCGGGTTTTGTCATTAATGGAAATATGGCGGTCCAGATTACCCTGCATGTCGATGCAGGCAGACGGTAGCTCAATACGACCAAGCTCGGCGGATTCCGCTTCGAAGTGGATCTCTATTTCACCAAAAAGACGTGAACGAATAATATTGATGTAGACGCCATCGAACACGCACACGCAGAGACGGCCTTTTTCACTAGGCTGAATATAATGATGGTATAAACGTCCAGTGGTGGTGATTTGGGTGATAAGTTCCATGGAATAGAGATTCCAGTATTTATCCATTTTATTTTTCTGATTAAAAATCAGAAGCGATTTTTCTTCCGCAGAAATAGCGCTAGTGGTCATCTTATTTACTTATCGATATAGGTGGTTTAGGTATATGTAATGCGGCAACGCCACATTACATGGCATTATGGATAACGTCGTACTGGGTCACAAAATTGATATAGTCACGAAGTACCGCAGGGTTATGCGTTTTGCTCTGGTAAATCATCCAGAGATCTATTTTTTGTACTTCCCATTGCGGTAAGAGGGCGGCGAGCTGGCCGCTTTGCAAATAGGGTTTAACGATATATTCGGGCAAAATCGCGACACCGGTTCCCTGCAGCGTTTGCTGCAAGATATAGGTCAGATTATCGCTGGTATGGCGCAGCGGCATCGTCAATTCATAGGACTCATCGCGCTGGAAGAGCGTAATGCTTTTCCAGGTGCGGTGGATTATTAACTCGCAGGTTTTCAGCGCGTCAGGATGCTGAATATCGTGCAGTGATTTGTACTCTGGCGTGCAGACGATAAAACGGTTAAACGTCCCAAGAAAACGGCCAATGCAGGTATCATCGGATGGTTTACCGATGCGGTAGGCCACGTCAAACTCACTGCCCACTGAGCCGTAAAAGGAGTCGGCGGTTAACAGCTCAAGTTCGATATCCGAATGCGTCTGCAAAAACTGATGGTGTACCGCGGGAAGAATGCTCGCCATAAAACCCGGTGGCGCGATGATTTTCAGCTTTCCTCCGGTCTTGCTATGCAGCGCCTGGACCGTTTGGTCTCCGCGAACGCTGGCATCCACTATCTCATGGCAGTAGGCAAGGTAGCGCTCTCCGTCGGCCGTCAGCGATATTTTGCGCGTCGTGCGATTTAACAATCTGAGGTTGAGATACTCCTCAAGAGCGCTAATTCTCTGGCTGATGCGAGATTTTGTCATACCCAGTTCAGCGGCGGTTTTCGTAAATGAACCGTTTTCAACCAGCAGCGCAAAAAGCGCCATATCCTGAACGTGCTTGAGCATAACTTAACCTTAATGTATGACAGCGCGAAATTATACGGAGGGGTAATTGTCCTGTATATACCGGATTGTTTAATTCCTCACAGCGAATTGTTTAATTATCCGCACTAACAAAATAACATACTTCCGATATGAACAATGTGGCAATAAGCGTAAATAATAAAGTAGCTGTTGAATGCCTCTTACTGGTTATAAATATAATCAATGATGATTATTTTTGCTGATTATTTTCCTCGCCGTGATAGCCAGGTTAAAAAACGGTACGAAAGGAAGTGAATAATAAATATATGTTTCTAAAGCGTAAATAAGGTAGGCCGGATAAGCGAAGCGCCATCCGGCTCGATGTTGCACCGTGCCGGATGGGCCAGTTTGCCAGGTTAGTTCAGCGTAATACGCGCGACGCTATCCGGCCCTTTAGTGGAGTTATCTTTGTTGAAGTCCTGCTTCAGCGTCACGTACAGCGTGTTGCCATCATCAGAAAGCAGCAGGCTGTTCGGATGCGTACTGAAATCCCAGCTCTGCTTCACGGCATAGCTGGTGGCATCAAGACGCAGGACTTTTTTCGACTCGCGCTGGCTGATGAAGATCTCATTGCGCTTCGCGTCAAACTTAATACCCAGCGCATCGCCGTCAATACGTTTAATCACTTTTCCGGTGTGCTCATCAAAGACCAGCGTGGTTTTGGCCTTAGAATCATCGGTGACGAACAGGCGGCCGGTTTTTGGATCTTCCGCCATATTCAGCAGTAGATATTCCTTACCGTCGCCAGGCGTCCAGCGCTGCTCGATTTTGTAGCTTTGCGGGTTGATGACCAGCACTTCGCCGCCGCCGTTGGTCGCGTAAATGCGTTTAGTCACCGGAGAATAGATGATGCCGGTAACCCATTTACCTGCGTTATCGATACGCGCTTTCACGGTCATGGTTTTAGCATCGACCACCGAAATATAGCCCGGGTCGGCAACGCGGCCGATAAACAGCAGACCTTCGTGGAACAGCACCTCACGTGCGCCCGCAGGGTCACCGTCTTTGTCTTTGCCGTCGAGCATCAGACGTTGCATCACCTTGCCACTTTTCGCGTCCACTTTTGACACCCCGCCATCCAGCGAGTTGGTGACGTAGAACGTCTTGCCATCGCTATCGACCGCCATGCCAAAGTTTTTCAGATCGGTATGGGTGATACCGGTGACGGCAAGCGAGGTAGGGTCTACGCGATAAATCACGCCGCCGTTCACATCTTTAAAGCTCTGCGCGCTGGCAACAAACAGTGATTTCTCGCCGGAGAACAGCGCCATTTCATACAGACCATCGCCCAGCGCATTTTGCGTGACGCCAGCAGCGGTTTTCAGCGCCGCGGCGCTCTCGGCAGGCTGCGCATTTTCAGCAAGGGCAGGCAGCGAGTGGAGGGTAAAAGCAGCGACGAGTGCGGCGCAGAGCGCCGTTTTGCGCGGGCTGAATAACGTTACCATTCGAAACTCCATCATTGGATAAGCGGTTCCCGGCAGAGGCTGTGCGGTGACGGGACAATGTAATAAGAATGAGAATCATAATTATTTATCACAAATGCGCAAATTCGCCGATCCTATTTTTCAGTGGTCACGCACCCACATCTGTGCAAATTGAGCGCAAGCGAAGCGGGGAATTATGTCAACACTTTGATAATAAACATGTATACATTTCCTTACATTTAACTGATAAAACAGACTGCTTCATTTAAAGCGAGTAATTATCATTGGCATTCTCATTTGTGGTCGTTATCGCTTTTTATGCAGCTCAAAAGCTTACGGAAAAGCGCGTCATTTCTCGGCGCTGCGAGCGGAAAGACCTCACTCACAACAACAAGATCTGATGGGACCTAATATGTTTTTTAACGGCAGGGAAATCAGCGGGAAACCGCTCACCGTTTCGCTTCTTGCGCTAGCGATTCACGGCTTCGTTCACCAGGCTCAGGCCGCAGAAACCAGTCAGGAGATGGTGGTCTACGGCAGCGGAGAAAGTACGTCCGACGAGCAGCAGGATTACGCGGTAAAAACTACGCATGCGGGCACCAAGATGAATCTGGCACCGCGTGATATTCCGCAGTCCGTCAGCGTCGTCACGCACCAGCGCATGCAGGATCAGGACCTGCAAACGGTAGACGAAGTGTTGACCAACGCGACCGGCGTGTCGTCGCAGCAGATTGACTCTGAACGCAGCTATTACTACTCGCGCGGTTTTGAAATCACTAACTTCTCCTACGACGATATTCCCACCTCGCTGGGCGATGCCTGGAACTATGGTGATGCGGCGGAAGATACCGCCATCTATGACCGTATTGAGGTGGTGCGCGGCGCTAACGGGCTGATGACCGGGGCGGGCGACCCGGGCGCGACGGTCAACATGGTGCGCAAACGGGCGGACAGTAAAGTAGCAACCGGCAATATCAGCGCCAGCTATGGCAGCTGGAACAAGCAGCGCTATGTCGCCGACCTCTCTACGCCGCTGAACTCTGACGGCAGCCTGCGTGGGCGCATCGTCACCGGCTATCAGGATCAGGACAGCTGGCTTGACCGCTACCATAAAACCAAGAAATTCTTCTATGGCGTGGTGGATGCGGATCTTACCAACAGCACCACCGTGTCGCTGGGTTGGGACTACCAGAAATCTAATACCGGGAACCCAACCTGGGGCGGGCTGCCGAGCCTCTACAGCAACGGCACGCGTACGCACTATGACCGCAGCACCAATACGGCGGCAGACTGGACGCGCTATCAGGTTGAGTCCCGCAAGGTGTTTGTCGACCTGACCCACGAATGGGATAACGGTTGGTCGTATCGCTTTAATGGCACCCACGGCGAGCAGACCTTCAATGACACACTGCTGTACGTGATGGGCAACCCCGATGCCGATACCGGCGACGGTGCCACCGGTTGGGGCAGTAAGGATAAAGGCAAGCGCACCGTCGATTCCTTCGATACCTACGCCAACGGGCCATTCAAGCTATTGGGGCGTCAGCATCAGTTGATGGCCGGTGCGAGCTACAGCCGTCAGCACAATGCCACCTTCAGCCAGGATGGGCCGATGGATGCCAGTCAGATTGGTATCTTTGATAACAACTGGAACGGCAGCGTAGCGCAGCCGGAATGGGGCGACTGGTATCAAAATGCCGACGACATTGTGCGGCAGAAATCAGCCTATACGGCGGCTCGCCTGTCGCTTGCCGACCCGCTATCGCTGATTATTGGCGCGCGCTATACCCAGTACAGCACCGACGGCAGCAGCGGCGATATGCGCAAATATAACATCACACCGTACGGCGGCCTGGTGTATGACCTGACTGAAAGCCTGTCGGCCTACGCCAGCTACACCTCTATTTTCGCACCACAAACCAAACGTTCGGTCGATGGTTCATGGCTGTCGCCGGTGACCGGTAAGAACTATGAAACCGGCCTGAAGGCGGACTGGGCGGACGGGCGCTTAACCACCAACTTCGCGGTGTTCCGTATTGAGCAGGAAAACGCGGCGGAAGAGGTGAGCGGTGAATTTGTCAACGGCTCCAGCGAGCAGGCGTACCGTTCAACCAGCGGCGCGGTGAGTAAAGGGGCAGAATTTGAGGTTAACGGCGCGGTCACCGATAACCTGCAGTTGACCTTCAGCGCTACGCGCTACGTTGCCACGGATAGCGATGGCCGCTACAACAGTTTTGCGCCGCAGACGCAGCTTAAGCTGTTCACCCGCTACCGCGTGCCGGTGATGCCTGAGTTGACCATCGGCGGCGGTGCAAACTGGCAAAACCGGGTCTATAAAGACGTGACCGGGCCGGACGGCGAAACTCAGCGTCTCTACCAGAGCAGCTACCCGCTGGTGAGCCTGTTCGCGCAGTATCAGGTCACCAAACAGCTGGCGGTGCAGGCCAACGTCAACAACCTGTTTGACCGTGAATACTACTCGTATCTGGATGATTCCGCGGTATACGGTGAGCCGCGTAACGTCTCGGTCAGCATGACCTACGCTTTCTAAAACCACGCCCCGGCTTCACGCCGGGGCTACGCCTGCCGGGGTTGGGCAACCTGGCGGCGGATTTCCTCTAGCACTTCATCCAGAATAAACTGTACACGCCAGGGCTGATATTCACGTTTGCGGTAGATAGCCACCAGATCGAGCCACCATTCGTACTGTTCGGCGAAGCAGGGAGCGAGTACTCCGGATTGAATATCGGCCTGCACGCTACTTTTAGGTGCAAAGACAATGCCCAGCCCGTTGCGCGCCAGCTCAAGTGCCGCCTGAGTGTTGTCGCAGATGTAGTTGCCGGTAACGCGAAAGTCACGAACCTCCTGGCTTCCGGCGAGGCTAAAGCGCCAGATGTTGGCGTCATTAATCAGCATTGAATCCATCAGAATACAGGAGTGTTTGTCGAGATCGTCCGGCGAGCTGATAGGGTGCTCCGCAAGATACTGGGTGCTGGCATAGGCGCTGACCGCATATTTCGCGATAAAGCTTGCCACTAAGGATTCATTTTTGGGTTGCACGCAGGAAATTAAAATATCGCAGTCATCAGGAAATTCGGAACCTTCATAAAATGACTTTCGTTCCAGATTAAATGTTTTCAGATATAAACTGATGTTTCCGATATCTTTTATGGTATTTACCACGTTGCGTGCCAGATAGGCGTTAATCATTGTTGGTGAGTAAATCGTGACGCGGCCATTTTTTTCATGCTTATAGTCAGCCACGAAATGATTAAGCTGGTTTTCTTTTTCCAACAGGTCGTTAACGTAAGGCAGCAGTGATTCACCAAAGCGAGTTGGCGTGAGCTTACGCGAGCTACGCTCAAAAATTTTAAGCCCAATTTTTGATTCAACATCAGAAAGATAGCGGCTGACATTGGCCTGCGCCATGCCCAGCACGGTAGCAGCGTGGCTGATATTTTCGCTGGCGGCCACCACCGATATTATTTTTAATTCCTGAGGCTTAATCTGAAGTTTCTTCATTGCCCAGCTCTATATATAAATTGATATAGATCTATATAAATATTGAGATTGCATCAATATAAATACGAATATTATCATACTTGACACTAGGGTATTATATTAGGTCGGGACAACGGGAATGTCAATTAAGCGTAATGCGGCGCTGCTTTTAATTATGTCTTTTATTTCAGGTGCGTCATCGGCAGCGTTATCGGTTGGGGCAGGAGCGGTATTTAATGAATCTATTTATCGCGGATATAATGAAAATACTCATGCGGTGCCTATTGTTAATTACGAAGGCGATTCATTTTATATTCGCCAGACCACGCTAGGCTACGCATTCTTTAAAAATCAGCGCGATGAAGTCAGCCTGACGGTCTCCTGGCTGCCGCTGACCTTCGATCCGTCGGATAACGACGATAGCGCTATGAAGCAGTTAGATAAGCGTAACAGTACCGCAATGGCCGGCGCGGCGTGGTATCACCACGAAAAGTGGGGCAGCCTGAAAGTTTCGGCGGCGGCGGATATTCTGGATAACAGCAACGGCTGGGTGGGGGAACTCTCTTATTTCCGCGTGCTGCCAGTGGGCCGGTTGGCGATTATCCCTGCGCTGGGGGTTTATTACTATGACGATAGCTTCAACCACTATTACTACGGCGTGTCGAGGGCGGAATCTCGCCGCAGCGGATTAGCACAATGGTCGCCGGGCAGCAGTTGGATGCCGTACGTTGGGCTGACGATGAAGTACCCGCTGACCAACAACCTGATGCTGACGGCAAATGCGAGCTACAGCGTGCTGCCGGATGAGATTAAAAATAGCCCGATGGTTGATCGTGATGGCAGTTTTACCGTGTTGACTGGGGTGACCTGGCGGTTCTAGGGTTTAGTGCAATCCCGGCGGCGCTTCGCTTGGCCGGGCTACACGCGCATGCAGCCCAGGCGAGGCGTTTACGCCGACCCCGGGGAAGCGCGCATAAAAAAAGCCAGACATTCGTCTGGCTTTTTGTCGTTCAGGCAATGTGCCTTAGCGCATGGTCACGAACTCTTCCGCCGCCGTAGGATGAATCGCCACGGTGTTGTCGAAGTCCTTCTTGGTCGCGCCCATCTTCAGCGCCACGGCGAAGCCTTGCAGGATTTCATCCATGCCGAAGCCAATACCGTGAATACCGACGATCTTCTCTTCCGGGCCAACGCACACCAGCTTCATGCGGCACGGCTGACGGTGTGAAGTCACGGCGGTATACATCGCGGTGAAGGAGGATTTATAGACCTTCACGGCGTCGTCACCGTACTGCTCACGCGCCTGCGGCTCGGTTAAGCCCACGGTGCCGATTGGCGGGTGGCTGAAGACCACGGTCGGGATATTGCTGTAGTCCAGATGTTCGTCCGGCTTGTTGTTAAACAGACGCTCGGAGAGACGACGGCCTGCGGCTACCGCCACCGGGGTCAGCTCTACCGCACCGGTGTTATCACCCACGGCATAAATACCCGGAACGTTGGTGTTCTGGAATTTATCAACGACGATGTAGCCTTTATCGTTGGTTTTCACGCCCGTTGCGGCCAGGTTGAAGTTATCGTTCGCCGGTTCGCGACCAATCGCCCAAATCAGGCAGTCGACGGTCTGGCTGCGGCCGTCTTCCAGCTCCAGGGTCAGGCTGCCATCGGCATTCTTGACCACCGCTTTTGGAATCGCATTGGTATGCAGCTGCGGGCCTTCGGCGTTCATCACCTCAAGGAGCGTCTCGACGATTAACGGGTCGAAGCTGCGCAGCGGCGCGTGTTTACGTACGAACAGGTGGGTTTCAGAACCCAGACCGTTGATAACGCCCGCTAATTCAACGGCGATATAGCCTGCACCCACCACGGCAACGCGCTTCGGCAGCGCCGGCAGCTCGAAGAATCCGTCGGAGTCGATACCGTATTCCACGCCTGGAATATTCGGGTGGCTCGGACGACCGCCTGTCGCGATCAGAATATGATCGGCGGTGATCGTCTCACCGTTTACTTCGATGGTTTTGGCATCGACGAAGCGCGCAAAGCCCTTAATTACATCAACCTTGTTCTTACCCAGTACGTTGTCGTAAGAGGTATGAATGCGGTCGATGTAGGCGGTACGGCTAGCAACCAGCTTGTCCCAATCGAAGTTATTGATGGTGGTGTCGAAACCGTAGTCCGGGCCATACATGTGAATTGCTTCGCGAATCTGCGCGGCATGCCACATTACTTTTTTCGGTACGCAACCAACGTTCACGCAGGTGCCGCCGAGATCTTTGGCTTCGATTAACGCGCACTTCTGGCCATACATGGCCGCACGGTTAATGGAGGCGATACCGCCGCTGCCGCCGCCAATGGCGATGTAGTCGTAATGTTTGGTCATGGCCGCTCCTGAATGTTTATTGTTGAGTGGGTGAGCCTCATGCTCCCCGTCAAAATACTCGCGATTGTATACCTGAAACTGATAGGTTCCACCGATGCCTGCAATTACTCCGGCACGATCCAGTTTACCAGCGTATGACCGGTACCTGTCGGAACCAGCTTGCTGTGCAGCCACGGCAGCACGTTGTTCATCTGTGCTTCAAGCTTCCACGGCGGGTTGATAACAATCATGCCGGAAGCGGTCATGCCGCGCTGATCGCTGTCCGGACGCACCGCCAGCTCAATTTGCAGGATTTTGCGAATGCCGGTCTCTTCAAGGTCGCGGATCATGCGCTTGATTTGCTGGCGCAGCACGACCGGATACCACAGGGCATAGGTGCCGGTGGCAAAACGCTTGTAGCCATCGTTGATACCGCTCACGACCGCCTGGTAGTCGGTTTTAATTTCGTACGGCGGGTCGATAAGGATCAGGCCGCGACGAGAAGCCGGTGGCAGCTTGGCTTTCAGCTGCTGGTAGCCGTCGGCACGATCAACGCGGGCGCGGTTATCTTTCTGGAATTCAGAGCGCAGCAGCGGAAAATCGCTCGGGTGCAGCTCGGTCATTTGCAGGCTGTCCTGCTCGCGCAGCAGCTGGCGGGCAATCAGCGGGGAGCCAGGGTAGTAGCGCAGCTGGCCGGTGCGGTTGAAGTGTTCCACCACGGAGATGTACGGCACCAGTTCTTCCGGCAGGTCGTCCTGCTGCCAGATACGGGCGATTCCTTCCAGGTATTCCCCGGTTTTTTCGGCGTGCTCGCCACTCAGCTGATAGCGGCCTGCACCGGCGTGGGTGTCCAGATAGAGAAACGGTTTCTCTTTCTCTTTCAACGATTCAATGATCAGACTCTGAACGGTGTGTTTTAAAACGTCGGCGTGGTTGCCTGCGTGAAAGCTGTGGCGATAACTGAGCATGGATGCGGATATTCCGGGAATTAAACAAGATAGCTGACAGTTTACCGCAGATCCGCGCAGATTACCGCTGTAGCGCTGCGTCGTTTCCATTTGTGGCAATACTGTTGCAAAACGTGAACGTGTCATAAAAACGTCAAGCGACGGGTTTAGCGTCAACGGCAGGCAAGGTAATTGTTTGAATAAAAGGAAAATAATGAAACTGCAAATCACACTGCTAGCCGCTGCGATGGCGCTGGCAATGCCGGTACTGGCAAAAGACGTTTCCGTCAATCAGGCGGCGGCAATCGCTAACACCGTGACGCCAACGGCGGTCAGTCCGGCGTTTGACGCGCTGGAAGGGCAATCGCTGACGGTGCTGCGTGCGGCGTTGAAAGGCGACGCGCCGACGCTCACTCGCGACCAGCTGGAAAAAGCGAAGCAGAGCAAAACGCAGGCCGATAAAGCCTGGCTCAAGGCCAGCGGCTATGACTTCCAGACTAAAGCCAACCAGCAGGCCGGTATCGAACTGCTCTCGGCATTCAGCGCCCTGCCTGAGACGGTAGTGAAGCAGAACCTGGCGACGGTGACCGATATTAACCGTGATGCGACCCAAACTGCCCGCCACCAGGCGCTGGCGGATGCGGAAGGCATCAACCACCTTTACTTCCTGAGCGATGCAATGGGGCCACGTTTGGGCAAAGCGTTTATCGCGGCCTATGACAAAGGTGAGCTCAGCAAAGCGGCAGCGCTGATTAAAGCCTCCGAAGTGAGCACCAGCGCGGCGAAAAAACACTTCAATAACCCGCGTCCGTTCCTGATTCAGGGCAACACCATTCACCTGGTGCCGGACGATGTGGTGATTAAAGATAACCATCCGTATACCGCCGACGGCGGCTCATTCCCAAGCGGCCATACCAATACCGGCTATACCGACGCGCTGCTGATGGCGGAGATGATCCCCGAGCGTTTTGACGCGCTGGTGACTCGCGGCGCGCGCTATGGCTACTCGCGTATCGTACTCGGCGTGCACTATCCGCTGGACGTCATGGGCTCCCGCATGGTGGCGCAGCGTAACGTCGCCCACTACCTGAACGACGCGAAGTTCCGCGCGCTGTTTAACGAAGCCCGCGACCAACTGCGCGCGGCGCTGGAGAAAGAGTGCGGCACGACGCTGGCTGAATGCGCGAAAACAGCGGGTAAAGATGACCCGTACCGCGACCCGGCGATGCGCGATTTCTACCGCTTTACCATGACCTACGACCTGCCGCAGCAGAAGGGTGAGAAGCAGGCCATCACGGTGCCGCAGGGCGCTGAAGTACTGCTGGAAGCGGCGCTGCCGAATCTCTCTGCCGCGCAGCGTCGCGCGCTGATGGTGAAAAGCGCGCTGCCGGCGGGTTATCCGCTGTCAGGCACCACCGCTGACCAGCAGTTCTGGCAGCGTCTGAACCTGCCTGCCGCCTATGAAATGGCGAAAAAGCCGCACTAATTAGCGCAGCATGTTGAGGGAAGGCGGTACCGGCTGCGGTATCGCCTTTTTTAAATGTACATGTAGCTTTTCAATCTCCGGCGATTGCGCCGAAGCCTTCGGCCACACCAACCAATAACCATCCCCGGTAGCGACGGCGTCGTTAAAGGGCAGCGTCAGCAGACCGCTGGCGAGCGCCTCCTGGCTCAATAGCAGATCACCAATGGCGACCCCATGCCCACCAATGGCGGCCAGATAGCCCTGCTCAAGGGTATCGAACACCTTACCGCGTGCGGTATTCAGCGTTGGGAATTGCCCTGTCCGTTTTAGCCAGCGCCGCCAGTCGCGGCGATCCGGTGAGGGGTGAATCAGCTCGCAGCGCTCGAGATTTTCCCTGGCCTGTGCGGTGAGCCGGGGGGCACAGATAGGTATCAGCCACTCTTCAAACAGCAACTGACTTTGTGTCCCGGAACCAAATTGGCCGTCGCCCAGCAAAATGGCGCAGTCGTAGGGTTCCCGGCTGAAATCAACCGTATCGGTATCCATCCACACGCTGGAGAGCGCAATTTGCGGTGAGGTGAGCGGTTGAAGTGCTGCCAGCAGCCAGCGCATGGTCAGCGTGGACGGTGCTTTCAGGCGAAGCTCGCGACGACGATGACCAAATGCCTCGCAGGCTCGCTCCAGACTTTGAAAGCCCTCACCGAGCTGTGCCGCCAGCGTTTGTCCGGCGTCGGTCACGGTGACGCGCGGCCCGTGGCGCTGAAAGAGCGCGCAGTCGAACCATTGCTCCAGCGTGCGGACATGACGACTCACCGCGCCGGGCGTCACGTTGAGTAATTCAGCGGCTTTGCTGAAGGAGCCTAAGCGAGCAGCGGCTTCAAAAGCGCGCAGTGCGTACAGCGGCGGTAGCGACATGGTGATGTTCTATTGTGAGTTTTACTCACATTGAAGCGTAGTTTTTTCCGTTTTTCAATGCGCGACCCGCGCCGAATAATGGGTGTTACGTTGTAGGCCGGATAAGCGAAGCGCCATCCGGCATGCTGTCGCCGATTGTTGGATGGCGGCGTAAACGCCTTATCCGACCTACCTTAAGGATAAACCATGAATCTGACGTTACTTGCCGCCTATATGCTGGCGGTATTATTGCTGCTGGCAACGCCCGGCCCGGTGGTGGCGCTGGTCACGGGAACCGCCGCGCGGGAAGGCAGCCGCCGGGCGTTTATCACGGTGATAGGCACTAACGCCGCGTCGCTGGTGCTGATTGTGCTGGCAGCCCTGATGCTGCTCGGCGTGGTGGCATTGTCGCCGGTCATGCTGTCGCTGTTGGGGATGGCGGGCTCGCTCTATATCGGCTGGAGCGCCATCAGCAGCTTGATGCACAAGGCGCAGGAGGTGCAGATGACTCCTGCGCGCGGCGGCCTGCTGAAGGGCTTTCTTATTGGTATTTCAAACCCGAAGGACATTCTCTTCTTTGTCGCCTTCTTCCCACAGTTTATTGCCGTCACGCAGGACTTCACGCTGAGCATGCTGACGCTCTCGCTGGTGTGGGTGGTGTTTGATGTTACCGTGTTGTCGCTCTATATCCTGACGGTTCAACGCTTGCTGTCAGGAAAGTATGCGCTTCGCCTAGAACGCCTCTCCGCGCTGTTTTTACTGGTAGTTGCGCTGTTCGGCATCGTTTACAACGTCGGTGAAATGAGTGCCCACTATCATTGAAATTCCCCCAACTATCCCCCATTCTAGATCTATCGCTAAAGCGCCGATGAGCGCTTCATTTCTTTCTTAGACCAGGACTGCGCATATGACCAATCCATTACTGACCCCCTTCGACCTACCGCCGTTTTCCCAGATTCAGCCCGAACATGTTGTCCCTGCCGTGACCAAAGCACTGAACGACTGTCGTGAGAATGTGGAACGCGTAGTGGCGCAGGGCGGGCCGTATAGCTGGGAAAACCTCTGCCAGCCGTTGGCGGAAGTGGACGACGTGCTGGGGCGTATTTTCTCGCCGGTGAGCCACCTGAACTCGGTCAAAAACAGCCCGGAGCTGCGTGAAGCCTATGAGCAGACGCTGCCGCTGCTGTCGGAATACAGCACTTGGGTCGGTCAAAACGAAGGGCTTTACAACGCCTACCGCGACCTGCGTGATGGCGATAACTACGCCACGCTGAACACCGCACAGAAAAAAGCGGTCGATAACGCGCTGCGTGATTTTGAACTGTCCGGCATCGGTCTGCCGAAAGAGAAGCAGCAGCGCTACGGCGAAATTGCGACGCGTCTGTCAGAGCTTGGCAACCAGTACAGCAACAACGTGCTCGATGCCACCATGGGCTGGAGCAAGCTGGTTGCCGATGAATCTGAACTTTCCGGCATGCCGGAAAGCGCGCTGGCCGCGGCGAAAGCCCAGGCTGAAGCCAAAGAGCAGGAAGGTTACCTGCTGACGCTGGATATCCCAAGCTACCTGCCGGTGATGACCTACTGCGACAACCAGGCGCTTCGTGAAGAACTGTACCGCGCCTACTCCACTCGCGCCTCCGACCAGGGACCGAACGCCGGGAAGTGGGATAACACGCCGGTGATGGAAGAAATTCTGGCGCTGCGCCACGAGCTGGCTCAGCTGTTGGGCTTTGAAAGCTACGCCTTTAAATCGCTCGCCACCAAAATGGCGGAAAACCCACAGCAGGTGCTCGACTTCCTGACCGATCTGGCCAAACGTGCCCGTCCGCAGGGTGAAAAAGAGCTGGCCCAGCTGCGCGCCTTCGCTAAAGCCGAATTTGGCGTTGATGAACTGCAACCGTGGGATATCGCCTACTACAGCGAAAAACAGAAACAGCACCTCTACAGCATCAGCGACGAGCAGCTGCGCCCGTACTTCCCGGAAAACAAAGCCGTTAACGGTTTGTTCGAAGTGGTTAAGCGCATTTACGGCATCACCGCCAAAGAGCGTACCGACGTTGACGTCTGGAATCCGGAAGTGCGCTTCTTCGAGCTGTATGACGAAAGCAACGAACTGCGCGGCAGCTTCTACCTCGACCTGTACGCCCGCGAGCACAAGCGCGGCGGGGCGTGGATGGATGACTGTGTCGGCCAGATGCGTAAACTCGACGGCACGCTGCAAAAACCGGTCGCCTACCTGACCTGTAACTTTAACCGCCCGGTGAACGGCAAACCGGCGCTGTTTACCCATGACGAAGTGATCACCCTGTTCCACGAGTTTGGTCACGGCCTGCATCATATGCTGACCCGCATCGAAACCGCTGGTGTTTCCGGTATCAGCGGGGTGCCATGGGATGCCGTCGAACTGCCAAGCCAGTTTATGGAAAACTGGTGCTGGGAGCCGGAAGCGCTGGCGTTTATCTCCGGCCACTATGAAACCGGCGAACCGCTGCCGAAGGAACTGCTGGATAAAATGCTGGCGGCGAAAAACTACCAGGCGGCGCTGTTTATCCTGCGTCAACTGGAGTTCGGTCTGTTCGACTTCCGCCTGCACGCCCAGTATGACCCGCAGCAGGGCGCGAAAGTGCTTGAGACGCTGGCCGAAATCAAGAAACAGGTCGCCGTGGTACCAGGTCCAACCTGGGGTCGTTTCCCGCACGCTTTCAGCCACATCTTTGCGGGTGGTTATGCGGCAGGCTACTACAGCTACCTGTGGGCCGACGTGCTGGCAGCAGATGCCTTCTCTCGCTTTGAGGAAGAAGGGATCTTCAACCGTCAGACCGGGCAGTCGTTCCTCGATAACATCCTGACCCGCGGTGGTTCTGAAGAGCCAATGGCGCTGTTCAAACGCTTCCGTGGCCGTGAACCGCAGCTTGATGCGATGCTTGAGCACTACGGCATCAAGGGCTAACTCGTTCGTGAAAATTTGTTTACTTGATGAAACGGGCGCCGGAGACGGCGCCTTATCTGTTCTTGCCGCCCGCTGGGGGCTGGAACAGGATGACGACAACCTGATGGCGCTGGTGATGACGCCGGAGCATCTGGAACTGCGCAAACGCGACGAGCCAAAGCTTGGCGGCATCTTCGTGGATTTTGTCGGCGGGGCGATGGCGCACCGGCGTAAATTCGGCGGCGGTCGCGGTGAAGCGGTGGCGAAAGCCGTGGGCGTGAAAGGCGGTTATCTGCCGGACGTGGTGGATGCGACGGCGGGGTTGGGGCGTGATGCGTTCGTGCTGGCTTCCGTTGGCTGCCGCGTGCGGATGCTGGAGCGTAACCCGGTGGTGGCGGCATTGCTCGACGATGGCCTGGCGCGCGGCTACGCCGACCCGGAAATTGGCCCGTGGTTGCAGGAGCGGCTACAGCTGATTCATGCCTCCAGCCTGACGGCGTTAACGGATATCACCCCGCGTCCGCAGGTGGTGTATCTTGACCCGATGTTCCCGCATAAGCAGAAAAGCGCGCTGGTGAAAAAAGAGATGCGCGTGTTTCAGTCGCTGGTGGGACCGGATCTGGATGCGGATGGTCTGCTGGAACCGGCGCGTCAGTTGGCAACCAAACGCGTGGTGGTGAAACGCCCGGATTACGCGCCGCCGCTGGCGGACGTGGCGACACCGAATGCGGTGGTCACCAAAGGGCATCGGTTTGATATTTATGCGGGGACGGCGGAGTAACTCCGCCTTCCCAATGTAGCCCGGCCGAGCAAAGCGACGCCGGGGACGGCGCAAGGGTGAGCACCGAGCAGCCCCGGGGTCGGCGTAAACGCCTCGCCCGGGCTACACGCGTAAGGCGTTAGCCTCCATCCGGCATTACCGACTAAACAAACGGTGCCAGCGGGTCCGCAATCTCAAACGCCACTGCACGATCCGCTTTCGGTGGATAAATCAGTTCGCTGACAATCGACACTTTCAGCTTCTTCGCCTCTTCACGCGTCAGCTTCACCTGCTGATCCCAGCCTTCACTGTACACCGCACCCCATGCACCCAGATCCAGACAGGTAACGTACATCTCCTGACGATACGGCAGCGGGGCGACATTCAACAGGCTTGCTGCCACGTTGTTACCGGCAAATTTGCCCAGCAGAATGGCGTGCTGGCAGGTCATCAGCGCATGGTTGCCCTTATCGTCGGTGGCTGCGTAGGCGACGTCGCCGGTGGCGTAAATGTCTTCGTGCCCTTCAACCTGAAGATTTGCGTTCACGTGCAAACGACCCTGGCGGTCGCGCGGCGCATCAATCTGC
>NZ_JMPL01000029.1 GCF_000735365.1 Kluyvera ascorbata ATCC 33433 | reverse complement strand
AGTGGCTGAGTGGCTTCACCGCCTGGCGACGTTCGGCCTGCTGCGCCCGCTGTTCTTTCGCCTCCTGGCGCTGGCGCTTAACCTCCTTGCGCTGCGCATCCTCCCGGGCTTTTCTGGTCTGTTCTTTGCTGTATGCGCTGGCGCACTCGTAACCGCACACGGTTTGCGTATCGCGCGTCGGGTGGAACCACTGGCGGCATGCTTTGTTGGCGCACTTACGGCGCGGTAGCTTAGCCATGCTCACCCCCACGCCTTGTTTTGCCAGACACGGCTCGGGCGCGGCGCTTTGTCGCCTTCCGGCAGCTGCGCGCTGATGGTCCAGGTGATGTTGTCGCAATTCAGGCTGCGCTCGACTTTGACGCCGCGGCGCTGGTAGTTAGCCACCAGCTCGTCGGCCTGCTCGGTGGTGCATTCGGTGTGATGGAACCAGCTGTATTTCATCGGTATCATCCCCCAAAGCTCATCAGCTGCGCAGCGGCGTTCTCAGCCTCATCCTGCGTACGGAATGGCTTGGACAATATCCAGTGCCAGAGGACATCAAGCGCGGCCTTGTAGAGCTGCTGGAACTCGATTTCGCCCATATTCGCGAAGGAGATGCTACGGGGGTGTTTGCGGAGTGAACCGTCAGGCAGTTTGATGGTGTCGTAATGCCCGGCTTCGATGATGACCCAGGCCCGGTACGCTTCGTATGATTTGCAGAGGCTGATGCCGTTTGTGACGCGTCGCCCAGCTACCTGCTCGAGGTAATGCTCAGCGGCGTCCTGCAGGGCGTTTGCGCTGCCGCCGTACGTCGACAGGAAATTAGCGAACCCGGTCACCAGTTTGCGCTCGTTGGACGAGATAGCGCCGCCGGTAGGTTCCCAGTATTCGAAGCCGAGGTTAAGCAGCGCGAAGAAGCGTCGATGGAAGGCCGGGTTACGAACCCGCTTGAACTCGGCCACTAACACATCGCCGAGCTTGAATTTGGATTGCAGTAATTCTCTGGTCTCTGGCGTCGCGGAGATCAGGATTCCTGGGGACTGCTTGATTAGCTGTAGTTCGTGCGCCATGGGGTTCTCCGTGGCGCATAAGGCTGTCAGTTGTTCAGGCTGACACTGACATTATGTACAGGTGATAATGGAAAATCAATGTAAAAACCCGCCGAGGCGGGTTTCCATAATTCGGGAATAAATGCGAATCAGAGAACTGGGGTTCTTCATAACCCATCATTGATGCATAACGGAAGCATTATAAGAATTTTTTGGCTGCATCTAAAATTTCCTGAGTACTCAGTTCTCTGTCTGAAGCCACATGCACAACCCCATGGTCACCTGTCAGGGAAGGGAAATTTGCCGACATAATTTGAAGAAAAGTCTCCTCACCATTTGGGTATTCTTGTCGTATAGACGTAATGCCATCAACGATGGAGATCACTTTGCATGGTTGGAAGTTAAAAAAAACGATAACACTTTTCATTTAGCACCATGACTCAATTGGTTATTTTCCTAACGACAGTCATGTCAATGACAGGAGTAGGAAATCAATAAAGACTTTACTCGACTAGTCTAAGGATTTTACCTTTGATGCTTACCGACTCATTAAAAACCATTGTTGTTTTACAAAAAATACACTTTGCACCAAATGGATTTTTTTCTGAAACATCAAAGATTGACGTTCGATATTGAGACCCATGACAACATGGGCATCTGAAATGAATATTTAATCTGATAAAATATACCTCTTAATGACAGCTGGTTTGTTCGCCTTCAGAAAGCCGCATTATTTTACATTGTAATATTCGTGCAAAATTCTAAAAAACATAAGCAACTATCTTAATAACCGTGTATGGTGGCACTCCCGTAAATCAGGAGATGCCTATGTCCGGACGTAAAAACTCGCAACAAAACCGAAATTACCTAATCAAGTGCTTATGCCCAAATTGTTCAAAAAACTCAGAGCATAGTTTCATAAGAGTACAGAAAGGCTCTCAATTAGTCTGTCCATATTGCAACACGTTGTTCAAGTCCTCACAACACTTCTAAAAAACAACCATTGCCAAATAGTGTCGTTTGCTTATTCTAACTAACTCATTTGGCAAAAAGTTGTGTGCCATAAAGTTGAAGTGATGCTTTTGGAGGCAGCCTAGCCTCTTACGCACTTTATTATTTTACAAGCAGTTAGCTTCTGCTTTTAGACTCTTCATGCAGCAAGCCTGCACTTCATCACATCGGTCAGCACACTCATACAAATGTAAAAATGCACTGACCTGATGTTTCGAGTGTGCATCTGATGCGCACCTAAGGCAGGCCTGACCACTCAGGAATGAACCATCATCGTTATCGCAGGCCTGTATATGTTTATTTATCGCAAAGAATTACACCGGCTGCAGCCGGGCCCTTATCTCCGCGTTGAATCGCAAACTCAACCTTTTGCCCTTCAAACAATGTTTTTAAATTATCACCATGAAAGGCAGAGAAATGGACGAACACATCTTTACTTCCATCAATCGGAGAGATAAAGCCGAATCCTTTATCTTCGTTGTACCACTTAACCAAACCTTTTATTCTTGAAGACATACTAGCTCCTTTTGAGTATTTTAATCTAAGAATTATAATAAACGCATAGTATTGTACGTTGGACTCAAAGAGAGGAGATATCAGCGATAGAGCCTGGCTATGAGGACTGCTCGATAAAATGTCTTACGTTACGTTTGTATTTCAAACTTACCGTCTCATTAATGCATTTCCATCACTGATAAGCAAATTTTATTTTAGCCATCCAGGAGTCCTTATCAAAATAAAGCAGTATAATTAGCTTTTTATTTTTTACGTGTATACTTTGCCTCGTATTTTTAACAAGGAATCTATTTGTCTCGTAAAATGACAGGAATTGTAAAAAGCTTTGACTCTATCAGTGGCAAAGGTTTCATTACCCCATCAGACGGTCGTAAAGACGTTCTACTTCATATTTCAGCAGTTTATCACACTAAATCCGAGCACTTAAGACCAGGACTCCGTGTCGAGTTTTGTCGAATCAACAGTCTTAACGGGCCTGTCGCCGCGAATATTTACCTTTCCTGACCATTCCTTGGTTTGGTTTATGTGTAGCAATTCAACATCAGTCTGCAGTTTTCTCTCTTTTCCCTCATCTCGTAAGGGGACCTGTAACCATCTACCTAGGGCACTTCCCCACTTTCAAATCTCCCGGCATTTGCTTTTTCTGATTAAAGCACATGCTTTCTATGCCGCTTCCTCTGTGCTTTGTATTTTTCAGCTGGTGTTATTTCTTCATGTGGTATAAAAATCCCCTCATGGTTGAGGGGATTATAGGTCAGGCTGCAATTTGTTTCGACTGGCACAGCTCCGGCAGATTAGCCCTCACCAGCGCCTCAGCGAACGGCGGCGGCACAGCATTGCCGCAGCGCGCAACCTGCTTGTCCTTCGCGTACTTTTTACCGCTATAGTCCTGGTCGATGATGTACCACTCCGGAAAGCCCTGCGCCCGGTACAGTTCATGCGGTTGCAGCATGCGCATTCCGATATCAACGATGCGGTAAGTGATGCCGTCAACCGTGACCAGACCGTCGCAATCCTCGCCGCAGTATTCCCGCAGGAACGCCAGCGTTTGCTGCGCGCGGTGCTCGTCATACCCATCAGCTGCCAGCGTGGTTTTCACCTCGCCAACGTGCTGGCCACCAGCGGTGACCGTCGGCATAGGTTCGTTTGTGCGCTGCCCGTCTCGGCATGTTCCGCGTAGCTTCACCAGATGCGAGGCAACAACAGCATGGTGATCGATGGTAGTGACCGAGTGCGCCGGTTCATCCAGGCTGACGCCCGGCCCGGTATAATTCCCGCCGTAATGCTTCGCCAAAAACGCGCTCACCGTTGCAAACTTATTGCCCCCGGCTGTTACGGTGCCTAGCGGGTTGTCCAGTTGCAAAACTCGCGGTTCCTGTCCTGGGCGTTCGCCGTACCCCATCTGAATCAGAGTAGGCGTCACCAACTGCGATTTACCGCCGCCACCAGCCGTGATGGTAGCGCTTGGCTCGTCAGCCCGGTGGCCGATGCTGGCGCCGAACTGCCGGGCAATAACCGGCGTGACCAGACAGGCGCGGGATTGCTTGAGAATGGTATGCGCAGGTTTATTCAGTGGGCGCGGTTTCGCCTGGTACTCACTGCCGCCGTTGCCAGCCATGAACGGTGTTAGCGCCGCCTCCACCACGCCGAGTGCATGCCCATTCCCGCCAGGGCGTTTCGATGTGCCAGCGGTCACCGTTGGTACAGGCTCGGTAACTCGCTGCCCTGTTGCGCCAGTGCGGAATTTCGTCAGGTGCGGAACAGCAACCGCATAGCCGTGTGTTTTGGTTATTGTCTGCAGCGGCTCCGCCAGCGCCTGCCCACGGAAACAGTCGTAGCTCGTTTTAGTGCTGGTGTGGTTGCACTTCACGATAAACGGCGTCGGACAATCGATGACAAAGCGCTGGATGCCGCGCGCGATGCGCTTCAGCGTATTCTCTGCCAGAGACTTTTTGCGGTCGAATATGCTCGGGGCCGGAATTGACCAGTCGATGCATTCTGCCGCGGTGCGCCACTGAGCCAGCTTGCCTGTAAGAACTGCCGCCGACTTTGGATCTCCGTGTGTAGCTTCAGGCCAAACAATCGGCCTCCCGTCCCGGCGCATGACCATGAAGAACCGTTTACGGATGGTCGGTGCGCCATAGTCACACGCCCGCAGCTCATGGTGATCAACGGCATATCCCAGCCCGTCAACCAGCTGCTGCGCCAGCTCGCCATCGGCGGCAATGCCCAGGAACTCGCAGCACTCCACCAGCGCCGGATGCCCAGCGGGGATCCCGCCGGACAGCATACCGCAGAACGCCTCGAAGGTTTCACCAGCGCGCTCCGGGTCCGGTCGCATTTCAGCCGCCAGCAGCGGCCCCCACGTTTTGAACTCCTCCACGTTCTCCAGCATCATGACGCGTGGACGCACAGCCAGCGCCCAGCGAATAACGATCCACGCCAGACCGCGAATCTCTTTCTCCACTGGCTTCGAGCCTTTGGCCTTCGAGAAGTGGCGGCAGTCCGGGGAGAACCACGCCAGCCCCACCGGGCGGCCAGCGGTCGCGACAGTAGGATTGACGTCAAACACTGATTCGCAGTAGTGCAGCGTATCAGGGTGATTTGTGGTGTGCATCGCTATAGCGTTCGGGTCGTGGTTGATCGCAATATCCACGCTTCGCTTGGTTGCCATTTCAATGCCAGTGGATGCCCCGCCGCCACCTGCAAAATTATCAACAATGATTTCAGAATGAATCACGCGTATTTCTCCATAGCAGTGGCCAGCGAACGCGCCGCGGCGATGATTGACGGTATCGGCATTTTTTCCAGCCACATACGATTGATATGGTGCTGCAGGCGGCGCTGGTGATGCGCCGGGAGTTCCCCGGCGACTTCAACCTGAGATAAGACCATACCCACTTCGGCAGGCCAGACGGTTTCAGGTACTTCCACCAGCAGCAGACCTTCCAGCTCAATGACGCGTTTACAGGCGTACTCGAGTAATGGATCCACTATTTCACCTCAGACGATTTATCAGCATCGGCTTTACGACGCTCCAGAAGCTCGTCTATCGCTTTTATCGCATCGGCGGTGACATAGTCCTGGGTGCTGCCGTTTTTGTACGTGAGCGTGCGCTGTAGCGTGTCACGTACCAGGATAAGCCGCTCATCTGTCAGTCGGTCATTTGCTGGATGGTTGGCTGGGTCTGTTAAGTTGAATGTCATGCTGCATTTCCCTCTGGCTTGTTGACTATTACGCCGTCATAAACCTCTTTCAGGTGACCGCGCAAATCCATGCGCCGGAGCGCGCTAAACATGTAGTCGCATTCGGCCTGCTTGTTGGCCTGAAATGGCTTGCTGTCCCGATTAACCCACAACCCGTTACCGGGCCAGCCATGCACCTTCTTAACCCTACCTTTGACGACGTGAAGCAATCCCCATCCCGGCGGTAAGTCCTCAACGTTCACAATCCCTGGTTCACTAATCATAAAACGCCAATCACCCATGCCTTTCTCGGGATTAATCCGGAAAGGTTTCTTACGGTCAGCTAACAGGTCAGAGCGAGAGCATTTAGCCTCTATCAGGCAGCTAGCGCCGTTGCGAAAACCGATAGCATCAGCCTGTTCGCCGTAGGGTGTCCATGCACGGAACCGGTCATGGAAAGCGACTTTGAAGCCGTTATTTTGCAGGAACCGGCATGCGATCAGGCAAAGCTCGTCGTGCGTTACAGGCAATAAGCTCATTGTCCTTCTCCTTCGATAACCTGGATGCCAGCGGCGGCCAGCGCATTTTTGAGTCTGTAAATCCACATATCCTCAACCTCGAGCGGAGAGCGTAAATCGATGTTGTCTATACGCGTTGGCAGCTTCACGGTGACGGTGCGGGACTCCAGCTCGGCGATGCGCTGGCGGGAAGCTTCCAGCTCAGAAATATCTTTTTCACGCTCGTCAATATTCTGCTTCGCCAGCCGACGCCATGAGTTGATTTGCTTTGCGGCTTCCCGGTGGCCTTTCTCCAGCTGATCAATGCGGTCCTGCTGCTGGTTGATATGGTCATCCTGTGCTGCGTTAGCACGCCGCGCCTTCTCCAGTGCCTCTACCAGCGCCAGGACGTTCGCTGGGTTGGCAGCTGCAATAAACTCCGCATCATGCGGACGCTCTTTACTGATGTGCTCACACACCATAATTTCAGCGTCATGGCCTCCACCAACACCACATCGCCCGTCGTGGTATTGGAATGCTCTCCAGCTTCCGGGTGTCGCTTTCTCTGCTGCCGCTTTCATGGTCGCCATCAGTGCGGTGATATCGTTCATTGGGCCTCCTGCTTGGCTCGCTGATTCCACTCCGCCCTAACTTCTGAATAAAATATCGGGCAGTCATTGCCTGGTCCTACATACTTGCTACCGGATTGAGCACTGCACGTACCGCAGCGCACAAAATAGAATCGACCACCTGAACCATATTCTGGATTGTCTGCCTCACTGGCTACGTGCGCTACACCTCCGCAGAATGGACATGGAAGTAAATTACTCATGCTCGGTTCCTTGGCGTAACTGGGCGGCGAACTCATCAGCGCGAGTTGCGAACTCTTCAAATTGCTGAACCGGCTTAAATGTGCATGCTCTTGTTATTTCTGCTTCACCGCGCAATGAACGGGAGAACATCTCCACGCCCTGAGCTTGGATGCTTGCAATGGCGGCGTCGGTTGCCGGGGTTTCATTCAGCGCGTAGCAAACGTCATCTGTACTGCATGGGTCATCCTTCCCGCATACTTCGCAGAAGTGGGTTGATTGGCTGTGAGTGGTGATGGCTTGTTTCAGACCTGCGGCCTCCGCTACCACCGCAGCAAGCTGCTGCTCAAGCTGTTCGTATGTTGGTTTCATGCCTGCGCTCCTTCCAGTGCTACTGCGATTTCTTCAAAGAACTTCTCCCTGGTGTGACTGGTCATCGCCGGTACAAACGCAGTCATCAACTTGCCAAGGTCGCAGTTCTCATCATCGGAAAATAAAACGACTTTCTTATCGAGGCGTGTTTTTGCCTCCTGTAACTGCTCGTTCTTGCTCGCGCGCTGGATGTACTCGGCGATAATTGCGATCGCTTTATTCGTCTGCTTCTCGATGACTTCACTCATGATTCGCTCCCGATTTTTTCAATCGTTTCCAGCAGCAATCGGCGGCGAGTTAATTCGCCAAAATGACGACGCCCGGTATCTTTGTGGTACATCTCGTTCTTCCCGGCACACCACATGCTTTTCGTTTCGTGCAGTTTTTTACGCAGCGGCCCGTCTTTGGTGATCACTATTCCGGTGTGAGTTTTGACTATGCTCATTTCACAGCCCTCAGATGCGATACGTTCTTGCGGTAACTGGCCCAGTCAAAGTTCACCCAGATGCCGTTATCCATGGTTAAGCGGTCGATAATTCGAAGCCCCAGTGCATCCTGAAGCCCTGCATGATTCAGGTTCGTCAGTACGCCAACAGGCTTCATCGACGACAGCCGGCGATCGATAACCTGATTCAGAATGACCTTTTCGCCACTGCTGCCGCGCTGAATGCCAACCTCGTCCAGCACCAGCAGATCAACTTTGCAGAGGTCATCCAGCAGAGAGGCTTCCGACTGACCGCCGTCGTAGCACTCGCGAACCCGGAGCATCAGATCCGGAATGGTGACAACCAGAACCGTATGGCCAGCAGCCAGGAGATGGTTGCCAATCGCCGCGGCAAGATGGTTTTTGCCGGTGCCCGGGCCGCCGCTGAACACGAAGCTTGCAAAGCCAGCCCCGAAGTTCTGCGCATAGCTTTTCGCCATGGTGTACGCCTTGCGCTGTTGCTCGCTGGATACTTCGTAGTTGGCGAACGTACAGCTGCGGTGCAGGCTCTGGATACCAGAACGACCGAAGATTTTCTCGGTACGCGCTTTCTGGTTCAGGCGGCCAAGTTCCTCGCAATGCTTCAGCCCCTCTTCCCGCTGCCACGCCAGCAGCTCAGCTGCGCTGGTGAACTTCGGCTGTACGCCTGGCGGAATGAGTTTCTTCAGGCGCTCAAGGGCGCTGCCGGAATTAACAATATTTTTCACTGTTACCCCCTGAACCCGGTTGGGATGGTTTTATCTGGCTCTGAAATGTGATTCACATCCCGGCCCGCTTTGCGCTCAGCGAGAGCAAACTTCGGCTTGAACAATCCCTGGTACCCGTTGGCGATGCTGGTGTTGATCACGTCAACCGGGTTATGGCCTTCGTCCAGGCAGGCTTTCAGCAGTTTGAAAGCCTTGGTGACCGTCATTTCGGTCTTGATGGCCTTGCCAGATTGCTGGCGATAAGCAACCCATTCACCCCATGACTCAGAATCAAGCCACTCAGGAACAGGGATTGTCAGCGGGTCAAACTTCACCTTCCCCTTTGGGGGATTAGAGGGGGTTAGATATGTTTTTATATTTGTCTTTGGAAGAATGTCTTTGGTGTTCCCTGTTTTCGGGGATAGCGTTCCCTGAATTCGGGGATAACCATCCCTGTTTTCGGGGATGGTTGGAGGGGTGAAATCACCATCCCTGTTTTCGGGGATAGCCATCCCTGTTTTCGGGGATACCTCTCCCTGATTCTGGGGATTGCAAATCATGAATTCAGGGGCGTTAATAACCCAGGTTTCAACTTCAGCAGCCGGGAACGCCGCCGGACACTTCATGCAATTTGGCTTGGTATAAGCCCATTTATCCAGGCAGGTATTAATCCCTATGTATCTGGTTTGTCCAATGCGGCGCAGGATGATGATGTTCCGATAGGCAAGGCTCAGAACAGCCTCAGAGACGTGCTTTACCTTCAGCGTCGTTTTGTCTGCAATTAGGCTATTGGCGATACGGTCAGACTTTTTAGACCAGCCATAGGTCAGGCGAACGATAGCATTCAGCACGCGGAACTCACGGCCTGATAGCTCAACAATACACAGGGCATCCTGAATCTGGTTGGCTAAACGCAAATAGCCGTTCTCCAGTTCAGCCATGCGACTCTCCTGTTTTCCCAACTGCGCGGGAAATTTGAATATTTCAGCGGTGTTTGACATACTTATCTCCGCAATTACCTACCGTTTTTGCACCTGAAAGCCGTTGGTGTTCAAGCACCGCGGCTTTCGCCTTTTCTAATACCGTCATACAACCCCCAGCATTGAAGTCACCAGCGTCATTAGCGGTAGCGTTAGATCAGGATCCACGCGAAACATCTCGACAATCCCTTCACTCAATTCCTTCAGCTTCTGATGCTTTGGCGCGCCCATAGCGATGGCAACCTTGGCTTCGCTGGTCTCTTTCTCGAGACGCGCAAGGCGGGCCATGATGCTGTCCTCTGGCAACAGCCGGTTGCGGAATTCCAGCGGAAGAACCGCAAGGATCGCTGGGGTTAGCAGCTGGATGTTTCGCTGTGCCGACATGGAGGTACCGTCGAGCCAGCGGAATAGCTTCTGACGGCGACGGCTCAGATCATCAGGGAAGTCCAGAGCATCTCCACCCTGGCTTTCCCATTCTTCGACAATCAGCCCAGTAACGAAGTCCTGATTGTTAATTGATGCAGCCCAGGCACGAACAGCTGAGCAAACTGCGTGGTGGCTAAAGCTATCACTAGAGACGGTCTTACGCTGATTCTGAGATATCAATCGCCTATCCATCGCAGTGTTATTATTTTGAAACGTAAGTGATTGCATGACCTTTCCCTTTCGTGGTTAAAGTGCCGGTCAGACTGCTTTTGGCTTGCTGATTTCAAGAATTTGGGTGGTGGTGAAGCGACCACCTGAAGCTTCAGCAATTTTCGATGCGTAAGCCGTCTCGCCGGTGTAATCAGTGCGTGGCAAGCAGCCGCTATTGATCCATTTGTAAATTGCTCGCGGAGTCCGCTCACATGCTTTGGCGACCACGGGTACGCGAATCAATTTAATGATTTCGCCAAGACTGGTTGGTTGCATTTTTTAACCCTCAATATGAACTGTAAGTACATACTATGCCGGAACTGATAGTTCACGCAAGAGATATTATGATTGAACCTATGGTTCAGGAAGAAAAAGCGCGAAAAGACTTTTCCCATAGGCTAGCGCTGGCCTGCGATAAAGCTGGTTTACCGGTTCATGGTCGTCAGGCTGAAATAGCCAAAAAGATGAAGTTGACACCAAAAGCCGTAAGCAAGTGGTTTAACGGGGAATCAATTCCAAGACGTGGGAAGCTGCAAGAGCTTGCCGCGAGTATTGGTACAACTTCAACTTACCTGTTAGGCGACACCCCAGATGATGGCATCGGGGAAAGGCGACTGCCGAAATCGACAGAAACATTTCGCATAGATGTTCTTGATGTCTCTGTTAGTGCGGGGCCTGGCGTGATCAATAGTGAGTTCGTGGAGGTATTGCGCTCCGTGGAATACTCCGTTGAAGATGCCCGCCAGATGTTTAACGGCCGTAAGCAGGAACAGATCCGCATCATCAACGTCCGTGGTGACAGCATGTCCGGCACCATCGAGCCCGGTGATTTGCTGTTTGTTGATATCAGCATTCAACACTTTGATGGTGATGGCATTTATGCCTTCATCTACGACGACACATCCCATGTCAAGCGCCTGCAAAAGATGAAAGACAAGCTATTGGTTATCTCTGACAACCCTACCTATCGACCATGGGAACCGATTGAAAAGGAAGAGATGAACAAAATCTTCGTGTTCGGAAAGGTAATCGGCAGCATGCCGCAGACGTATAGAAAACATGGATAGACAGGTGTCTTTATGAGAATTGGAATCGCCTTTCCAGTGATAGTGTTCATCGTTGCAGTAGTGTTTCTTACGTGGTTCATCGTAGGTGGGTATGTCACGCCGGGTGCATAGTGGCAATCGAGTAACGTCCCAGACGTACAGGAAGCATGGGTAGTTAAACTTTAACATTACACAGCAAATCGACAGAACCGACGAGGGCTCAGGATGTCCCAAGAATTATCTTTAACCTTTACCGAAAACATATATTATTCAACTAAAGAACCTGTAAGCATCAAAGACGTGATCACCTCCCTTCAAGGGTGGGAAGCCATCGTAAAACAATCAGAAGGTGTTTTGCAGGAACTGACCGGGGCTAACATTCTTGATATGTCGGTGCATGTCGCCCGATTAGAAGCAGGAAGCCTCTATGAAGATATTGTTATTAAACTCCTCTTTGGCAGCCAAGAAGAACTGGATAAGTTTCTTGCTGGCGCACATGCAAAGCTCGGGAATGGGAAAATGAGAAACGCTCTCGTTGGTGCTGTTGTTATTGGTCTCGTTGGCTATGGCCTAGTTCTGGCAACTAAGGCTATGGCGCCAAACAACACCTCCCACTTTGAAGCAAATAACAATACGATCATCAATATTGGTGCTGGTGAGGCTAATATTTCACCTGAGCGCCTTCAGTCCATCATAGAAAGCACTGTCACCAATAAAAAGACTCTAGCCAAAAACTCCATTAAAACACTTGCGCCAGCTAGGACTGATGAAGAATCTACGATGGTTATAGGCACAGGTGGCGGCACGGTGACAATTCCTGCTGAAACCATTAAAAAAGCCCCAACTGAAGTTGTGTTCACTCCAGAATCATATACTCAGGATCACTCTGATGTGGATGTTGAAATCCGTGCATTAGACCTCGATAATCCAGAAAAAGGTTGGGCTGCCGTTATCCCTGGATTGATAGATCGAAGAGTAAATATGGTACTTGGTCCCAATGTAAAACCATCAGACTTTGCAGGTAAATTTGTTGTGCGGGCCGATATAACAATAACGTATCAACTCAAATCCTCTGATAAAAAATACCAACCAAAAGAAGTATTTATAAAAGAAATAATCAAATAACCATACCCGGCCACCGAGCCGGGTTTTTTGTGCCCTATTCCTTCCCATGCGATATCAATCGCTTTATAGTCTCCAACTTACCGGTCTGTCTGCGCATCTCCAGCAGTCTTAGAGCCTCGAACGCCTCCAGTCCAACCATCTGCTGCTCTGCCAGCATCTCCATATCCTGCATCAGTAACTCGACTTCTTCCTTTGTGATCGGCGGTCTCATGTAGCCTCCTGTTTTTTTTTTGAGCATAGCACGCGCCTCAAACAAAAATAAATCATCTTAAAGTTCATATTGTTATGCGTTTTGAACTTCCCATTGACAATTAATGTACTATTGGTACTTTACATCAATGAACTTATAGTACATTATCACCTCATCGCGAAAACAAACGCGCATAAGGTTCAACAACGTTCCGCCAGCCTGGCGACAAGGGCAAACGAGAGGGAATCAGCATGGTTCATCAGCACTACGGTACCCAGACGGTAAACCGCGGCGCAGTTCAGCCGGGAATGCTCGTCAAGCACAACGACTCAACCTGGACTGCATCAGCCAACGCTCGAGGTCGTTTGTATCTGCATCGCGGCATTGAGCGGACCTACACCAAAGATTTGCTGGTTGAGGTTTATTTAAACGGTCTGGGGAATGGCCTTAGCCATTAACGGGGGAGTTATGCAGGAGAAGAAATGCGCTTACCGCCACTGCGGAAAGCCAATTGAGCAGGGAAAAGAAGTGAAAAACACGCTGACGTTGATCCACGGCGCGCAGCTGAAGCACGAAGAACGCGATTACTGCTGCGTACGTTGTTCTTCATACGACCAGATGGCCCACGAGTCATAACGTAAAAACCCGCCGAAGCGGGCCAGTACGTCCGGTGACACCGACCAAAGTAACACCGGAAATTACCAAAACCAATGAACACACCCAATGGGCGCCACCAATGGCCCGGGGATTCTAACACCCAAAAAAGAGGATCTCACATGGAATTCTTTAATGTGGTTAAGGCCACTCAGAAATCCGGCAAGAAAGATGCAGTGATTTGGCGCAGTGCGAAATCAGAAGCGCGCGCCAATCTTCAGCTCGATGTTGATCTGGAAGATGCCGGAATTGAGACCGGTCGCGGCAAGGATTACCAGAAGCCAATCCGTACTGACTTCCCTGTGTTTAACGACCTGCCGGAAGAAGGTGTGGTTGATTTTACCTGGTGCGAACGCTACGAATTGGCCGAAGACCAGCGCACATGGCAACTGAAACCCGGCGCGGCGCCGCAGGACACTTTCCACCAGGAAGACGTTGCAGACAACGATTTAACCACTGAGCTGATGGCCGAAGAGAACGGCGACCGCAAGGTTGAATACTCCGACGACGAGAACGCCGAGTTCCAACTGGTCACTATGCCTTTCCGTATCCAGTTGCTGGCGCAGCTGTGCGCCGAAACAGGCCATGTTTACCACATCAGCATCCCACGCCGTAAAGAGCTTTCAGCATTAGAAATGGACATGGATAACACCTATGTTCAGAACCTGCTGCTGGCTGTAGAAAACGCGCCGGAAGTTAAAGCCTACGACATGCCAGCTCTCTGGAAGCTGACCGACGCAGTGCAAAAGGCATTGCCACAGACACAGCGCCATGAACTGAACCACTTTATTCAGTTCGTTAAAGCGTGGGTTAGTACCGAATACATCGATCGCGGCCTGCTGGTGAAAGAGTGGCAAAAGGGAAACCGTGTAGCGCAGATCCAGCGCACCGATACAGGAACCAATGCTGGCGGCGGCAATAAGACAGACCGAAACCCCGATTACGAACATACCCTGGATACGCTGGACGAAGAGATCGCACTGGCCACTTTGCCAATGGATTTCGACATCTACAATATTCCGGGTTCAATTCATCGCCGGGCTAAAGAGATCGTCAGCAAGAAAGAAAGCCCATTCAAAGAGTGGTCCGCGGCCCTGCGCAAATGCGCCGGCATCCTGGATTATTCGCGTGCAGCAATTTTCGCACTTATCCGCGGTGCCGCCGAGAACGCGCATCACTTCCCTGTCAGCCTGCAGACGTATATCAACGCTAACCTGATTGAAAGCAACCACGCATCACCAGCAGTTGAGACGCTGGCAGCAGCCGAACAGCCTAAAATCGCCAACATGGGGAATGGCATGTTCTCCATCGATAACCTAATGAACTCCCCAGCAAAACCAACCGAGGAAACCACCAGCGATGAGCAGATGGAAGAGACTGAGCGCGCCGAAGGCGAAACTAACGATGCGATATCAGCAGGCGAAGGTGCTGTGGAAGATGATCAGCAGACAGATACCGTAGCGGAAATCGTGTGTACTGGCTGCGGCGCTGTCGGTGGCGGCCACTGTCCGGAATGCGGTCCCGTTGTTGGCGATGCTACCTACGCAGCAATGGAAGCGGATTTGAAAGAAGAAGCTGATGCGCGTGAACTAGGAGGCAGCAACGCGGAAATTCTGGCCGCCGCGGCACCGAGCCTGGCGAACCATGAAGCGGCAGATGTTAACCAAAAACCGGAAAACGTGAATCAAAATGACGGTTCTGTGCATCAGGAAGATCAAAATGCGCATCAAAACAGCCCAGAAGTGAATCAGGACGAACCAGAAGGGAATCAGTCAGAACCGGTTGCCGAATACCCTGCTTTCTTCGGGCCAGGACGTTACGAAGGCCTGCCGAACGAGGTTTATCACGCTGCCAACGGCATCAGCTCCACGCAGGTGAAAGATGCTCGCGTGTCCCTGATGTACTTCAACGCGCGCCACGTCGAGAAGACAATCACGAAAGAACGCTCTCCGGTGCTTGATATGGGCAACCTGGTGCATGCACTGGCCCTGCAGCCTGAACTGCTGGATGCCGAATTCAGCGTTGAACCGGTAATCCCGGAAGGCGCATTCACCACGACGGCAACGATCCGCGCGTTTATCGATGAGCACAACGCCAACCTGCCAGCGCTGCTGTCCGCCGACGACATCAAAGTGCTTCTGGAACAGTACAACGCCACCCTGCCGCCGCAGGTACCGCTGGGCGCGTCACTGGAAGAAACCGGGCAAAGCTACATGGCGCTGCCTGCTGAGTTCCAGCGTATTGAAGAAGGTCAGAAGCAGACCGCAACGGCGATGAAAGCCTGCATCAAAGAATACAACGCCACCCTGCCGCCGCAGGTGAAAACCAGCGGAAGTCGTGACGCGCTGCTCGAGCAGCTGGCGGTGATTAACCCTGATCTGGTCGCGCAGGAAGCGCAGAAGCATCAGCCGTTGAAAGTCTCCGGTACCAAAGCAGACCTGATTCAGGCCGTGAAATCCGTTAATCCTGACGCTGTATTTGCCGACGAACTGCTGGATGCCTGGCGCGAAAACCCGGAAGGAAAAGTGCTGGTCACCCGCCAGCAACTGCGCACCGCACTGAACATTCAGAAAGCCCTGCTCCAGCACCCGACTGCCGGCAAGCTGCTGACGCACCCTAGCCGCGCTGTTGAGGTGAGTTATTTCGGGTTCGACGACGAAACCGGGCTGGAAATCCGTGTGCGTCCGGATCTGGAAATCGACCTGGACGGTGTGCGCATCGGTGCCGACCTGAAAACCATCAGCATGTGGAACGTAAAGCAGGAAGGTCTGCGCGCCAGGCTGCACCGGGAAATTATCGATCGCGACTACCACCTGAGCGCAGCGATGTACTGCGAAACCGCAGCACTTGACCAGTTCTTCTGGATTTTCGTTAACAAAGACGAGAACTACCACTGGATCGCCATTATCGAAGCTTCTACCGAGCTGCTGGAACTGGGCATGCTGGAGTACCGCAAGGCGATGCGCGCTATCGCGACCGGCTTTGATACTGGCGAGTGGCCAGCGCCAATCACCGCCGACTACACCGACGAACTGAACGACTTCGACCAGCGCCGCCTTGAAGCGCTGCGCCTGGCATAAGGGGAATGATGATGGAAAACATGAATATCGTGAACGCTGAACAACAGGCACCAACCACTATCTCTGCCAGTAACGCAATTTTTAACGTTCAGGCATTAACGCAGCTTCAATCCGTTGCAGGGCTAATGGCGCAGGCCGCAGTTACGGTTCCAGAACACCTGCGGGGCAACCCTGCCGATTGCATGGCAATCATCATGCAGGCCATGCAGTGGGGTATGAACCCTTACGCCGTGGCGCAGAAAACACACCTGGTCAACGGCGTGTTGGGTTACGAAGCGCAACTGGTTAACGCAGTGATTTCGAGCTCAAACGCAATCGTGGGCCGCTTCCACTATGAGTACGAAGGCGACTGGTCAAAATGCGCCAGCAGCCGTGAAGAGATAGTCAAGAAGCCTGCAAAAGGCGGTGGGACGTACGACAAGAAAGAAATGGTACGCGGCTGGACCAGTGCCGATGAAGAAGGGTTATCTGTGCGTGTTGGCGCGGTCATTCGCGGTGAAAGCGAGATTACCTGGGGTGAGCCGGTTTTCCTTTCCAGCGTGATTACTCGTAATTCCCCGCTGTGGATTTCAAACCCGAAACAACAAATCGCCTACCTGGCACTCAAGTACTGGGCGCGTCTCTATTGCCCTGCCGTCATCCTGGGTGTCTATATCCCGGATGAAGTTGAACAGCGTACAGAGAAAGAGATTAACCCGGCGCCACAACGTGTGAACCTGAAAGAAATCTCAGGTGACAACGTCACAACCACCATCAGCGCACGGGAATCCACCGTGAATGTTGATGCGATCGCTGACGAATTCCGGGACCGGATTGATTCTGCCGAAGATGTGGACGCGGCAAAAGCAGTCGGCGAAGACATTAACCAGGCCAAGGCGACTTTGGGCTCAGCACTGTTCACCGAACTCAAGAACAAAGCCACGCAACGTTATCACCGGGTGAATGCTCGGAACAAAATCGAGGCAACGATTAACTCCCTGCCGTCTGCCGGCGAACCGGATGCGGCCGACTTGTTCTCAAAAGCTGAGGCGACACTCACCGCCGCGCGCCGCCACTTGGGCGACGAACTTTACGAGCAGTTCCGCGTAACGCTCGACGACATGAAACCGGAATACGTTGGCTAACGGAGGTCGGCCCCGTATGGGGCCGGATACCAGCATGGTAAGTAAAATTGAACGTCAGAACGCGGTCGCCAATTACCTACTTGATAACCCGCAGGCCAGCCCCGCAGAGATCAGCGAAGCTCTTTGCATTACAGATCGGAATTTGCGCCACATCATCAATTCACTGATCGAGAGCGGGAGGATTGCCCGGTGCAAAAGCCGTGAAGACTCCAGATGGTACCGCTTTGTGCTGAATACTCGTCAGGTCGGCAAGTCCAGCGGCCAATCAGCAGAATCAAGCCAGCTTAGCCAGCTGCAGGCGACGGCCACGCAACTGGAAAAGCGCGGCTTGTGGCGCCGGGCGGCTACCGTCTGGGCAGAGTTATCCCGTCTCCAGAAAACGGTCACTGGTGTTGCCCTGATCGCCTCTCAGCGTAACCGCTGCGTTCGGAGGGCCAGAGCATGAAACTGATTAACCGCGGCAGTAAACAATCCCCACTCGCGCGCCAGGCATGCGCCATCGCGCTGGAGACACACCACCAGCGTTACGGCGACTACGGGCGCAGAAAGATGAAAGAGACGTACACGGTGCAAGTTGAAGGCGTGAAGGTCTGGGTGGAGGTGGTCAACCGTAGTCACAGCTATGTGGCCACGCCAATGACCGGGATGCGTCGGCTCCGTGCACTGCCGGGCCAGGTGAATTGATTAATACTGAAAATGGCCCGGAAAGGGCCACTGGAGAAAATGATGAGCAAAAAAACTGAAGACTTCAAATTAATGAACATTCGAGAAATTTGCGAACAATTATGCATTTCGTCGAGAACATTGGATCGCTATCGGAAGCGCCCGGGTAATGGAAACCCATTCCCAGAGCCGGACTGCTCATATATGGGCGGCTCCAATAAGTGGATCAAAAGCAAAGTTGAAGAATGGCAGCTTCGTGAAATGGCGCGTCCTGTTCGCCGGCCAATGACACACCTGAACCTACCTCGCGACGTTAAAGGGCGACTTATCCGGTCTGACGCGGCGTGAATTCCAGGACGTCGGGCTCGATGATGCTCATCAATCGGGCCCACCACCTACCGTACGCTTCTCTCATTTCCTCGATGTAGGTGTGCTTATCGTACACCGACCACACACCAGGCAGTTTATGGCCGAGCATTATCTCGGCAATATGCGGCTCTGTCAGTTCGGAAAAATTCGTTCTCGCCGTCCGCCGTAGGTCATGCACTGTGAAGTGCGGGATCTGTTCGTTATATGCCTTGAGCATAAATTTCACCAGGTTACTGCTTATGCTCATATGGAAACATTCGCTCATCGGCTTATCTTCATGACTCGAAAAGATAAAACGACCGGGAGCCAGCTCAATAACCCGTTTTAACATCGGGAGCATTTCGGGAATGATCGGGCGAACAATCGGCTTTTTACTTTTCCGGCCTGTTTTGTGGTTTTCCCACGGCACTGTCCAGATCCCTTCCTCAAAATCAAAGTGCGTAACTTCAGCCTTACGCAGTTCACCAACCCTGCATGCCCATACCAGGCACAATTTAAAAAGAATTTTGTTCCGCTCAATCAGTCGCGAATCTTCGATAGCTCTCCAGACAAGCGCCATCTCTTTACGGTCCAGCGTTCGTTCACCCATTTTCTTCTGAATGCCAAAATCCCGCCCGGATAATTCCGCCAGTGGGTTAACCTCCAGCAGCTGGCGTTTCACAGCCCATGAATAACATTGCCGACCATTGCTGATTACCCGCCGGGTGATCTCGGAGTACCCTTCCGCTAGCCGGTCAAGAACGGTGAGCCAGTTGTGCAACGTGAGCTGATGCGCTGGGTATTTCCCGAGCTTAGGAAAAACGTGCAGTTCGAATGAGCGCAGAATCTGATCAGCCGTTTCTTTCTGGATGCACACCATGGAGTACCATTCGCGGAAGAGTTCCTCAAACGTGTACTGGCTGTTAATTTTGGCTTTATCGAGACTTTGCCGGATGCGTGGATTTTCGCCGCGGGAAAGAATAGCCGACCACTTCGCTACTTCGTCGCGCGCAGCTTTCAGCCCGAACTCTGGGTAGCTGCCGATCGTCATTTTGTCTTGCTTGCCCAGGAAGCGGAAACGATAGAAGAAGGTAACCGCCCCTTTCTTGGATATGCGAACCCACAGACCGTCGCGGTCTGCCTTTTCTTCAACTTTTTCGCGTTCGCGCCCGAGGCACGACTTTAGATAACTATCTGAAATAGCCATGGTTTGTCTCTGCGTGTGTCCATCAGAACGGGAGGTTCTGTGTCCATCATAGGATATGGACGCACTGGTGGACACAAAAACCGTGACTTATGATGTCGTAGGTTGACTGTACATGCAACCAGTATTGTTTTTGTGGGAGCTGATTTGGTGGGGATCTTACGGGGATTTTGTCGGAGGTTTGCGGAGGCTGTCGGAGTGTCAGTTATCGATATGTGCAATGATGGAGAAGTTACGTATATTCTTCATATATTAAAATATTTATGCCTTACGAATACTTTGAGGCCGCGGTACGGAGCCTGACGTTGTATACACGTCATCCTTCGAGTTGCCTCGGCGTTGGCTGCACTCACTCACCCCTATCACGTACTGGTGTACGCTCCCGGGGATTCATTCGCTTGCCGCCTTGATGCAACTCGAATGATTTTGTGTATAGTCGTTCGAAAACGCCGCATTCTACACTACAACCGCGTAACCAGGAAATGCTCTTCCCGCAAGCATAGCGCTTCCTGCGAGGAGCGTTCCAAAAATAATAAAGCCAGCGTAATCACTGGCTCAAATCGGCGGAAGATGTCGTGCGAATCAGGTCGGGCGGAAGCCCCACGCTGATGATGATGGGCTGCCAGGTTTCCCTCGCGGCAAGCCGCGGCGAGAGGCCTTTGGCAATCAGGAACCCGCCAACACCGCCGAGCACCGCGCCGCTGAGCGCCGCAATATCGGTGCCGAACAGGACCTGGAACAGTGCCGCGACCACGAACAGCCCCAGCAGCGGAGACATATAAACCAGCATGGCAGAGCCAAGCAGGCTACCTTCGGTAATGCCCAACTCCACTTTTTGCCCTATCACCAGCGGTTCAGCACTAGGAACAGAAATGGTGTGGGTGGTCTGCGGCCCTAGCTTATTCAGCACTCGGCTGCCGCAGCCTGCACGTGATGCGCAGCTATTGCAGGAGGCTTTTACATCGCAGCTCACCTGCGCAATTCCGTTATCCCATGCAATAACGGTAGCCCACTCTTTAATCATTGTGCGCCCTTGAATTGAATACCGTCAGCAACGCGTTTCGCCGTCGGAGGCGGAAGCTCGCCAACAATCGTGATATCAGCCTGATTGCGGATGGTCGTTGTGACCGTTCGACGAACGGTACGCAGCATCTGCTCGCTGCTGTTAGCCGTCGCGCGGCTGATGTTCACAGAGAAGCTAAACAGGCCGTCGGAATAGAGACGGGATTCAACCGGGCTGTCGACGCTCGGCAGCGTGCGACGGCTGCTGGAGACCTCTTTAAAGCCCTGCGGCAGCCAGCTTGTCGTCCAGTTGAAGGTCGCATTGGTCCCTGTTGGCAAGGAGAGCTGCGGCGGCAGGTTGGCTTTCGCCAGCCCCTGCATGCTGGAGCTTACCTGATCGCCCGTTGAGAGAGCCACAACCCGGAACTGTTCCAACGTCTCGCCATCGCGGTCGAGCAGGTCAACGCGCATCGGCAGCTTGCTTTCGGAGTCCATCCACACGATATAGCTATAGCGTGTGCCGTCTCGCGCCACGACGCGGATCACATCACACATGCGGTCCGCAATACGCGTACGTCCTACGGAGATAAAATCGTAGTAAGGCGCCAGACGTTTGAAATCGGTATAAACCAGAGAGGGTAGCGAGTCGACAATATAGTCGCCGTTCAGCGTGAACGGATCGAGACCCGGCTCAAAGTAGCTGATCTCGTTTCCACGCTGAACCACTTCGCGGCGAGGGCCGTCCATCTGCAGCAATTCCGCCAGCGGTTGTCCATTAAGACGCACGTGACGATAGCGCAGAGATTCAACGCCTGATTTATTAATGCTGACGAACGACAGCTCGTAGTTGAGTGACTGACTGGCCAGATTCATCTCCTGCAACAACGCCCCGGACGATACATCAGCCGAGGCGTTGGCGGTGAAGAACAGGCTACCAGCCACAAGTGACATGGCACACCAAAGTTGCTTCATTACTGCGATTGCGTTCCTAGAGTTTGATATCCTGGCACCTGAACAGCCGCTTGCTGGGTTTGTGCCTGCTCAAACTGAAGCTGTTCTGAATGCAAGCGACGCTGCAATTCATAGTCCTGCAGCATAGCATTAATACGGCGGCGCTGTTCCTGAACCTGTTGCGGCCCGGTGCTGCCTGCCGACGCTTCCGAAGGAACCCCCAGACTCACTGGACTGGCTTTACCCATCATCGGCAGCGTGTTGAATACCGGTGATTCAGGTTGGGAGGATTCCGGTTGCCCATTATAGTGCTGAACGCCGACAATAACAGCAAGCGATACGCAAGCTGCCACCCCCATCTGGGTAAGCGAACTGGCCCATGGACGAACCTTGCTCCAGAACGGCATCTTCTGCCATTGATGTGGTGCTGGCTGGGCTTCAGGAATAAGCGGCGCTGTCGGAAGACGAACGGGCTCATTTTCGATGGCGGCCATAACGCGAGAGGAAATATCGAAGTGAAGCACGTCACCGGTGTCGCCGCGAAGCGAGTCGCGGATCAGGTGATAGCTTGCCCAGGTTTCCTGTAACTCTGGCGAGCGCGTCAACTCTGTCAGCAGCTCGTTATCCAGCGTTTCACCATCCATTAAGGCGGAAAGTTTTTCTTTCTGCATGCCTAATACCTTTTCCAGTATCCCGCTTCCATCAACGCCTGATAAGCGGTTGAACTTTATTATCAATAGCTTCTCGCGCACGGAAGATACGTGAACGAACCGTACCGACCGGACAATCCATGATAGCCGCTATCTCTTCATAGCTTAGGCCATCGAGCTCCCGCAAGGTAATTGCCATGCGTAAATCTTCCGGAAGCGCATCAATGGTACGAAAAACTATCTGTCTCAGTTCTTCTGACAACATTAAGTTCTCAGGGTTCGAAATTTCTTTCAAAGCGCCACCGCTTTCAAAGTTTTCGGCGTCGTTCGCGTCAACATCACTAGACGGCGGACGACGCCCCTGAGCAACCAGGTAATTTTTAGCTGTATTCACCGCAATACGGTACAGCCACGTATAGAAAGCACTATCTCCCCGGAAAGAATCCAGCGCGCGATAGGCCTTAATAAAAGACTCTTGTACCACATCCGGCACATCGCCAGAGGGTACATAGCGGGAGACCAGGCTCGCAACCTTATGCTGATAGCGCACTACCAGAAGGTTAAAAGCTTTCTGATCTCCTTTCTGGACCCGTTCAACCAGGACCTGGTCCGTTAACTGCTCGCTCATCCGAGGTAATGTCTCCCCAAACCTTATTCCCATGCGTAATCAGAATGCCACTCCAGCACTACATTATGAGCAAGCAGTGACTTAGAGTGTTCGAGTTTCGTAAAGTTCCGTTACGCTTTGTTTTTTCTTTAGCCGCAAACCGTTCATTGTCTATCATTATAAGTCTGCTGATGCTTACCAATACGTAAGTTGCGAAATAAAAACGCAAATCCCGTGAAGAGTAACGTAACGCGGCTTTTATTTCACCATAAATACGTCTCAAACCTCATAGCGTTCTTCTTATTTCTTCGCCTCTCTTTTCGCCTGTTTTGTCACCAGATGTTTAGCCATTACAACCATAGTTCAAAAAAACCCTGCACACCTCGCTTTTATAGTGCTACTCTGCGATCACCGTGTTTAGTAAATTAAACAAAGATAATGAACTCACTTCCAGAACTTTCTTGTGATGTACTGATTATCGGCAGCGGGGCTGCGGGTTTATCACTGGCGCTACGTCTTGCAGAGCACAGTTCGGTTATCGTGCTGAGCAAAGGGCCGATTAGCGAAGGCTCAACCTTCTATGCGCAAGGCGGAATCGCCGCCGTTTTCGATGAAACGGACAGCATTGAATCGCACATTGATGACACGCTGATTGCCGGCGCCGGAATTTGCGACCGTCAGGCCGTATCGTTTGTCGCCAGCAACGCTAAACACTGCGTGCAGTGGCTTATCGATCAGGGCGTGCTGTTTGATACTCAGGTGCAGGCAAACGGAGAAGAGAGTTATCATCTGACGCGCGAAGGCGGACACAGCCATCGACGCATTCTGCACGCCGCCGATGCTACCGGGCGCGAAGTCGAAAATACCCTGGTGAGTAAGGCCATTAACCACCCCAATATCCGTATTCTCGAGCGCAGCAACGCCGTTGATTTAATTATCTCAGATAAGGTCGGCCTGCCAGGGACCCGCCGCGTGGTAGGTGCATGGATTTGGGATCGCAATAAAGAGAAGGTTGAAACCTGTGCGGCAAAATCAGTCGTACTGGCCACCGGCGGGGCATCCAAGGTTTATCAGTACACCACCAACCCGGATATCTCTTCTGGAGACGGTATCGCCATGGCCTGGCGCGCAGGCTGTCGCGTGGCGAACCTCGAGTTTAATCAGTTCCACCCGACGGCGCTGTACCATCCACAGGCGCGTAACTTCCTGCTGACCGAAGCGCTGCGCGGCGAAGGCGCGCATCTGAAGCGCCCTGATGGCAGTCGCTTTATGCCAGACTTTGACGAGCGCGCTGAGCTGGCACCTCGCGATATCGTCGCGCGCGCCATCGACCATGAAATGAAGCGCCTTGGCGTCGACTGCATGTACCTCGACATCAGTCATAAGCCAGAAGATTTTGTGCGCCAGCACTTCCCGATGATTTATGACAAATTACTGGGGCTTGGCATCGACCTGACCAAAGAACCGGTACCGATCGTACCTGCTGCGCACTACACCTGCGGCGGCGTGATGGTTGACGACTATGGCCGCACCGATGTTGACGGCCTTTATGCCATCGGCGAAGTGAGCTATACCGGCCTGCACGGGGCCAACCGCATGGCGTCGAATTCACTGCTGGAGTGCCTGGTCTACGGTTGGTCGGCGGCGGAAGATATTCACAAGCGCATGCCGTACGCGCGTCAGGCGGAAAAACTGCCCGCGTGGGATGAAAGTCGCGTGGAAAACTCCGATGAGCTGGTCGTCATCCAGCATAACTGGCACGAGCTGCGCCTCTTTATGTGGGACTATGTCGGCATTGTGCGCACCACCAAACGTCTGGAGCGCGCGCTGCGTCGTATCACCATGCTGCAACAGGAGCTGGACGAGCACTATTCACGTTTCCGCGTATCGAACAACCTGCTGGAGCTGCGTAATCTGGTTCAGGTTGCCGAGCTTATCGTACGCTGCGCGATGATGCGCAAAGAGAGTCGCGGCCTGCACTACACGCTGGATTATCCGGATCTGTTAGCGGAGTCGGGCCCATCCGTCCTTTCGCCGCTGGTTCACATAAATAAATAGAACGCCTGGGTCAGCGCAGTGTAGCCTTCCGAGTACTGCTGCTCTGGCCCACGGATCACTAGCCTGTCGCTAAAGCACTCTCCCCCTTTTGGAGAAAACGCCAGCAGTACGCGATGCGGCAGGCGCATTTCAGTTTCCGCCACGTCGGTGCGCAGGCGCAAATGCCAGCCCATGGATAACGCCTGTTGAGTAAACATCTGGCCGATGTTTTCCGGCAGCACCACGCAGAAGAAACCATCTTCAGTAATCGCATTCGCCGCGCAGGCCAGCAGCGTTTCGTGGTCGAGTGAGGTGGTATAACGCGCCTGCTCGCGCTGCGGCGTGGCGCACTCCACGCCCTGCTCATAGTAAGGCGGGTTGCTGACAATCAGGTTATAGCGCGTCGTCAATCCAGCCACCCACTGCTGAATATCCGCTGTGTGAACCTGAATACGTTCAGCCCACGGCGATTCGACTACGTTCTCCCGCGCCTGTTCTGCCGCGTCTGCATCAAGCTCAACGGCATCGATAACCACGTTTTCATCGGTACGCTGCGCCAGCATTAACGCCAACAGGCCGCTTCCCGTACCAATATCGAGGATCCGATTAACCCGAGCGATAGGCGACCACGCACCCAGTAAAATACCGTCCGTACCCACCTTCATCGCACAACGATCGTGGGCAACAAAAAACTGCTTAAAAGTAAATCCGTTGCGGCGCAGCGCGGATTTAGAATCAGAGATCATGGTCAACCTTGCCAGGGGAACTGCATGTGCTTTTATAGCTATGCACAATACCCGAGAACAGATAGCCATACAAACAGATGAAGATTAGAGCCGTAACGTCTATAATCAGCGCCTCACACAGAGGTAATCATGACTGTAACGACTTTTTCCGAACTTGAACTTGACGAAAGCCTTCTGGAAGCCCTCCAGAGCAAAGGCTTTACACGCCCGACTGCCATTCAGGCTGCCGCCATTCCGCCTGCGCTCGATGGACGTGATGTTCTCGGTTCTGCGCCAACCGGCACCGGTAAAACAGCGGCGTATTTGCTGCCTGCGTTGCAGCACCTGCTCGACTTCCCGCGCAAAAAATCTGGCCCGCCGCGCATCCTGATCCTCACGCCTACGCGTGAACTGGCGATGCAGGTCGCCGATCATGCTCGCGAGCTGGCAAAAAACACGCATCTGGATATCGCTACCATCACCGGCGGCGTCGCGTATATGAACCACGCCGAAGTGTTCAGCGAAAACCAGGATATCGTGGTGGCGACCACCGGTCGTCTGCTGCAGTATATTAAAGAAGAAAACTTCGACTGCCGCGCCGTTGAGACGCTGATCCTCGACGAAGCAGACCGTATGCTGGACATGGGCTTCGCCCAGGACATCGAGCATATTGCCGGTGAAACCCGCTGGCGTAAGCAGACGCTGCTGTTCTCCGCCACGCTGGAAGGCGAAGCGATTAAAGACTTTGCCGAACGTCTGCTGGAAGATCCGGTCGAAGTATCTGCAACACCGTCGACCCGCGAGCGTAAGAAAATTCATCAGTGGTACTATCGCGCTGATAACTTCGAGCACAAGGTTGAGCTGCTGAAACACCTGCTGAAGCAGGAAGATGCCACCCGTACCATCGTGTTTGTGCGTAAGCGTGAGCGCGTGCACGAGCTGGCGGAAATCCTGCGCCAGGCCGGTATCAACAACTGCTATCTCGAAGGCGAAATGCCGCAGATCAAGCGTAACGAGGGCATCAAACGTCTGACCGACGGTCGCGTTAACGTGCTGGTCGCAACAGACGTTGCCGCGCGCGGGATTGATATCCCCGACGTCAGCCACGTGATTAACTTCGATATGCCGCGCGGCGCAGATACCTATCTGCACCGTATCGGTCGTACCGGCCGTGCCGGGCGTAAAGGGACGGCGATTTCCCTGGTGGAAACGCACGATCACCTGCTGCTGCTGAAAATTGGCCGCTATATCGAAGAACCGCTGAAGTCTCGCGTGATTGACGAACTGCGTCCGACGACGCGTGCACCGAGCGACAAAATGACGGGTAAACCGTCGAAAAAAGTCCTCGCTAAACGCGCTGAGAAGAAAAAAGAGAAGGACAAAGAAAAACCGCGCGTCAAGGTACGCCATCGCGATGCCAGGAACGTTGGCAAACGCCGCAAGCCAAGCGGCAGCGCTGCGCCAGAGCAGACTAGCGAAGAGTAAAGCAAACGCCGGGATAACCTCCCGGCGTTTTCATATTGGAAAGTAACGGACGCTGGCCATGAAGAAAAAAGAGTTTGTGACCCAGGATCTCCTCAGCAAAATTTACCAGCAGCACAGCGAAGGGCCACGTAAGCTCCCGCCTGAGAGACAGCTGGCAGAGGAGTACGGCGTGTCGCGCTTTACCATTCGTCAGGCGCTGGAGAAACTCGCCAGTATCGGGGTGGTTCGCATTGTGCAAGGTTCCGGTATCTGGATTAACGAGCAGACGCGCAACAACCCGCTGGTCTATAACTCAATAACCGAAAAGCGCTTCGATCAGATGCGCTATCGTATGATAAGCCTGCACAAAAAGCGGCCCGAACGGGAAGACAGGCAAATTTTCGGCCTCACCGATGATGATTTTATCTGGCAGTTCTGCCGGTTACGCTTTGTCGATGACGTCGCAACCCAAATTGAAATCTCCCGCATGCCCGCCGCGATGTTCAGCGATCTCAATCAGGTCGTGATTGAACGCTCGTTGCAGCAATACGTGCTGAGCAAAGGGTTGCAGATTTCCCACCTGCTGACCAGCTACCGGGCGGTCAGCGTAAGCCGCGAGCAGTCAATTCTACTGGGCTGCAAAAAGGGCAGCCCAGCGATGCACATCAATAACCGCGGGATCCTCGACGGCGGTCGCGTGTATGAGATAAGCGACATTATCGATATCAACTACAGCTGCACCTACGTGATCCCACATAACCGCGACAACCTCACCTTCCGCCAGCAGCCTCAGAGCTGATTTACGGCGTGTGAATAGTACCGTCTGGTAGACGGCTCTGGGTCCATTCGTGCGGGCGGTACGCTACCGGATGCTGCAACGCCAGCGCTTCATCAAAACCTACGCCAATGCCAGGCACCGTCGGCGGGTAGATAAAGCCATTTTTCACCTCAGGCGCACCGGGGAATACCGCATCCGTCATGGCAGAGCGTGGGATAAACTCCTGGATAGCGGCATTGTGCAAATGGATATTCAGGTGCGTGTTCACCGCCACGCCGATAGGCGTCATATCCCCAGGACCGTGCCATGCCAGGCGCACGCCAAAGGCCTGGCACAGTACCGCCAGCTTCAGCGCAGGCGTAATGCCGCCAATCTGCGAAATATGGCAACGGATAAAATCAATCTGCCGGTTGACGATAAGGTCATGCCACTCAGCAGGGTTATTGAATAACTCTCCCATCGCTAACGGCACGCTGCTCTGCTGGCGAATCTGCGCCAGCCACGGGCTCTGCTGCGGCGATAAAATATCTTCAATAAACCACGGCTGATAGGGTTCAAGCTGCTTTGCCAGCTGTAGCGCCTGCTGCGGAAAGAGGCGTTCGTGGACATCATGTAAAATGTGGAAACGATGCCCGTAACGCGCGCGAAGCAGCCGGAACATCTCAACCGTATTGCGCACGTACTCGTCCTGATCGAACCATGCTCCCGGCGTTGGGTTCTCCGGCGTATGCATTTCTCGCGGCGTACCGCCGTAAAAACCAAGCTGGCAGCGAATATGACGATAGCCCTGCTCCAGAAGTTTATCGACAGAGATAAACAGCTCATCTGGCGTTTCGCCGCTGGCATGGGTATAGGCCGCAATCGCATCGCGGGATTTTCCCCCCAACAGCTGATACAGCGGCATACCAGCAAGCTGCGCTTTGATATCCCACAGCGCCATATCCACACCTGAAATAGCGTTATTCATCGCCGGGCCGTTACGCCAGTAAGCATTAACGTTCATCATCTGCCAGAGGTCTTCGATATTGTTGGCGTCTCGCCCCACCAGCAACGGTTGAAGATATTCATCCACCAGCGTTTTCACCGCCAGCGGGCGCTGTTGGAACGTTGCGCAGCCCAACCCCACCACTCCATTATCCGCTGTCACCCGCACCGTCACCAGATTGTGGCGCTCTGGGCGGGTGATAAAGCACTCAATCGCAGTAATCAACGTCGGTTTCACAGAAAGCTCCCTGTGCAAAATAAATATCAATTTCTTATTATCTTCACCCTATTTTCAGGGTTCGGTAAACCTTTTTATCGAATAAATATTTTGGTCTGGAAATAGAGATATTTATATTTAAAAAACGTACCAATTTACCAATTATCTACCACTCAATGCCAAATACAGGAAAGAATGTGATTTTCATCATCATTTATTGGTTTGTTTTTACTGATTAGCTTATTTACCATTTCTACAGACAAAGATAACAACAAACATATCGCAGGAGCCGCTATGGGGACGCAAGAGGCTATCAGCCGAATTATTGGTCTGGTGGGTGGTCGGGAAAATATCAATAAAGTCTGGCACTGTATGACGCGGTTACGCTTTGATTTAATTGATGATAATAAAGTCGCGCAGGAAGAAATTAAAAACCTGCCTGGCGTGCTGGGCGCACAGCTACAAAGCGATCAGTTTCAGATAATTATCGGGCCCAGGGTCAATAGCTGGTATGAACAACTGCAGGAGACCTTAGGCACCGGCGGCCAGAACGTATCTCACAGCGCACCTAAAGCGCGTAAAAGCCTGGTATCGCTGTTTATGGATACGGTCTCTGGCGTATTTGGTCCAATCGTTCCCGCAATTGCGGGCGCCGGGATGATTAAAGGGCTGCTGGCCGGGCTTATCGCCCTGAAGCTGGTGTCACCGAAAAGTGATACCGTGATGATAATCGACCTGATTGCGAGCGGTGTTTTCTACTTCCTACCGTTTTTCCTGGCCGTTTCGGCAGCGAAGATCTTCAAGACCAATGAGTATCTGGCGGCGGCGGTTGCGGCATGCCTGATGTATCCGACGCTGATTGACGCCGCAAAAGCGCTCGCGGCCCATCAGGCGGATGCCGCCTCTGCGCTCTGGTTATTTAACGCCATTCCGGTCTCGGTCTTTAACTACGCCTCAAGCGTTATCCCGGTCATTTTCTCGATTCTGGCGCTGAAATACATTCATCAAGCGGTCGACAAAATCATGCCGGAGGTATTGAAAACGGTCTTTACCCCAACGCTGACGCTGTTCCTTGCCGCGCTGGCAGCGCTGGTCATCATTGGTCCGATTGGTATCTGGCTGGGTAAAATGCTGGCGTGGTTTATCGAAGGGCTGTTTGGCGTGTCGGCAAGCTTCGCCGGGCTGGTTGTCGGCGCGATTCGTCCGGTGGCGATTCTGACCGGAATGCATCACGCCATGACGCCGATTGCCCTGCAAAACTTTAGCGACCGTGGCTACGATATGCTGATGCCGATGATGTTTATGGCTAACATGGCCATCGCAGGCTCCACCTTTGCCATCTGGCGAGTGAGCAAAGAGAACCGGACGGTGACGCTTTCCGCCGCGATTTCCGCGCTGTTGGGCATTACCGAGCCCGCGCTGTTCGGCGTACTTACGCGTTACAAAAAAGCGTTTATCGCGGCGACCATCGCCAGTTCTCTGGCATCGGCGTTTATCGCCTTCTTTGGTGTGCGGCTGTATGGCTATATTTTATCGAGTATTTTTAGCCTGCCCGCCTATATCGGCCCCTACTTTGTCTTTGCGCTTTCCGGCGTGGCCATCGCGCTGATCCTCTCCTTTACGCTCACTACCCTTCTGGTTGGACGCGAAGAAGCAAAATAAAAAAATCCCTCCGCAGGCACCCTGCGGAGGGATTCGTCTACTGATGCCGGCTAGCCCGGCACGCCATTTTCCCACCCCTGAGAAATTACAGGCTCTCAGTAAAGGTACGAGCAATAACGTCGCGCTGCTGCTCTGGAGTCAGTGAGTTAAAGCGCACTGCATAACCAGAAACACGGATGGTCAGCTGTGGGTATTTTTCTGGATGCTCAACCGCGTCCATCAGAGTTTCACGACGCAGCACGTTTACGTTCAGGTGCTGACCGCCTTCTACGCGAACTTCTGGTTTCGCTTCAACCGGGATTTCACGGTATTCAATGTCGCCCAGCGCGCTAACGGCTACAACGTCATCTTCTGCGTAACCGCCTTTTGCACACAGGCAGCGTGCTTCGCCTTTCTCGCTGTCGAGCAGCCAGAATGAGTTCAGCAGGTCTTTGTTTGCAGCTTTGGTGATCTGGATACCTGTAATCATTTGATGCCTCCCTAAGGCTCTTTATATTCGTTTTTAACCGGCCTGACCGCGGCCAATTGGTAAAACCATTGTTGCTTGAGTGTATATATACCCCTCGAACACCCTTGATTCTTTGATTTAAATCAATAAAAACCACACCATAAAAGAGGTCATATCTGAATATACTTGTTTTGCATCAAGTTACGCCCTGCGATACACACAAAAATCTTTGTAAAGATTCAACTTTTTTTGTGCCACCAGCGATAACTGCTGCCTTCTGATTTTGTGATGTCGAAAGAAGCAGTTAAGCTATACCGATAGCAATTCGCAGGAGAGCGAGATGACCACCCCATTAACCTGGCACGACGTGCTGGCCGCTGAGAAAGAGCAGCCTTATTTTGTGAACACCCTAGCCACCGTCGCCAGCGAGCGTCAGTCCGGCCAGACTATCTATCCGCCGCAGAAAGATGTCTTTAACGCTTTTCGCTTTACCGAGTTAAACGATGTGAAGGTCGTGATCCTCGGGCAGGACCCGTATCACGGTCCCAATCAGGCGCACGGTCTGGCCTTCTCCGTGCAGCCGGGTATCGCGACGCCGCCCTCCCTCTTGAATATGTATAAAGAGCTTGAAGGAACCATCCCCGGTTTCACGCGCCCAAACCACGGCTATCTTGAGAGCTGGGCGCGCCAGGGCGTGCTGCTGCTCAACACCGTTCTGACCGTTCGTGCAGGACAGGCGCACTCGCACGCAAGCCTTGGCTGGGAAACTTTTACCGATAAAGTGATCGCGCTGATTAACGAACATCGCGAAGGCGTCGTGTTCTTATTATGGGGATCGCACGCGCAGAAAAAAGGCGCGATTATTGATACTCAGCGCCACTGCGTGCTGAAAGCACCTCACCCATCGCCGCTCTCTGCGCACCGCGGGTTCTTTGGCAGTAACCATTTTGTGAAGGCGAATGAGTGGCTAGAGCAGCGTGGCGAAGCGCCGATTGACTGGATGCCGGTGCTGCCGGAATAGTTCGGGAAATATTGCAGATATAAAAAAAACCGGTCGAGTCGCCTCTTCCGGTTTTTTTCAACATCGCGTTTGATTACGCTTTATGCTGACGCCACCATTCGGCTAACACCACGCCCGTCGCCACAGAGACGTTCAGGCCTTCAACGGCACGAGTTCCGTCGATAGAAACGCTCATGTCAGCAATAGCGGCCGCCGCTTCGGAAACGCCATCGCGATCCTGACCCAGCGCCAGAACCATCTTCTTAGGCAGTTCGGATTTGAACAGCGGCAGGCCACGGCCGTTGCCGCTGGTCGTTACGATGGTGTAGCCCGCATCGCGGAACTGCTCCAGCGCATCGATGAAACCGTCACCGGTAATAGGTTCAACGTGTTCAGCGCCACCTTCTGCGGTACGGATAGCCGCGCCGGATTCCAGCAGAGCCGCATCCTGCAGTACCACGCCTTTCACACCGAAGTGCGCGCAGCTGCGGATCATCGCGCCGAGGTTGTGCGGGTTACCCGCATCTTCCAGCGCCAGTACACAGTCATCTTCGCCGCTTTTGGCGACCCACTGCTGTACGGAAGTCCCGTTACGTTTTTTGATCAGGAAGCACACGCCGCCGTGGTGTTCAGTGCCGGACGCTTTCGCCAGCTCTTCTTCATCAACCACGTGATAGGCTTTACGGTTTGCCGCCATCCAGCGCAGCGCTTCTTTAAAGCGTGGGGTTACGCTCTGTACGAACCATGCGCGAACGATAGCGTCCGGACGGCTCTGGAACAGTGCCTGACAGGCGTTTTCGCCGTATACGCGAGTCTCTTCCGCGCGCTGACGACGCAGTACTTCTGGATCGATAAAGCTTTTACCGCTGATCCCGCCGTGATCGGCTTTCGCCGGTGCGTCATCACCCGGAGCACGGGAAACCGTACGCCATGGGGAGCCTTCACCACGATCGCGATCGCGTTCTACATCGCGGTCACGGCCACGTTCACGGCCGCGTTCGCTGTTAGGACCCTTTCTCTCATCACGGGCAGGGCGACGACCGCCTTCGGCACGGGAAGCACCAGCACGGGATGTGCCAGGACGGCCTCCGCCTTTACCAGTACGAGGATTTTGGGTGCGTTTGTCCGAGTCATCGTCACTGCGGACGTACATCACTTTGACCTTGCCGTTTTTGTTCTTCAGTTCGTCGCTCATGTTTTTCTCCACCTGCGCTGCGCGAAGCGCGCAGATTACCTGATGTGCTAGCGCTTAGCTATGACTTCGTACAAAAGACCACGACTATTGTACCCATTGGATAAAACGCATTGTCGATTAATACGCTCTGAACGATAATGTGTAACATTATAGAAACATTCGGCAACATTGCCGTTCTGCAACACGATGACCCAGAGGTGAGTTATGAATACCGTTTGTGCCCACTGCCAGGCGCTTAATCGCATTCCAGAAGCGCGTATTAACGAAGCGGCAAAATGTGGACGCTGTGGTGAAGACCTGTTTGATGGCGAAGTCATTAATGCCACGGACAGCACGCTGGATAAACTGCTGAAGGACGATCTCCCCGTTGTTGTTGATTTCTGGGCGCCATGGTGTGGCCCTTGCCGTAGCTTCGCGCCCATCTTCGAGGATGTGGCCGAAGAACAAAGCGGCAAAATTCGCTTTGTGAAAGTGAACACCGAAGCGGAACGCGAGCTCAGCGCCCGTTTCCGAATCCGCAGCATCCCGACCATCATGATTTTCAAAAATGGTGAAGTCGTCGATATGCTTAACGGCGCGGTACCAAAAGCGCCGTTTGAAAGCTGGCTGAACGAAGCGCTGCAAGCATAATCCCACCGGGGCACATCTTGTGCCCCGTATCCGCCTCTGCGACAATAGTCTCTTTGCCGTACGATTCCCATGATTGATAACGCCGTTCTTCGGTTGCGCGCTGAGCGTTTAGCCCGTGCGACTCGCCCTTTCCTTGCCCGTGGTAATCGGGTTCGCCGCTGCCAGCGTTGTCTGCTGGTGCAACGCTATTGTCTGTGCGACACCATCGCCCCGCATCCGGCAAAGAGCCGCTTTTGCCTGGTGATGTTCGATACCGAACCAATGAAGCCCAGCAACACGGGTCGCCTGATTGCCGATATTTTGCCGCAAACAGATGCGTTCCAATGGTCACGTACCGAGCCGCCTCAGGCGCTGCTCGAGCTGGTTAAAAACCCGGACTATCAGCCAATGGTGGTTTTCCCGTCGTCTTATGCCGACCCGGGCCGTCAGGTACTCAGCGCGCCCCCCGCTGGAAAGCCGCCGCTGTTTATTATGTTAGACGGAACCTGGCCAGAAGCGCGGAAAATGTTCCGCAAAAGCCCGTGGCTGGACAATATCCCGCTTATCTCCGTCGACCTGTCGCGCGTATCCGCCTACAGCCTGCGGGAGGTGCATGCCGAAGGTCAGTACTGCACTGCGGAAGTGGCCATTGCGCTGCTGGATTTAGCCAATGATACCGGCGCGGCTTCAGCACTTAGCCAGCACTTCACCCGCTTTCGTGATAACTACCTTGCGGGAAAAGCTCATCATCAGGGCAACATCACAACAGCCGAAGCGGAAAACGGTTAAACTCATAGGATTACTGTCGCGTAAGGAAGACGGCTATGAGTCAACGTGGGCTGGAAGCACTTCTGAGGCCAAAATCTATTGCGGTGATTGGCGCCTCGATGAAACCACAGCGGGCCGGTTTTTTAATGATGCAGAACCTGCTGGCCGGTGGCTTTGCTGGCCCCGTTCTGCCCGTAACTCCGGCCTGGAAAGCGGTGCTCGGCGTTCTCGCCTGGCCGACTATTGCCAGCCTGCCCTTCTCTCCAGATCTTGCGGTACTTTGTACCCACGCGCGTCGTAACCTCGAACTGCTGGAGGCTCTGGGGGAAAAAGGCTGTAAAACCTGCATTATTCTCTCCTCGACGCCCGACCAGTTCAGTGAACTGAAAGCATGTGCTGCCCGTTACCAGATGCGCCTCCTTGGGCCAAACAGCCTGGGCTTGCTCGCGCCTTGGCAGGGTCTGAATGCCAGCTTTTCACCGGTGCCCATTCGCAAAGGGAAACTGGCCTTTATTTCTCAATCTGCCGCCGTTTCCAATACCATTCTCGACTGGGCCCAACAGCGCGAAATGGGGTTTTCCTACTTTATCGCGCTTGGCGACAGCCTGGACATTGATGTCGACGACCTGCTCGATTATCTGGCGCGGGACAGCAAAACCAGCGCCATCTTGCTCTATCTGGAGCAGCTCAGCGATGCGCGACGTTTTGTCTCTGCCGCGCGCAGCGCCTCACGCAATAAGCCGATTCTGGTGATCAAAAGCGGACGCAGCCCGGCGGCACAACGCCTGCTTCACGTTAACTCAGGTATGGACCCGGCATGGGATGCCGCGATTCAACGCGCGGGTCTGCTGCGCGTACAGGACACTCACGAACTTTTCTCTGCCGTTGAAACCCTTAGCCATATGCGCCCCTTGCGCGGCGAGCGGTTGATGATTATCAGCAACGGCGCGGCCCCAGCGGCACTGGCGCTGGATGAACACTGGGCGCGCAACGGTAAACTCGCCACACTCAGCGACGAGACGCGCCAGCAGCTACAGCAGCTATTGCCGGAAACCGTCGAAGCCAATAACCCGCTGGATTTGCGTGACGATGCCAGCATTGAACACTATTTAGCGGCGGTGAAAGTGCTGCTCGATAGCCCAGACCTGGATGCCCTGATGGTGATCCACTCGCCAAGCGCCACGGCGCCGGGAAGTGAAAGCGCGACAGCGTTGATTGACCTCATCAAGAAGCACCCGCGCGGGAACTATATTAGCGTGCTGACCAACTGGTGCGGCGAATACTCATCGCGGGAAGCGCGCCGCATGTTCAGCGATGCGGGCATTCCAACCTACCGCACGCCGGAAGGGACGATTACCGCCTTTATGCATATGGTGGAATACCGGCGTAACCAGAAGCAGCTGCGGGAAACACCGGCGCTGCCGCATAGCCTGACGGCAAATACCTCGCAGGCCCACGAGCTATTACAGCAGGCGATAGACAACGGTATCAGCGCGCTGGACACCCACGAAGTTCGTCCGATTCTGGAAGCCTACGGGCTGAATACGCTGCCAACCTGGATTGCCTCAGACAGCGCAGAGGCCGTTCATATCGCCGAGCAAATTGGTTATCCCGTGGCATTGAAGCTACGCTCGCCGGATATCCCGCATAAATCGGAAGTTCAGGGCGTGATGCTCTATCTTCGCACCGCTACCGAAGTGCAGCAAGCCGCCGACGCAATCCTCGACCGTGTCAAAATGACCTGGCCACAGGCGCGCATTCACGGCCTGTTGGTACAAAGTATGGCTAACCGTGCCGGCGCACAGGAATTACGCGTGGTGGTTGAGCACGACCCGGTTTTCGGCCCACTGATTATGCTGGGCGAGGGGGGTGTAGAGTGGCGTGCGGAAGATCAGGCCGCCGTTGCGCTACCGCCGCTCAATATGACGCTGGCGCGCTATCTGGTTATTCAGGCAATTAAGAGCAAAAAAATCCGCGGCCGCAGCGCACTCCGTCCGTTAGATATCCCGGGCTTAAGCCAGCTTTTAGTCCAGGTTTCTAACCTGATTGTCGATTGCCCGGAAATCCAACGCCTGGATATTCATCCGCTGTTAGTTTCCGGCAGTGAATTTACCGCGCTGGACGTCACGCTGGATATCGCTCCATTTAGCGGTTCAAGCGAAAGCCGCCTTGCTATTCGCCCGTATCCTCAACATCTTGAGGAGTGGGTGATCATGAAAAACGGTGAGCGTTGTTTGTTCCGCCCTATCCTCCCGGAAGATGAACCGCTGTTGCAGCAGTTCATCGCTCGAGTCACAAAAGAAGATCTTTACTATCGCTACTTCAGCGAGATTAACGAGTTTACCCACGACGATTTAGCCAATATGACGCAGATCGACTACGATCGAGAAATGGCCTTTGTTGCCGTTCATGGTTCCGGCGATGAGACAGAGATCCTCGGCGTAACACGAGCGATTTCCGATCCTGATAATATCGATGCGGAATTCGCCGTACTGGTACGTTCTGATCTGAAAGGCCTTGGGCTCGGTGGGCGGCTACTGGATAAACTGATTAACTATACCCGCGCTCACGGTTTACTGCGCCTGAATGGCATTACCATGCCCAATAACCGCGGGATGATAGCGCTCGCGAGAAAGCTCGGCTTTGACGTTGATATTCAGCTGGAAGATGGGATTGTGGGTCTTTCCTTAAGGCTGAGTAATGACTAAGTTGCTGGAAATGCTGCCCTTACCCGACAGAGATGGTATCATTGACCGCTTACGTCGTCTGCCAGGTACAGAGGACCCTTCACTAAACCAGAGAAGAAACGCACTGTGATGTTGTCAAAATTTAAGCGTAATAAACATCAACAACACCTTGCCCAACTACCCAAGCTTTCACAGTCTGTTGATGATATTGAGTTTTTCTATGCTCCAGCAGATTTCCGTGAAGCTCTGCTCGCAAAAATCGCCAGCGCCACGCGCCGAATCTGCATCGTCGCGTTGTACCTCGAACAGGACGACGCCGGAAAGACGATTCTGCAAGCCTTGTACAACGCCAAACGTCAACGCCCGGAACTTGAAGTCCGTGTGCTGGTTGACTGGCATCGTGCACAGCGTGGGCGTATTGGTGCAGCGGCATCTAACACTAATGCCGACTGGTACTGCCGTACCGCGAAAGAAAACCCGGGCGTAGAGGTTCCCGTTTACGGCGTGCCTATCAACACCCGTGAAGCACTCGGCGTACTGCACTTTAAGGGCTTCATTATTGATGACTGCGTGCTGTACAGCGGCGCGAGTATCAACGATGTCTATCTGCACCAGCACGATAAATATCGCTATGACCGCTATCAGTGCATTCGTAATCCGAAAATGGCCGATATCATGTTTAATTGGGTGTCGGAAAATCTGGTTGAAGGCCGCGGCGTTAACCGTCTCGATAATACCGAGCGTCCGAAAAGCCCAGAAATCAAAAACGATATCCGCCTGTACCGCCAGGAGTTACGTGATACCAGTTACCATTTTGAAGGCGATGCCAGCGATGATGAACTCACCGTCACGCCATTAGTTGGTCTGGGTAAAACCAGCGTTCTGAATAAAACGATTTTCCACCTGATGCCGTGCACTGAGGAAAAACTCACCATCTGTACGCCGTATTTCAATCTGCCTGCGCTGCTGGTGCGGAATATTATTCGCCTGCTGCGGGATGGAAAAAAGGTCGAGATTATCGTCGGTGATAAAACGGCAAATGACTTCTACATCCCGGAAAGCGAGCCGTTTAAAATTATCGGCGCGCTACCTTATCTGTATGAAATTAACCTGCGTCGCTTCCTGAGCCGTCTGCAGTATTACATTAATACCGATCAGTTAACCGTGCGTCTGTGGAAAGACGAGGATAATACCTACCACCTGAAGGGGATGTGGGTCGACAACGAGTGGATCCTGCTCACCGGCAATAACCTCAATCCACGCGCCTGGCGTCTGGATCTGGAAAATGCCGTGCTGATCCACGATCCGAAAAAGCAGCTGGCCTCAATGCGCCAGAAAGAGCTGGATCTGATCCGCAAACACACCACAGTGGTGAATGATTTCCGCGATCTGCAAAGTATCGCCGAATATCCGGTTAAGGTACGCAAGCTTATCCGCCGTCTGCGACGTATTCGTATCGACAGACTCATCAGCCGTATCCTTTAAATTGCAGCCTCGTTTCGACGGGGCTTTTTTTCAGGGAGCCTCCAATGATCCGTGTATTTGTTCTTTTCTGTACGCTCGTATTAAGCGGTTGTAGCCACATGGCAAACGATAGCTGGACCGGCCAGGATAAAGCACAGCACTTTATTGCATCAGCTATGCTCTCTGCCGCCGGTAATGAGTATGCGCAGCACCAGGGCATCAGTCGTGACCGCAGCGCCGCCATTGGCTTTATGTTTTCGGTGAGTCTGGGGGCATCGAAAGAGCTCTGGGACAGCCGCCCGGCTGGGAGCGGCTGGAGCTGGAAAGACTTTGCGTGGGACGTCGCCGGTGCCACAACCGGCTATGCGGTGTGGCAGCTGGCGCAGCATTAACGCTACAGGCGTAACCCCTTCCCTTTGCGGTGCAGCTTCAGCGATACGAGGAAGGCCAACGCCGCCATCACGGTAACATACCAGAAGAAGGCGGTTTCAATACCCTGCGACTTCAACGACAACGCCACGTATTCAGCTGAACCACCAAACAACGCGTTCGCGACCGCATAAGAGAGCCCGACACCCAGCGCGCGCACCTGTGCCGGGAACATCTCGGCTTTCAGGATCCCGCTAATCGAGGTATAGAAGCTGGTAATCAGCAATGCACACATGACCAGGCCAAACGCGGCATACGGTGAGGTGACGTTCTGCAATGCGGAGAGAATCGGCACGGTAAACAGCGTTGCAAGGGCGCCAAAACAGAGCATAGAGGTACGACGACCGACTTTGTCTGATAACAGGCCAAAGAATGGCTGTACCAGCATGTAGACAAACAATGCTGCCGTCATAATGACGCTGGCGAGGTTAGCGCTCATGCCCGCTGTGTTCACCAGATATTTCTGCATATAAGTCGTGAAGGTATAGAAGCTTAGCGAGCCAGCAGCAGTAAAACCAAGCACCATCATAAATGCTTTACGATTACGCCATAGCCCCTTGAAGGAGCCCGCTTCTTTCAGCGTCCGGGTTTCTTTCTGCGATGTTTCATCGAGCTGACGGCGCAGCCACAATGCCACAATAGCCAGTACCGCCCCCATAGCAAATGGGATACGCCATCCCCAGGCGTGAAGACTGTCGCTGTCCATTACGTTTTGCAGGATAACGACGACCAGTACCGCTAAAAGCTGGCCGCCGATTAAGGTGACATACTGGAATGACGCATAGAACCCTTTACGTCCTTCAACCGCCACTTCACTCATGTAGGTTGCACTGGTGCCATATTCCCCGCCAACAGAGAGTCCCTGGAATAAACGAGCCAGCAGCAGCAGCGCTGGAGCCCAGGTACCAATCACGCTGTAACCGGGCAGGCAGGCAATGACCAGCGAGCCAAAGCACATCATGCAGACGGAAATAAGCATCGAGACTTTACGCCCACGACGGTCGGCAATACGGCCAAATAGCCATCCTCCAATAGGGCGCATCAGAAAACCAGCAGCAAAGACGCCCGCGGTTTGTAGAAGCTGGGTAGTCGTATTTCCGGATGGAAAGAAGATATGAGCAAAATACAGAGAACAGAACGAGTAGACATAAAAGTCAAACCATTCAACGAGATTCCCCGATGATGCCCCAACAATTGCCATGACTCGACGGCGAGTATCGCTGCCGGTAAGCGTCCCTTCTGGGGTCACACTGGTTACAGCCATTCGTTAACTCCTGCCAAAAGCGATCTCCTGCCTTAACCGGGCGTACACGTCACGCAGGCAGGTATTTTAGTAAATGAAATGTTATATAATTGTTATATGTAAATTAGTGATTCGCATCACATTTTTAATTAGCAAGATCACTGTTTAGGAGTAACTGCAGGTACAAGGGGCAAACGAAGGGGGTTGAAAACGTTAAAGGTAGGGCATTTGTAGGCCGGATAAGGCGTTTTCGCCGCCATCCGGCAGCCTGCGCCACCGCGCTTTCATTTTCCACAC
>NZ_JMPL01000028.1 GCF_000735365.1 Kluyvera ascorbata ATCC 33433 | reverse complement strand
GGGTGATTAACGATAAAGACCCGTCGGTTGCCGGTATCAAACAGGCGCTTGCGCTGCCGACCACACTTTCCGTTTCGCCATATCTGGAAGACCCGCAGCTGGTGCAGGAGTTTGATAGCGCGTTGCAGTCCATCGATTACGGCAAGAAAACCGTCGCCGAAGCGGCAACGGATTTCAAACGCCAGTCGGAGCGTATCCTGAAACGCGCAATGCGTTAACGTAACAGCGGACAGTCCGGCGGCAGGCGACAGCGCAGCGCCGCCGGTAAAATCTCCATACGGAAAGTTTTGCCGCTGAGCGGCTCGCCGTCGAGGTTAAAGGTCATCTCGTGTGACGCGGTGACTTCAAACCACGGCGAGACGCTATCCACCAGATTCTCCGTGCCATCGTTGCTGGCGAGCGTATTAAATAGCGCCGGAATGAGTTCCTCTCCGGTGAAAATACGCAGGTGCAGCAAACCGTCGTTAATCAATGCGTCCGGACACAGCTGCTGCCCGCCGCCCGCCTGACGGCCGTTACCAATACCGATAACCAGCGCATCGCCCTGCCAGCTAAAATTCTCGCCGCGAATCTCGCAGCGGTCTGGCTTCAGCGTATCCATCCGCATCAGCCCATGAATCAGGTACGACACGCCGCCCAGCGCGGCTTTGAGTTTTTCTGGCGTTTCGGTGGTGATGCGCGTGCCGAAGCCGCCGGTGGCCATATTGATAAAGCAGGTTTTGTGGTTCACCTGGGCGATATCGACCGGCACGTCGCGACCGGCAATGGCGAGTTTCAGCGCATTAGCCAGATCCGCTGGAATATTGACGCTGGTAGCAAAATCGTTGGCGGTACCGAGCGGCAAAATGCCGAGCGCCGGTACCTCGCGGCTTTCACTGTGGATCAGCACCGTCGCGACTTCGTTAATCGTCCCGTCGCCGCCGCCCGCGATCACCGTCTCGACGTTCAGGCGAATGGCCTCTTCCACATAACGCACCGCATCGCCTTTCTCCCAGGTGACGCGAACATAAATGGTCACCCCCTCATCGCGCAGCAGTTCAACCGCCTCGCGGAGCTGGGGGGTATTGGCACCCTTGCCGTTTAAAATCAATAAGCTTGCAGGAAAATCGGACATCCGTGGTACCTCTTTGTGGGGTATGCAAAGAGTGTAACAAATGATACGCAGATATGCCTGTTGTCTCTTATAGGTGACAAACATCTTGCCAGCTTGTCTCTTATAAGTGACAATTGAACTCAGGAAAAGGAATGAGGGTAAAGGGATGTACAAATCTCAATTTTATCAGGATAAAAACGGTGATAAGCCTTTTTGTGAGTGGCTGGCCCGGCTAAAAAAGAAGGACCTCCTAGCCGCCGTAAAGATTGATACCAGACTAGACCGGGCTGAATCAGGAAACTTTGGCGATCACAAGTTTGAAAGAGATGGCGTCTGGGCGTTACGTATTGATTATGGCCCCGGCTATCGAGTGTACTATTCCTTAGAAGATGGCGAGATTATCCTTTTGCATATCGGCGGTACGAAGAAAACGCAGGCCGCGGATATCGATAAGGCAATTGAATATCTTAGAGATTTTAAAGCGAGGGCTAAATGACAATAGCGACTAAAAAAGCGGAAACCATTGCCCCAGCGGTGGATCGTGACAAGCTCATGATTGAAGCATTTCGAGCCGATCCTGAGTATGCGGACCTTTATCTCAAAACCGCGCTTGAAGATATTAATGAAGAAGGCGGTTTAGGGGGGTTCCTTATTGCATTACGCCGCGTGCTAGAAGCGCGTGGTGGTATCGCCGAGGCGGCGAAAAAGACGGGACTGGCGCGTCAGAGCATTTATCGTGCTTTATCTGAGAAGGGAAACCCGACGGTCACAACGCTTGCTCGGCTTGCTGCGGTAGCGGGTTTACAGCTTACGTTAAGCAAAGCACAACACTGAACTTTTGCTGCCAGACAAAAAAATAAGCCCGTGTAAGGGAGATTACACAGGCTAAGGAGGTGGTTCCTAGGTACAGCTAGCATTTATGGATTATGTTTTTCAGCGAAGCGAATGATATCTACAATCGATTATTACGTCTGTGATCCATTTCTAAGAATCTTTGCTATTGAAAAACAATATAAATGTACTAGCTGGTATGCGGATTCCGAGTCGATTCTCCTGCGAAGTTACGCATCAGCAGGCCATACTCCAGCGCCACGTCTTCCGGTACGGGTAACCATACGGTGTGGCCATCGCCAGGTGCGACGGAAGTGGCTTCGCCTTTGAGGTTTTCCATGTGCTCAAGGGTGAAGTTGACGTTACCCTGCGGGGTCATCATTTCCAGGCTGTCGCCGACGGTGAATTTGTTTTTGACCGCGACGGCGGCCAGGTTGCCTTTACGCTCGCCGGTAAATTCGCCGACAAACTGCTGGCGCTCGGAGACGGAGTAACCGTGCTCGTAGTTCTGGTAGTCGTCGTGGGTGTGGCGACGCAGGAAGCCTTCGGTGTAGCCGCGGTGCGCGAGGTTTTCCAGCGTTTCCAGCAGGGAGGCATCGAACGGTTTGCCCGCGGCGGCGTCATCAATGGCCTTGCGGTAAACCTGCGCGGTACGGGCGCAGTAGTAATGCGATTTGGTACGGCCTTCGATTTTCAGCGAGTGCACGCCCATCTGGGTCAGTCGCTCAACGTGAGCGATGGCGCGCAGATCTTTGGAGTTCATGATGTAGGTGCCGTGTTCGTCTTCGAAGGCGGTCATGTACTCGCCCGGACGTTTGGCTTCTTCAATCATAAAGACTTTATCGGTTGGCGCGCCGATGCCTAATGTTGGCTCAACGTTCTGCACTGGAATCGGCTCGAATTTGTGGACGATGTTGCCCACGTCGTCTTCTTTGCCTTCCTGAACGTTGTATTCCCAGCGGCAGGCGTTGGTGCAGGTGCCCTGGTTCGGGTCGCGTTTATTGATGTAGCCAGACAGCAGGCAGCGGCCAGAGTAGGCCATACACAGCGCGCCGTGAACGAAGATCTCAATCTCCATATCCGGCACCTGAGTGCGGACTTCTTCAATCTCTTCCAGCGACAGTTCGCGGGAGAGAATCACGCGGGTCAGCCCCATCTGTTTCCAGAACTTCACCGTTGCCCAGTTTACGGCATTTGCCTGAACGGACAGGTGGATGTCCATCTCCGGGAAGTTTTCGCGTACCAGCATAATCAGGCCTGGATCAGACATAATCAGCGCATCCGGCCCCATATCCACTACCGGCTTCAGGTCACGAATAAAGGTCTTCAGCTTGGCGTTATGCGGAGCGATGTTCACTACCACATAGAATTTTTTACCGAGCGCATGGGCTTCGTTGATGCCGAGCTGCAGATTTTCGTGATTGAATTCGTTGTTACGGACGCGCAGAGAGTAGCGTGGCTGGCCAGCGTATACTGCATCGGCACCGTAAGCGAAAGCGTAACGCATATTTTTCAGCGTTCCCGCCGGGGAAAGGAGTTCCGGTTTAAACATGATTATCTCGTTCTGATGACAGGTCAGATTCGTCGCAGCTGATGCGGCGAGTTGGGGAGTGCCCCCACATTAAGGGCGGGCATTGTAGCGCTGTGGGGGAGGGGAGTAAACCTTTGTCCTCATTGTGCCGGATAAGCGCAGCGCCATCCGGCAACTCGTCACATTACGCCATGCGGCAGGCGTCGGCTTCCCAACGGTAGCCTACGCCGTAAACGGCGCGAATAAACGACTGTTCGGCGTCCAGCGACTCCAGCTTACGGCGCAGGTTTTTAATGTGGCTGTCGATGGTGCGGTCGGTCACCACGCGATAATCATCATAAAGATGGTTCAGCAGCTGCTCGCGGGAGAAGACTTTTCCGGGCTCCTGCGACAGCGTCTTCAGCAGGCGGAACTCGGCGGGCGTCAGGTCGAGCAGGCGATCGCGCCACGAGGCCTGAAAACGGTTCTCGTCCACGATAAGCGGGCTTTGCTCGTCCATGGCCTGCAGTTCGGTGCGTGGTTTGCAGCGACGTAAAATGGTTTTTACGCGCGCGACCACTTCGCGCGGGCTGTAGGGCTTACAGATATAGTCATCGGCACCAATTTCTAAGCCCAGTAGGCGGTCGATCTCTTCGATTTTGGCGGTGACCATCACGATAGGCACATCGGAAAAGCGGCGGATTTCACGGCATAGCGTCAGACCATCGGTACCCGGCAACATCAGATCCAGCAGGATAAGATCCGGCGGGGTCTGATGAACGTACGGCAGCACCTTGTCGCCGTGGCTAATCAGCGTCGGGGCATAGTGGGCTGCCAGTAAATAGTCGATGAGCAGTTGTCCCAGTTTGGGTTCATCTTCAACAATCAAGATGCGTGGGGCGCTTTCATCAATCGGTAACTCGGTCATATTTCTCTCGATATTGCACGTTCCAGCGGTAATTCTACTTTAATGCTAACCCCACCAAAAGGCGAATGTCCGACGTTAAGCTTCCCGCCGTGGGCGGTGACGATGTTGGCGCAAATCGCCAGCCCCAGCCCGGAGCCGCCGCTGGCGCGGTTGCGTGAACCCTCGGTGCGGTAGAAGCGTTCGCACAGTCTTGCCAGCTGTTCGTCGGTGACGCCGGGGCCGCTGTCGGCAAATTCCAGCACGATATTCTGGGCGTCGAGCGCGGTGCGAATCAGCACCTGACCGCCGCTGTCGGTGTAGCGTAGGCTGTTTTCCAGCAGGTTGTTGAACAGCTGCATTAAGCGGTCCGGGTCGCCAAACACGGTGGCGTTTTCCGCTGACAGCGCAAGGTTAAGCGTTAGGCCTCGGCTGGCAAGGCGTTCGCGGAAGGCATCAGCGGCAATCTCCACCAGGGAGATGATATCGACGGCGGATTTCTGATAGGCCAGCGCGCCTTCATCGGACATCGATAGCTGATGCAGGTCATCGACCAGCTTGGTCAGTGTGGCGACTTCGGCCTGTAGCGAAGTCACCGACTCAGGGGTGAATTTGCGCACCCCGTCCTGTATCGCTTCCAGCTCGCCACGTAGTACCGCCAGCGGGGTGCGCAGCTCATGGGAGATATCGGCCATTAAATCCCGGCGCATCTGCTGGTTTTTCTCAAGCGTACTGGCGAGCTGGTTAAAATCTTTTGCCAGACGGCCAAGTTCATCGCTGCTGTTAGCCGGAACGCGGGTCGAGAAATCACCCGCCGCTAGCTTGTGGGTGCCATCAACCAGCCGCCTGACCGGTGCCAGCAGACCGCGGGCCAGCGGGAAAGTGGCTAATGCCGCAAGCAGTGTGGCCAAGCCAACGATAAGCCAACTGGTGCGGCGCTGCTGCTGGTCAAAATTGATATCGGTGTTACGCGTCAGGCGCTCAACCGGTGAGGCGATAACCGCGCCAACTTCCATGCCGTTTACGATAATTCCACGGCGTGAGCCGTCGTGCGGTACCGCTTCGCGAGGGCCAACCAGCACGCGAGCGTTCTGATCGACAACCCAGAACTGCGTGCGCCAGCCGTGAGGCGGCATACCGCCGCGATCCGGTCCGCGGTCAGGTTCTCGTCCGGGCTCGCCGTCTGGCCCCGGTGGGCCCGGCGGTTGGCGGTCTTCGTTATTGTCATGCTCAAAAGAGCGCAGGATCTGGAAAATAAAACGGTCGTTATTGCGTAAAAAGCGCCAGTTTCCGTGCTGCGCATACTGTTCTGCCAGCGCGTCGCTGAGTAACTGTAATCGCTGCTCATTACCGCGCTTGATGTAGTCAATAAAGCCACGCTCAAAGCTGATGCGTACGGCCCAGTGCATGCTAATAAGCAGCACAATACAGGTGGTTAAAATGACCAGAAACAGTTTACCGGAGATACCCGGACGCCATAATTTCACGGTTTATTCCTTGATTTTGTGTCGGGCGATCACCGCGTTTTTGGTGGTGTCGTCCGGTACGCGGGCAAAGACCAGCGCCGGGAGCGCAATAATCACGGCCATGCAGAGATAGGTATACATAAAGACGTGGTGGGTCGCTTCACTACCAACGGTAATATGCTGCTGACCGAAGGTGCCGAGCAGAATACCAGCGATGGTGACGCCGATACTCATCGACAGCTGCATGATCATCGACAGCAGGCTATTGCCGCTGCTGGCATAGTCATCGGGCAGGTCTTTCAGAGTCAAAGTGTTCATCGACGAGAAGCGGCTGGAGTTCACCATCCCCTGCACGAACAGCACCACCGGCAGGGCGTAGTACCAGCCTGCCAGCGCGGTAAACATAAACAGCAGGCTGATAATCGCCAGGCTGACGGTGCTGAACACCAGCACGCGGCGATAGCCAAAGCGGTTAACCACCTGTACCACGATACGCTTCATTCCCATGCTGCCGAGCACCATTGGGATCATCATCAGACCCGCATGAAACGGCGTGAAGCCCATTCCAATTTGCAGGAATACCGGCGTCATAAACGGCAGCATGCCGCTGCCGATGCGCCCGCTAAAGCTGCCGGCCAGGCCAAGCGAAAAGGTCGGGGTGCGGAACAGCTTCAGGCTGAATAGCGCGCTGTCGTTGCCGCGAGCATGCCACAGATAGATAACGATAGCGGCGATACCAATCGCCACCAGCGCGCCCACCATCAGCGGCGAGATACCCAGGCCTTTTTGTCCATCCAGCGCCAGGGTGAGCGTAGCCATCCCCAGCGCCAGCACGATAAAGCCGGAGATATCGAAACGCCGCGTTTGCACGGTGTAGTTGGGCATCAGGGCGAGGGTGGCGATACAGCCGATAATGCCGACCGGGATGTTAATCAGGAAGATCCAGTGCCAGGAGGCGTACTCGACCAGAATCCCACCGAGGGCCGGGCCGAGCAGTGGGCCAATCTGGCCGGGGATGGTGACAAACGTCATCGCCGCCATGTACTGGTCGCGCGGCACGATTTTCATCACCGTCAGCCTGCCTACCGGCACCATCATCGCCCCGCCAATACCTTGCAGGACGCGCGCCATGACCAGCTCGTTGAGCGTGCTGGATAGCGCGCAAAACAGCGAACCGACGGTGAAAAGCACAATGGCGGTGAAAAAGATATTGCGCACGCCAACTCGGTCAGCCAGCCAGCCGCTTGCGGGCAGCATGACGGCGACGGTTAGCACATAGGAAACCACCACCATGTGCATATGCAGCGGACTCTCCCCCAGGCTCAGCGCCATAGAGGGGAGGGCGGTGTTGACGATTGTGGTGTCCAGCGCTTGCATAAAAAAGCCGAACGCCACAATCCAGAGTTGCCAGCGAACGTTGGCAGGTAGCTCAGTCATCGTTATTCAGTTACCGATTGTCGGGATTGACGCGAAAAACGCAGACGCAGACGATCGAAGAACAGATAAACCACCGGGGTGGTGTAGAGCGTCAGCAACTGGCTCATCACCAGACCCCCTACAATCGTAATCCCCAGCGGTTGACGCAGCTCCGAGCCATCGCCCCCGGAGAGAACCAGCGGCAGCGCGCCAAAAAGCGCCGCCAGCGTGGTCATCATAATCGGGCGGAAACGCAGCAGGCAGGCCTGGAAGATTGCCTCTTCTGGGGCCAGATTACCGTTACGCTGCGCTTCCAGGGCGAAGTCGACCATCATAATGGCGTTTTTCTTCACAATGCCAATTAATAGCATGATCCCGATAAGGGCGATTAGGCTGAATGGGGCATTGAACAACTCCAGTGCCAGCAGCGCCCCGACGCCCGCAGACGGCAGCGTGGAGAGAATGGTCAGCGGGTGAACGTAGCTCTCATACAAGATCCCCAGCACGATATAGACCGTAGCAATCGCGGCGATGATTAAAATCACCTGTGAATTCATCGTGTCCTGGAACACCTGCGCGGTCCCGGCAAAAGAACCGCGCACCGTGTTGGGTACGCCGAGCTGCGTCATGGTGCGGTTGATGGCATCGCTTGCTTCCGACAGTGATTTGCCGGTTGGCAGGTTGAAGGAGATGGTCGATGCCGCCGACAGCCCCTGATGGTTAACCGACAGCGGCGCGTTCGCGGGCTGCCATTTGGCAAAGTAGGACAGCGGAATGGCCTTGCCTTCGCTATTAATCACAAACATCTTGTCCAGCGCACTGACGTCCTGGGTGTAAACCGGGTCCACCTCCATCACCACCTTATACTGGTTCAGCGGTTGGTAAATGGTGGAGATCTGGCGCTGACCAAAGGCGTTATTCAGCAGGCTGTTGGCTGCTTCAACGCTGATCCCCAGACGAGACATGGTTTCACGGTCGTAGATAAGATCCATTTCCGCGCCGTTATCCTGCTGGTCTGAGTTGACGTCGGCAAGCTCTGGCAGTGCGGCCAGCGCTTTACGGATTTTCGGCTCCCATTCCCGCAGTGCGCTAAGGTCGTCGGAGAGCAGGGTGTACTGATAGCTGGCATTGGCCTGACGGCCGCCGACGCGGATGTCCTGCACCGCCATTAAGAACAGGTTTGCCCCAGGCTCTTTAGCGAGCTTTTTACGCAGCCGGTCGATAATCTGCTGCGCCGTTTCATGGCGCTCATCGCGAGATTTCAGGGTGATAAACATCATACCGCTGTTGACGCGTGAACCACCGGTAAAGCCGGTGACGTTGTCCACCGCCGGGTCTTCACGGATGATTTTCATAAAGTCCTGCAGCTTGCCGCGCATCGCCTGGAACGAAATGCTCTGGTCAGCCTGAATGCCACCCATCAGCACGCCGGTATCCTGTTCCGGGAAGAAGGTTTTAGGAATGCTGATATAGAGCCAGATATTCAGCGCAATGGTCGCGAGGAAGACGACGCCGACTAATCTGGCATGCGCCAGCACCCATTTCAGCGACTTACCATAGCCCTGCTGCATGGCAACCAGCACGCGGCCAAATCCCTTGTTGCGGGTTGGCGAATGTCGACGGCTGGATTTGAGCATCCAGCCGCACATCATCGGCGTGAGGGTGAGCGAAACGGCGAGCGAAATACCGATAGCTACCGACAGCGTGACGGCAAACTCTCGCAGCAACCTGCCCGGCAGGCCGCCCATCAGCAGCAGCGGCAGGAATACCGCCACCAGTGAGACGCTCATCGACAGCACGGTGAAACCCACCTCGCGGCTACCCTGAAGCGCCGCCTGCATAGGTTTCATTCCGGCCTCAATATGGCGTGAGATGTTTTCCAGCACCACGATGGCATCATCGACCACAAACCCGGTAGCGATGGTTAACGCCATCAGCGACAGGTTATTGAGGCTAAACCCGCACAGATACATGGCGGCAAAGGTACCAATCAGCGACACCGGCACCGCGACAGCGGGAATAAGCGTCGCGCGACCGGAACGCAGGAACAGGAACACGACCAGAATCACCAGTGCGACCGAAATCACCAGCGTCTGCTCAACTTCTTCCAGCGACGCGCGGATGGTTGGCGAGCGGTCCTGGGCAATTTGCAGGTCGATAGCCGCCGGAATGGTCTGCTGCAAGCCCGGCAATTCTGCCCGGATGCGGTCAACGGTGTCGATAATGTTAGCTTCCGGCAGCTTGCGGATCATCAGCAAAATGGCCGGTTTGGCGTTGGTCATCCCGGCGTTGCGGACGTCCTGCACCGAGTCAGTCACGGTGGCGACATCGCCAAGATGCACCGCGCCGCCGTTGTTGTAGTGGACAATCAGCGGCTGGTACTCCGCCGCTTTCTTCAGCTCGTCGTTAGTCTGTAGCTGCCAGCGGTGGCTGGTATCCTCAATCGCCCCCTGCGGTTTACGCACGTTGGCATTGCTGATGGCGGTGCGCACGGCGTCCAGCGACACGCCCTGGTTAAACAGCGCCTGCGGGTTAAGGTCAACGCGCACGGCGGGCAGGGAGCTGCCGCCAACGTCGACGTCGCCCACGCCGTCAATCTGCGAAATGCTCTGCGCAAGCTGAGTTGACGCGAAGTCGTACAGCTCACCCTGCGAATAGGTATCCGAGGTGAGTGTCAGGATCATGATAGGCGCGTCTGACGGGTTAGCTTTACGGTAGGTCGGACGGCTTGGCATACCGCTTGGCAGCAGGTTTTGCGCGGCGTTGATGGCCGCCTGCACGTCACGCGCCGCGCCGTTGATATCGCGGTCGAAGTTAAATTCGAGGATGATGCGCGTACTGCCGAGCGAACTGCTCGATGTCATCTCGTTGACACCCGCGATACGCCCCAAAGAGCGTTCCAGCGGTGTGGCAACGGAGGACGCCATTGTCTCCGGAGACGCCCCCGGCAGCGAGGCGCTGATCATAATTACCGGGAAGTCGACCTGCGGCAACGGGGCCACCGGCAGCAGGCGGAATCCGAGGACCCCGCACAGCGTAATGGCGAGCGAAATTAAAATCGTCGCTACCGGACGATAGATAAAAAGCGCAAAAAATTTCACTTACGCTTCCTCTTCACGACGCGGGAACCGGCTTTTCAGGTACAGCGACAGTCGGTCAAACAACAGGTAGATAACCGGCGTGGTGAACAGCGTCAGCACCTGGCTTACCAGCAGGCCGCCGACCATGCCGATCCCCAGCGGACGACGCAGCTCGGCGCCAACGCCGGTACTGAGCATCAGCGGCAGCGCGCCCAGCAGGGCCGCCAGCGTCGTCATCAGAATCGGGCGGAAACGCAGCAGACAGGCCTGATAAATCGCCTCGCGCGGCGCCATGCCCTGTTCGCGCTCTGCGGCGAGCGCAAAGTCGATCATCATGATCGCGTTCTTCTTCACGATACCAATCAACAGAATTATCCCAATGATGGCGATAACGTCCAGCTCGTTCCCCGCAATCATCAGCGCCAGCAGCGCGCCGACGCCAGCGGTCGGCAGGGTCGACAGAATGGTGATTGGGTGGATGAAGCTTTCATACAGCACGCCGAGCACGATATACATCGCTACCACCGCTGCGACCACCAGCCAGATGGTGCTGCTCAACGCCGACTGGAAGGCGAGGGTGCTGCCCTGAAATTCGGTACGAATATCCGACGGCAGATTCAGCGTTTTTTCGGTATCCAGGATCGACTGCACCGCATCACCAAGCGAGTACTTATCCGGCACGTTGAACGAAATCGTGGTCACCGGGAACTGGTCGAGGTGGTTTATCGACAGCGGCGCAAAACGCTGCTCCACTTTGGCAATCGCGGTTAACGGCACAATGCCGCCGTCGCTGCTGGTCAGACGAATGTTATCGAGCGCCGAAAGCCCCGGCGTTTCGCGGGTGTCGTGTTCCAGCACCACGCGATACTGGTTAGCCTGAGTGTAAATGGTGGAGATAAGGCGCTGACCAAAGGCGTTGTAGAGTGCGTTATCAACGTCCGCCATCGAAATGCCGAGACGGCTAGCGCTATCGCGGTCGACGTTAACGTAGGCGACCAGACCTTGATCCTGCCAGTCGCTGCTGACGTCAGAAAGCTGCGGCAGCGCCTGAAGCTGCTCCATCAGCTGCGGCACCCACTGGCTTAATGCGTCGAGTGAGTTGGCCTGTAGCGTGAACTGATACTGCGTGCGGCTCACGGTGGTATCGATAGTCAAATCCTGCGTCGGTTGCAGATAGAGCTGGATACCGGGAATGCGGTCGACCGACTGCTGAAGGCGGCTGATAACGGTCTGCACGCGGTCATCACGCTCGCTCAGTGGCTTAAGGTTAATTTGTAAGCGGGCGCTGTTGAGCGCTGGGTTAGTGCCGTCCACACCGACAAAGGAGGTCAAACTTTCAACTGCCGGGTCTTTCAGAATGGCATCGGCCACCGTCTGCTGGCGCTGAGCCATGCTGGCGAACGACACCGACTGCGGCGCCTGCAAGGTGCCCTGAATAATGCCGTTATCCTGAATCGGGAAGAAGCCTTTCGGAATGGTCACCCACAGAATAATCGACAGCGCCAGCGTGCCGAGCGCCACGCTCAGGGTTAACCAAGGGTGGTTCAGCACGCGTGCCAGCAGGTGTCCGTAACCGGCAATCACCCGGTCAAAGAAGCGCTCGCTGGCGCGCGAGAAACGGTTCTGCTTGCGCAGCGATTCGTGGCTCAGCATGCGTGCGCACATCATCGGCGTCAGCGTGAGTGAGACCACGGCGGATATCAGGATTGTCACCGCCAGGGTGACGGCGAACTCGCGGAACAGACGGCCGACGATATCGCCCATAAACAGCAGCGGGATCAGCACCGCAATCAGCGAGAAGGTCAGTGAGATGATGGTGAAGCCAATTTCGCCTGCACCCTTCAGTGCCGCCGTCATCGGCTTTTCGCCTTTCTCGATATAGCGCGAGATGTTCTCAATCACCACGATGGCGTCATCGACCACAAAACCGGTGGCGATGGTGAGCGCCATCAGCGTTAGGTTGTTGATAGAGAAATCAAGAAACACCATCACCGCGAACGTACCCACCAGCGAGAGCGGAACGGCGACGCCAGGAATAATGGTCGCCGGGACGTTACGCAGGAACAGGTAGATGATCATGACCACCAGCGCAATCGCCAGCATCAGTTCGAACTGGGTGTCAGAAACGGAAGCACGGATGTTGGTTGTGCGGTCGGAAAGTACCTCAACCTTAACCGATTTCGGCAGGCTTTCGGTGAGCTGTGGCAGCATCTGGCGGATGCTGTCCGCCGTGGAAATAATGTTCGCGCCCGGCTGGCGCTGCACGTTCATGACGATGGCCTGTTTTTTATTGGCCCATGCGCCAAGCCAGGTGTTCTCGGCCCCTTGTTCCACGGTTGCCACGTCGCCTAAGCGAATTGGCGCACCATTTTTGTAGGCGATAATCAGCGCCCGGTACTCCTGCGCCGACTGCATCTGGTCGTTCGCTGAGAGCGTCACCGCGCGCGCTGGGCCGTCAAGGCTCCCTTTCGCCGAGTTGACGTTGGCGTTGGTAATGGCGGTGCGGATATCTTCGCTGGTCAGCCCGAGCGCGGCAATGGCCTGAGCGTTGAGCTTCACGCGCACGGCTGGGCGCTGGCCGCCCGCGAGCGTCACCAGACCAACGCCGGAGACCTGGGAGATTTTCTGCGCCACGCGCGTCTCGACCATATCTTCTACTTCGGTCATTGGCGTAGCGGTGGAGGTGACGGCGAGGGTCATGATCGGCGGATCCGCCGGGTTAACTTTGCTGTAAACCGGCGGGTTAGGCAGGTCGCTCGGCAGCAGGTTGGTGGCGGCGTTAATCGCGGCCTGTACTTCCTGCTCGGCGACGTCCAGCGGCAGCGTGAGCTGGAACTGGAGGGTGACGACCGATGCGCCGCCGGAGCTTTGCGACGACATCTGTTTGAGCCCGGACATCTGCCCGAACTGACGCTCAAGCGGCGCGGTAATTGCTGAGGTCACCACGTCCGGACTGGCACCCGGATAGAGCGTGACCACCTGAATGGTCGGGTAGTCGACCTCTGGCAGTGCGGAAACAGGCAGAAAACGGTAGCCGATAATCCCGGCCAGCAGAATTGCCACCATCAAAAGCGTGGTGGCGACAGGGCGCATGATAAACAGGCGGGATGGGCCGCCCGTGTTGCTCGGCGGTAAAACTTGCATCAGCCGCGCGCTCCTTTATGACCGGCGGCATGGCCTTCCGCCGCCGCTGGTTTTTCCGTGGCGGTTGCCGTGGCGTCGTGGGCGGTGACGACTTCCACTTTGGCGCCTTCGGTTAAGCGGTCAATACCGTCTGTGACCACGCGGTCACCCGCGGAGAGCCCGGCGTCGATTACCACTTTCTGGCTGTCCTGAATGCCCGGCACTACGGTGTGTTTGCTGACTTTGTTGTCGCTGTTCAGCACCCAGACAAAGTGCCCGTCGTTACCCATTTGCAGCGCGGCAGTCGGGATAACCACTGCATTTTGCTGAGTGTCTACCAGCATGCGTGCGTTGACGAACTGATTCGGGAACAGCGCATCGTCCTGGTTATCAAAACGTGCTTTGAGTTTGATGGTGCCGGTAGTGGCATCAATCTGGTTGTCGAGGCTCAGCAGCGTGCCGTTGCTCAGCTTCTGCTTGTTGGTGCGATCCCAGGCTTCAACCACCAGGCTTTTACCCGCTTTTTGCGCGGCAACCACGGTAGCAATGTCGTTTTCAGGCAGGGTGAAAACCAGATCGATCGGGTGCGTTTGGGTCAGAACGACGATACCGGTAGTGTCTCCGCTGGAGATTTGGTTACCGATATCAACCTGTTTTAAGCCTACGCGGCCATCGATAGGTGCGGTAATACGGCTCCAGTCGAGCTGCAGCTGCGCGCTGGCAACGGCGGCTTCATCGGCTTTGATCGTGCCTTCGGTTTCGCTAACCAGCGATTGTTGGGTGTCCAGTTCCTGGCGAGAGACCAGATTGGTTTTTACCAGTTGCTGATAGCGGGATAAATCGCGACGCGCGTTGGCGAGCGTGGCTTTGTCTTTTGCGAGTTGACCCTGCGCCTGGGCAAGGGCAACTTTGAACTGGCTAGGGTCGATTTCTGCCAGTAGATCACCGGCTTTGACCTGCTGCCCTTCCTGGAAGTGAATCGCCATCAGCTGGCCGTCAACGCGGCTGCGAACGGTCACGGTATTGGCGGCGGTAATGGTTCCGAGCCCGCTCAGATAGCGAGGCACAGATTCGCTGGTGGCGGTGGCTGCCTGAACTGGCGCCAGGGTGCCGCCAAAGCGCCCGCCGTGACGCCCACCGGCGGCAGGCGCGCCCGCCGGCTTCGCTGCGGTGGAACCGGAGGTATCAGAATTGCTGCTGAAGTGCCAGACACCAAACGCAACTGCGATCGCCACCAGCACGGCCAGCGCAATGCGCCAGCGATAGTTAAAAATGCCTTTCATTGTTATTCGTTTCTCGCCCTGAATCATTTCACGAAATGATACTAGTTTAGTAACGGAACGCTCAGAAAAAATGGAGGAAATATGAAAGACGGAAGGAATCGTCCGAATCCTGTACGGCTTTACGAGTAGGCTCGCAAACTCTGGGGACGAAACTGCGTGGAATGCCGACGCGTGCTACCGTCAGCGGCGTTTAGCAGGGCGCTAAAACAGGAAAGCCCCTCCTGACGAAGGGGCCTTATATAAGGAAAGGGTTATGATGAAGTTGGTCATCATGCTGGTGATACTCTTAGTGTTTAGCTTACCGGCTTACTAAGACACCAGGGGGAGGACTAAATCCTCCCTTACCCTAACTCCTTTACGATAGGTCGAAAAAACAGCGAAGTCAACGACGATATATCAGGCGAAAACCACCTGCGCCCAGCGGGACAGACCGGCGGTTACCGAGCCAAAATCATCGCCGCCGGCAATTGGAATGCCGGGAAGCTGTTGGGCCAACGCTTTCTTAATCAGCGGCGAGCGTGCGCTGCCGCCGGTTAAGTAGATGACGTCCGGCTTTTCGCTGCTGTTTTCCAGCGCCAACTGCACCTGCTCGAGGATGCGCGTCAGCGGCTGGTTCAGCGCCGCTTCAAGACCGTCCTGGCTGATGGCGGTCGCCAGTTCATCGCTGATAAACGGCAGCGAGGTGTCAATCTGGGTGGTTTCGGACAGCGCGATTTTGCTCTCTTCGGCGCTGCGCACCAGGCGGTAGCTCAGGCGCTGCTGCCAGACTTTATAGAGCAGAGAGACTTTCTCTGCATCTCGGGCATCGCGCGCCAGGTCGCGCAGCAGCCGGCCATTAGCCGCGCTGTAGAAGTCGGTCTGCGCCGGAACGTCGTTGATAGCCACCGCGTTCCACCATGGCAGAATCGGCAGAGCGATGCCTTTTTCGGTGTCGCCGCCCATGCCGAGCAGCGGCATCAGGCTCTTGAAGGCCAGCGCGATATCGAGGTCGTTACCGCCTACGCGGCAACCACTGTGGCCCAGCAGGCTCTGTTCACGGTCGTGACGGGTGCGCCATTGTGGCCCCATCAGCAGCACCGAGCAGTCGGTGGTACCGCCGCCGATATCGACGACCAGCACGCGTTTTTCTTCGCTGAGGGTGGCTTCGAATTCCAGTCCTGCCGCGACCGGCTCATACTGGAACACCACGTCACGAAAGCCCGCGCGCTTTGCCGCACGTTCAAGGATGCCGACGGCCTGGGCGTTGGCTTCTTCGCCGCCAAGCCCCTGGAAGTTTATCGGGCGGCCGATCACCGCTTGATCCAGGCTTTCCGTCAGCTGTGACTGTGCCTGCTGGCGAATATGCAGCATCATCGAGCAGACCAGGTCTTCAAATACCGCAACCTGCTGCGGTTTCAGACCGCTCGCGCCAAGAAAGGATTTTGGTGATTTAACAAAATAGACCTCTTCCGGGTCCGTGATGTACTGTTTGAGTGAGGCGAGGCCAAACTGCACGCTGTTGCTCAGCACATCGATATCTTCTTCGCGGTTGAAGTTCATCGCCCGACGCAGCAGTGCCTGCGCTTCATCGCCGGTGGCGGGAACCTGATGATGGCGATAGAGCCATTCACTCACCGCTTCACGCGTAGGAGCAGAAAGCATAGAAGGCAGCAGCGTACTGCCGTTTTCCATCGTCAGCATGCGCGGAGCGCCATCCTGCATCACGGCGATAGAACAGTTCGCCGTACCGTAATCAAAACCAATAAACACGTCAATCATCCCCATGCCAGTGAAGAAAGGGGGGCGACTTTAGCGGAATGTCGCGAAGGCGGCAACAGGAATATGAAAGCAAGGTTATCGAGGTGATTACCCGCTATGCTATGACGTCGGGCCTACCGTTATGTGTTTAAGGAGCAACGATGTTTGAACTGCCGTGGTTACCGCCGTACGACTGGCAATGGATGTTTGGCTTTCTACAGGCGCGTGCCGTCAGCGGCATTGAACGCTTTCAGGACGGTAGTTACACCCGCAGTTGGCGCTGTGGCGAACATCACGGGCTTATCACCATGTCGCCCGACGTGGCGCATAACCGACTTTGCATCACGCTCACAGCCGGGCTTATGCCGGTTGCCGACCAGGCGCTGGACGGCGTGGCCAGATTATTGGATTTGCACTGCGACCCGCAGCAGATTCAACGCTCGCTGGGGAGTCTTGCTGCCGCCAGACCGGGGCTGCGCCTGCCGGGGGCGCTTGAAGCATTTGAACAGGGGATAAGGGCGATTCTCGGCCAGCTAGTTAGCGTGAAGATGGCCGCGACGTTGACCGGGAAAGTGGTGGCGCTCTATGGTGAGCCGCTGGCTGAAGAAGAGGGATTTTTCCTGTTTCCTACCGCTGAGCGTATGGCAGCGGGCGATCCGCTGGCATTAAAAGCGCTGGGGATGCCGCTAAAACGCGCGGAGGCGCTTATCTATTTCGCTCAGGCAACGGTCAACGGGGCGCTGCCGCAGACGCTACCCGCAGATGTCCCGCAGGCGCTAAAAATGCTGCAGCAGTTCCCCGGCATTGGCCGCTGGACGGCAAACTACTTTGCGCTGCGCGCCTGGCAGGCACAGGATATTTTTCTGCCAGATGATTACCTGATTAAACAGCGGTTTCCAGGGATGACGCCCGCACAGATTCGCGATTATGCCGCGCGCTGGCAGCCCTGGCGCTCCTACGCGTTATTGCATATCTGGCATACGGACGACTGGTCGCCGGTATGAACCACCGGCGTGTAGACCGTGACTCTACCGCGACCGTTGTTTTTTGAGTCGTAGCAGGCGGCATCGGCCTGTACCAACAGTTCTGCCAGTTTAGCATTGTGCTCATGTACCAGCGTTAACCCGGCGCTGGCACCTACCCGGTGCAGGCGGCCTGCCCATATAAATTCGTAGTGATTAATCGCATCGACGACGCGCTCGGTAACATTTACCGCTTGCTCTGTGGAGCAGTGGCGCAGAATAAAACCGAATTCGTCGCCGCCCAGACGCGCCAGAATGTCGCTGGGACGCAGCACTGAGCGCATCAGCGAGGCGATTTCGTGCAGTAGCGCATCGCCTGCCGCATGGCCAGCGCTGTCGTTAACCGCCTTAAAGAAATCAAGGTCGAGCATAATCAGCGCGTGCGACTGGTGGGTACCGGGCAGCGCTTTCAGCAGGCCTTTCAGCTGGCTTTCAAAACTGGCGCGGTTCGGCAGCCCGGTCAACGCATCGTGGGATGCGCTGTAGCTGAGCTGGCGCAACAGCTTACGCGACTCGGTCACGTCCTGAATAACCAGTACGAACCCGATGCGTTCGCCATCAAGGGTTTTCAGCGGCGTCATGCTGTAGTGAATATCATAGCTGCCGCCGAAGCGGTTTTTTAGGGTGTTGTCGTACGCGGCATCGCTCTCGGGGCCCGCTTGTGCGCTGAGTGCCTCCAGCTTCTCTCCATCCGGCCCTTCGGTAATACGCAACACGCTAAGCAACGGCTTGCCCTGAGCTTCCGATTGTTTCCAGCCGCTCATCTTTTCAGCGACCGGGTTCATGAAAATAATGTTTTGCTTATTGTCGGTGCTGATCACCGCATCATGAATGGAGTCGAGGGTGATATGCAGGCGCTCTTTTTCCTGGAACAACGCTTCGTTGGCCTGGGTTATCCCCGCCATCAACGCTTTATTCGCTTCACGGCTCTTTTTCAGCGAGTTGATGTCTTCGACCTGCTTAATAAAGTAGAGCGGCGTACCGTCGTTATTGCGCACCAGAGAGACGGCGAGCAGTGCCCAGACTACGTCTCCATGCTTAGTGCAGTAGCGTTTTTCCAGTGAATAACTGTCAATCTCACCGCGGTTTAAGCGATCGAGTTGTTCCAGGTCCGTGGCTAAGTCTTCAGGCCAGGTCACCTGCTGGAAGGTCATCCGGTGAAGTTCCTCCTGGCTGTATCCGAGGAAGGCGCTCAGCGCTTTGTTGACCTGCATCCACTGCCCGTAAGTGTCCACCAGCCCCATGCCAATGGCGGAATACTCCATTGCGTTGCGAAAGCGGGTTTCGCTCTCGGCAATATGTCGGCGTTCGTTGTGCACGGCGTACATGGCGATACTCATTACGCCGGTTGGTAGTAGTACCATCAGGAACGGCAGTCCCGGCATATTGTGCAGTCGATAGCTATTCAGGGTGTTCTCAATCATGTGCTGAACCAGCGGGTGCAGTGAGGTCAGCATCAGCACAACCATAATGGTCAGCAGGGAAATGATAAACGCCTCTAAACGCGGCAGGCGTACGGCGCTCCACATCAGCAACACCATGATGAAGGTGAACGGCCACGGCAGATAGAGCATGGCTGTAATGCTTAGCGCCAGGGTAATCACGGTGGTCAGCAGCGTAGAGAACAACAGTGAGGTATTTTGATAACGTGTGGCAAACCGGGCTTTTAGCAGCAGGCCAATCGGAACCAGCGCTAACGCACCGGTGGCTTCAGCGATCGCCCACACTATCAGCGTTTGCAATGCGTTAGTGCCGGGATAGAGGCTGGCGACCAGAATGCCGCCCAGCAACGCTGGCACCAGCGCGCAGGCGATCGCCATGCGGGTCCAGTCCACCAGGTTTTGCAGTGGGTTATCGAGCACTAGCCAGCGTCGCAGCAGCAGTGCACCGACCAGCGCCTCCAGAATGTTAATCGCCGGGTAGGTGAGCGTGACCGCCGACGGTGAGTACAGGCTGGTTGCAGCAATAACGCCCAATGCTCCCGCCAACGCAATACCGGGCCATAGGGAACGTTTAAAACGATAGAATCCCGCCATCATGACTGCCGTTGGAAGCCACACCGGCGAAAGGTCACTCGGATGATGCATTAGCGCGAAGGAGTAAAGCGTGAACAGGAACGTCAGGAGCCCAAGGCTGAACAGGAGTTGCGCCGTGCGAAACGGTGAGGTCAGAACAATGGGGATGTACTGTTTTTCTTTCTTCATTACCACGATTATCCGGAACAACACGGTCCGGCCTTGCTGACATTACCGTCGAGTATGCACCAACTTACGCGCCATTTATCGGTTCGATGACATTTATTGACAATAATCGGCAATTGATCACAAGTGTAATATTTTCTTCATGAATAACGATTTGCGCTGCAACGAGCCTCGGCGGCGTTTCACCGATTGTCGCCGCCGATCGATGCATACGACTGGTATCGTCGCTATGAAATCCCTATAATTGCCGCGTTTGGCGCTGGTACATGTGATTATTCAGAACTTCACCTCTTGAATAATATTGTCTGTCCGTGCCGTCCTTCCTATCATCCAGGTTAATCGGGTCGCAAAATTTATGACTGATAAGTCTCATCAGTGCGTCATTGTAGGCATCGCCGGCGCATCGGCTTCAGGTAAAAGTCTTATTGCTAGTACGCTGTATCGCGAGTTACGCGAGCAGGTTGGTGATGAGCATATCGGTGTTATCCCTGAAGATAGCTATTATAAAGACCAAAGTCACCTGTCCATGGAAGAGCGGGTTAAAACCAATTACGACCATCCTAACGCGATGGACCACAGTCTTCTGTTCCAGCATTTGCAGACCTTAAAACGCGGCACCGCTATTGAGCTGCCGGTTTATAGCTACGTCGAGCACACCCGTACTCAGGAAACGATCCACATCGAACCGAAAAAAGTGATCATTCTTGAAGGGATCCTGCTGCTGACGGATGCGCGTCTGCGCGAAGAGATGAACTTCTCTATTTTCGTCGATACTCCGTTGGACATCTGCCTGATGCGTCGTATCAAGCGTGACGTTAACGAGCGCGGGCGTTCAATGGACTCCGTGATGGCGCAGTATCAGAAAACCGTGCGTCCAATGTTCCTGCAGTTTATTGAACCTTCCAAGCAGTACGCTGACATCATCGTGCCACGCGGAGGCAAAAACCGCATCGCCATCGATATTCTGAAAGCGAAAATTAGTCAGTTTTTTGAATAACTCACGCGAATTGTGTAACGTGCATTAATAGCCCTCAACCATGCCGGAAGAGGGCAGTAGTACATTAAGGAGAGTGATATGCGTTTGTGTGACCGAGATATAGAAGCCTGGCTGGATGACGGCCGACTGTCGATTAACCCGCGTCCCCCGATTGAGCGTATCAATGGCGCGACGGTTGACGTACGTTTGGGCAATAAGTTTCGGACCTTCAGCGGTCATACGGCGGCCTATATTGATTTAAGCGGCCCGAAGGCGGAAGTCAGCGCGGCGCTGGATCGCGTGATGAGCGAAGAGATTGTGCTGCCTGAAGGCGATGCATTCTATCTGCACCCGGGCGAACTGGCCCTGGCGGTCACGCTGGAGTCGGTCACGCTGCCGGCGGACCTGGTGGGCTGGCTTGATGGTCGTTCATCGCTGGCGCGTCTGGGGCTGATGGTACACGTGACCGCGCACCGTATCGATCCAGGCTGGTCTGGCTGCATCGTGCTGGAGTTCTACAACTCAGGCAAACTGCCGCTGGCGCTGCGTCCCGGCATGCTGATTGGTGCGCTGAGCTTTGAGCCGCTGTCCGGCCCGGCCGCTCGTCCATATAACCGTCGCGAAGATGCTAAGTACCGCGACCAGCAGGGTGCGGTCGCCAGTCGTATCGATAAAGACTGAACCATCGCGAACCTGATGAGGGTGCCATGAGACGAATATTGACGACGCTGATGATCCTGCTGGTGGTGCTGGTTGCCGGCCTGTCATCGCTGGTGCTGCTGGTGAATCCTAACGATTTCCGCAGCTATATGGTGAAGCAGGTAGAAGCGCGTAGCGGCTACCAGCTTCAGCTCGATGGTTCTCTGCGCTGGCACGTCTGGCCGCGCTTAAGCATCCTCGCGGGGCGAATGACCCTCACCGCGCCGGGCGCTACCGCGCCGCTGGTACGGGCTGACAATATGCGCCTTGATGTGGCGCTTTTGCCGCTGCTTTCTCATCAGCTTCAGGTGAAGCAGGTGATGCTGAAAGGGGCGGTTATTCAACTCACGCCGCAAACGGAAGCTGAATGCGCGCAAAATGCCCCGGTCGCCCCGAAAGGCACATCGCTGCCGCAGGAGCCCGGTGATCGCGGCTGGTCGTTTGATATCGGTGCGCTGCAGGTTGTCGACAGCGTGCTGGTTTTCCAGCATGAAGATGATGAACAGGTCACGGTACGCGATATTCGCCTGCAGATGGAGCAGGATGCCAATCATCAGGCTGAAGTTGATTTTTCCGGCCGCCTCAACCGCGATCAGCGCGATTTAACTCTTAGCTTCTCCGCGCAGGTTCAGGCGGGTGACTATCCTCAACGCCTTGATGCCCAGCTATCTCAACTCAGCTGGCAGCTTCAGGGCGCAGACCTTCCGCCGCAGGGAATTAGCGGTAATGGAAGTCTTAACGCCAGCTGGCAGGATGCCGCGAAAAAGCTGAGCTTTAGCAATCTTAGCCTGACGGCCAATGACAGTACGTTGGCGGGTTCTGGCAGCGTCATTCTGGGGGATTCCCCGGTCTGGGTGCTGAATCTGCAATCCGATAAGCTCAATCTGGATAACCTGCTGCTGCATTCGGATATCCTGCCTAACGGCGGCAATGGTGTCCAGAAGGCGCAGGCAACGCCTAAGCAGCCACGTCCGATTATTGCCAATGGGGTTAGGGTTGTCCCTTACAGTGGACTGAGCGGCTTTGAAGGGACGCTGGCAATGACGGCAAAACAGATTAGCTGGCGAGGGATGCCGTTCACCAACGTCAGTATTGCGGCCAGCAACCAGCGCGGTCTTTTGCAAATAACCCAACTGGAAGGCTCGCTCGATGGCGGGACGCTTTCCCTGCCAGGTACGCTCGATGCGCGTGACGGCACGCCGCAGGCAGAATTCCAGCCGAAGCTCGATAACATCCAGATTGGCAGCCTGCTCAAAGCCTTTAATTACCCTATCAATATGACCGGCAAAATGTCGCTGGCAGGGGATTTCTCCGGCACCGTGATTGATGCAAACCATTTCCGTCGTGACTGGCAGGGACAGGCGTCTATTGAGATGCAAAATACCCGTACCGAGGGGCTCAACTTCCAACAGCTGGTCCAGCAGGCCGTTGAACGCAGTACCGATGTGCGTGCCCAGGAAAACTACGATAGCGCCACGCAGCTGGATGAGATGACGACGGATATTGACCTTGATAGCGGTATTCTGACGCTCAGTAATATCCGCGGTTCCTCATCCCTGATGACGTTGAACGGTAAAGGGACGCTGAATCTGCTGAAAGAAGAGGGCGATTTACAGTTTGCCGTTCAGGTGATTGACGGCTGGCAAGGGCAGGGGAAACTGATTGATATGCTGAAGCAAACGGCCATTCCGCTGCGCGTATACGGTAAATGGTCCGCGCTGAATTACAGTTTGCAGGTGGATCAAATCCTGCGACGTCAGCTACAAAATGAAGCTAAGCGCCGGTTGAATGACTGGGCTGAGCGGAATAAAGGGACGCAGTCCGGTAAGGAAGTGCAGAAGCTGCTGGATAAACAGTAGGTCGGATAAGACGGTAGCCGCCATCCGGCAGACAAACAAAACCCGGCATTGCGAAGCTCTGCCGGGTTTTATTTATTCATGATATTCAGTAGCCCGGCCAAGCAAAGCGCCGCCGGGACAGATTCCTTACTACACCTCGTAATCCCACTCATCATTCTGCGGCGGCGGAATGATCTGCACTTTCTGCACGCGGTGACTTTCTACCTGCAGCGTTTTGAGTGTCCACAAACCAATCTGCACTTCCTCACCGGCTTTAGGAATACGCTGCAGATGTTCCATCAACAGCCCGGCGATGGTGTGATATTCGCGCTTCTCGTCCAGCGGCAGCGGGATGTACTGTACCAAATCTTCCAGCGGCATATGCCCATTCGCGGTCCACGTACCGTCGGCATTCTTCTGAATGTCGTGGCGCGCATCAATCTCTTCTGCTTCATTAGGCAGGTTACCGGCGATGGTCTCCGTCACGTCACTCAGCGTCACAATCCCCTCAACCGAACCAAACTCATCCACCACGAACGCGAAGTGGGTACGTGCGTTGCGGAACTGTTCCAGCGCCGACAACAGCGGCAGCGCTTCCGGGAAGACCAATGGCTGGCGGATTAACACGCGCAGATCCAGCGGCTCACCGCGCAGCGACTGCTGCAGCAGGTCGATAACGTGTACGACGCCGAGTAAATCCTCTTCATCATTACCGCCGGTTACCACCAGGCGGGTATGCTGGTTTTTCTCCAGCAGCGCGCGCACTTCGCTTTCCGGCGCGCTGAGATCGATGTGTTCAATATCATGACGGGAAGTCATGATGCTGCTTACCGTACGCTGATTGAGATTCAGCACGCGCTCGATCATCCGCCGTTCCTGCGGGTCGAAGATTTGCTGACTGTCCTGGTCTACCAGCAATGAAGCTGTGCCGGCATCAAGTTCTGCATCCTCTTTTTTACCGCTCAGCAGGCGCATCACCGCCTCGGTGGTACGGCTTCGCAGCGACTGATTAGCGGTGAGGAAGCGACGACGGTTGAAGATAGCCAGCTGGTTCAGGAACTCAATCATCACCGAGAAGCCAATAGCGGCGTACAGATAACCTTTCGGAATGACGAGGCCAAAGCCTTCCGCCACCAGGCTGAAGCCAATCATCAGCAGGAAGCTCAGACACAGAATGACAATCGTTGGGTGACTGTTCACAAAGCGGGTGAGCGCCCGACTGGCCATTAGCATCAGGCTGATGGCAATAATAACCGCCGCCATCATGACAGCCAGATGGTCGACCATGCCGACCGCGGTGATGACCGAGTCGAGCGAGAAGACCGCATCCAGCACCACGATTTGCGCCACAACGCCCCAGAAACGCGCGCCGCGCCGTTGTGTCGGGTTATCGTTATCTTTTCCTTCTAATCGCTCGTTGAGCTCTACCGTCGCTTTAAACAGCAGGAAGAAGCCGCCGACCAGCATAATCAGGTCGCGAGCGCTGAAGGTAAAATCACGAATGCTGAACAGCGGTTTCGTCAGGGTGACCAGCCACGAGATAGAGGCCAGCAGAAGTAGACGCATAAGCATCGCCAGAATCAGGCCGGTGACGCGCGCGCGGTCACGTTGGGCTGGTGGCAGCTTTTCTGCGAGGATGGCGATAAACACCAGATTATCAATTCCGAGAACCAGCTCGATGACGACCAGCGTCACGAGTCCCGCCCAAATAGACGGATCGGCAATCCATTCCATACGTTGGTTAAAACCTTATGTTACTTGACGAATTGATCATGGATAAAGCGACGGCAAATTGCAACGTTTGGCTGCGATTTCTCGCGGCAAAAAACCAATGTACGTCAGGAAATAATAGCGAGAAATGGCCTTGGGTTTATTATTGAGAATATATTTTCAGTGGCGCGGTACTAAAGTTGTCAATATAAAGAAAATCCTAAAAAGTCATACGATATTGATCTTAATCTTATTCTTAAAATTATTTTTTAAGCGGGGCTAACCTTGCCTGCTATTCGCTTAGCTGCAACAATTCTACCGGTACTGAATGGAATAGCCATTGAGGTACGTCATGAAATAGTCATGCAGGAATGAAAATCCCTGCATTATATATCCAGGAATATTCTCTACGTTTATTTTTAGCGTGGCTGGATTCCTCATAACAACATGATTTTTAGGTGAATTGGTAGCTGAGAGCCAAGGGCGGTAGCGTGCCTGAAAGCGTGAAGCAAAGCCTCGATTATTCTGTCAATAGCCTGCGGACGAATCCAAACTTTTTTCAGATATATGCCAGTTATATTCACCGGCAAATAAATGCATGGTGAGTGTTAGGGTAATCAAATGGTACGGATTAATTTAATTCGCACAGGATAATTTTCTGCCAAAGTGATAAATAATCAATGATGAAATCCAAACTAAAATTGATGCCATTATTGGTGTCGGTAACCTTGATGAGTGGTTGCACCATACTTCCAGGCAGCAATATGTCTACCTACGGAAAAGATGTGATTAAGCAGCAGGATGCTGATTATGACATTGGCCGAATGGTGAATGTTTATCCGCTGACCCCGCGATTGATTGAACAATTACGCCCGCGTCCTAACGTCGCGCAGCCCAACATGTCGCTGGATCAGGAGTTAAGCAATTACCAGTACCGCGTGGGCTCGGGCGATGTTCTGAACGTCACCGTCTGGGACCACCCGGAGCTGACGACTCCGGCGGGGCAATATCGTAGCTCCAGCGATACCGGCAACTGGGTCCAGCCTGACGGCACCATTTTTTATCCCTACATCGGCAAAGTGCAGGTTAAAGGCCGCACGCTGGCGGAAATCCGCCAGACCATCACCCAGCGGCTGGCAGCCTATATTACCGACCCGCAGGTTGACGTGAACGTCGCCGCCTTCCGCTCGCAGAAAGTCTATGTCTCCGGCCAGGTGAATAAATCTGGCCAGCAGGCGATCACCAACGTACCGCTGACCGTACTGGATGCGATTAACGCTGCCGGTGGGCTGGGCGAACTGGCCGACTGGCGCAACGTGGTGCTGACGCACGATGGCCGCGAACAGCGTATTTCCGTTCAGGCGTTGATGCAGAACGGCGATCTGAGCCAGAACCGTCTGCTTTATCCGGGCGACATTCTGTTTGTGCCGCGCAACGACGACCTGAAAGTGTTCGTGATGGGCGAAGTGAAGAAACAGAGTACGCTCAAAATGGACTTCAGCGGCATGACGCTGACCGAAGCGCTCGGCCAGGCGGAAGGTATCGACCTGACCACCTCGGATGCGAGCGGTATCTTCGTGATTCGTCCGACCAAAGAGGGCAACAACGGCAAGATGGCTAACATTTACCAGTTGGATATGTCCGATGCGACCTCGCTGGTGATGGCGACCAACTTTGTTCTGCAGCCTTACGACGTGGTTTACGTCACTACCGCACCGGTTGCCCGCTGGAACCGTCTGATCAACCAACTGTTGCCGACCATCAGTGGCGTTCGCTACATGACCGATACGGCAAAAGACATTCACGACTGGTAACCGACATGTTTAACAAAATTCTCGTGGTATGCGTGGGGAACATCTGCCGTTCCCCTACGGCGGAGCGTCTGTTACGCCGTCATCTCCCGGCGGTCACCGTCGAGTCGGCAGGGCTGGGGGCGTTGGTCGGGAAAGCGGCGGATGAGCGCGCCGCCAGCGTCGCAGCGGTGCATGACATTTCCCTTGAAGGGCACTGCGCACGGCAAATCTCCGGACGTATGTGCCGGGAGTACGATCTCATTCTGGCGATGGAGAGGCGACACGTTGCCACCCTGCATGAAATGGCGCCGGAGATGCGCGGCAAAGTGATGCTTTTTGGGCATTGGGATAACGAACGAGAAATCCCCGATCCGTATCGCAAAAGTCGCGAAGCATTTGAAGCGGTGTACCAGTTACTCGACAGGTCTGCCAGCCAGTGGGCGCAGGCATTGAAAGCTCAGCAGGGATAACCATGACTGATAAAGTAAAACAAATAAGCCCGGCGGCCTCGGGCGGTGATGAGATTGATATTGGCCGCCTGGTGGGGACCGTTATTGAAGCGAAGTGGTGGGTGGTTGGCATTACCGCGCTGTTCGCCGCCGCCGCGATTGTCTACGCCATCTTTGCTACACCGATTTATAGCGCCGATGCGCTGGTACGTATTGAGCAGAATCAGGGCAGTGCGCTGGTGCAGGACATCAGTAACGCTTTAACCAGCAAGCCACCTGCCTCTGAGGCAGAGATCCAGATGATCACTTCGCGTCTGGTACTGGGCAAAACCGTCGATGACCTGGACCTCGATATTGCGGTCAGCAAAAACACCTTCCCGATCCTCGGGGCAGGCTGGGATCGCTTAATGGGGCGTCAGAACCAGACCGTCAAAGTCACCACCTTCGAGCGTCCGGCTTCGATGGCCGATAGCACCTTTACGCTTGATGTCCTGAGTCCAACCACCTTCCGCTTTAGCAACGATAGCGGTTTCAGCGTTGATGGCAAAGTGGGTGAGCCTGTCAACAAAGGCGGCGTATCGCTAATGGTTGCGGGGATTGCCGCCGATGAAGGGGCCAGCTTTACGGTCACCAAATACTCGACCCTGGGGATGATCAATACCCTGCAAAATAGCCTGAGCGTTACCGAAGATGGTAAAGACTCCGGCGTGCTGACGCTGACCATGGTGGGGGAAGATAAAGATCAGATCCGCGAAATCCTCAACAGTATTGCCCGCAACTACGTTGCGCAGAACGTGGCGCGTAAATCCGAAGAGGCGGCAAAGAGCCTGGAGTTTCTTGAAGTTCAGCTCCCGCAGGTACGTAGCCAGCTTGATATCGCTGAAAACAAACTGAACGCCTACCGTCAACAGAAAGACTCCGTCGACCTGCCGCTGGAAGCAAAATCGGTACTCGACTCTATGGTGAACATCGATGCCCAGTTGAATGAACTGACCTTCCGCGAAGCTGAAATCTCCAAGCTCTACACCAAAATTCACCCGGCGTACCGCACGCTGCTGGAGAAACGTCGTGCGCTGGAAGAAGAGAAGGCGAAGCTGAGCCAACGCGTCACCGCGATGCCAAAAACCCAGCAGGAAATTGTGCGCCTGACCCGTGACGTGGAGTCCGGCCAGCAGGTGTATATGCAGCTGCTGAACAAACAGCAGGAGCTGAAAATCACCAAGGCGAGCACCGTGGGCGACGTGCGTATCGTTGACCCGGCGATTACCCAGCCGGGCGTGGTAAAACCGAAGAAAGCGCTAATTGTGCTTGGCAGCATTATTCTTGGCCTGATGTTGTCGATTGTCGGCGTACTGCTGCGCTCGCTGTTTAATCGCGGTATCGAAAGCCCGCAGGTGCTGGAAGAACATGGTATTAACGTTTACGCCAGCATTCCACTTTCTGAATGGCAGAAATCCCGCGATAGCGTGAAGAGCGTTAACGGCGTGAAGCGCTATAAGCAAAGTCAGCTGCTGGCGGTTGGTAACCCTACTGACCTCGCAATAGAGGCGATTCGTAGCCTGCGCACCAGTCTGCACTTCGCCATGATGCAGGCGCAAAACAACGTGCTGATGATGACCGGCGTGAGTCCTTCCATCGGTAAAACCTTCGTCTGCGCCAACCTCGCGGCGGTGATTAGCCAGACCAACAAGCGCGTGCTGATGATTGACTGCGATATGCGTAAGGGCTACTCCCACGAACTGCTCGGCACCACCAACGATAACGGCCTGTCGGATGTGCTGGTGGGCAAAACGCCGATTGAACAGTGTGCGAAGAAAACGTCGGTTGCCAACTTTGACCTCGTTCCTCGCGGACAAATCCCGCCGAACCCGTCTGAACTGCTGATGGGGGAGCGCTTTAGCGAACTGCTGAAGTGGGGGAGTGCGAACTACGACCTGGTGTTGATCGATACGCCGCCAATTCTTGCGGTGACCGATGCCGCGATTGTGGGACGCCATGCCGGTACCACGCTGATGGTCACACGCTATGCGGTGAACACGCTCAAAGAAGTAGAGACCAGCTTGAGCCGCTTCGAACAGAACGGCATCGCGGTGAAAGGGGTGATCCTCAACTCTATCTTCCGTCGTGCTACCGGTTATCAGGATTACGGCTACTACGAATACGAGTATCAGTCGGACTCAAAATAATTTTTACACCTCACCTGTAGCCCGGACGAGGCGCGCGAGCGCCGACTCCGGGGCATTCCCGGCGTCGCTTCACTCGGCCGGGCTACTCCATAAGGGATATCGTATGACAACAGACTACCCGTTGATCTCCATCTATATGCCGACCTGGAACCGACAGCAGTTGGCGATTCGCGCCATCAAGTCGGTTCTGCGCCAGGACTATCCCCATTGGGAAATGATTATCGTCGATGATTGTTCCAGCAGCTTCGAGCAGCTCCAGCAGTACATCGACGAACTGAACGATAGCCGCGTGCAGTATACCCGCAACGATTTTAATTCCGGCGCCTGTGCAGTGCGCAATCAGGCGATTTTACAGGCCAAAGGCGAGTTTATTACCGGCATCGACGACGACGACGAGTGGACGCCAACGCGGCTCTCGACCTTTTTGGCGGATAAACAGCAGCTCACTAGCCACGCGTTTCTCTACGCCAACGACTACGTCTGTGAAGGGGAGGTGTATTCGCAGCCAGCGAGCCTGCCGCTGTACCCGAAATCACCGTTCTCTCGCGAGCTGTTCTACAAACGCAACATCATTGGCAACCAGGTCTTTAGCTGGGCGTGGCGTTTTAAAGAGAGCCTGTTTGATACCGAACTAAAGGCGGCGCAGGACTACGACATCTTCCTGCGTATGGTGATGGCCTACGGTGAACCGTGGAAAATTGAGGCGGCGACGCAAATCCTGCACATCAACCACGGGGAAATGCAGATAACCTCCTCGCCGAAAAAATTCTCCGGCTATTTCAGCTTCTATCGCAAGCATAAAGAGAAGTTTGACCGTGCCAGCAAGAAGTACCAGCTGTTCACTCTGTACCAGATCCGCAATAAGCGCATGACCTGGAAGACGTTTCTGACCCTGCTGTCAGTGCGCAACGGCAAGCGTTGGGTTGATGGATTACGGAGCAAATAATGCTACTGGAAGATTTACGTGCCAATAGCTGGAGCCTGCGTCCGTGCTGCATGGTGACGGCCTATCGTATTGCTCATTTCTGCTCGGTGTGGCGCAAAAAAAACGTCCTCAATAATCTGTGGGCCGCGCCGGTGCTGGTGCTCTATCGCATTATCACCGAATGCTTCTTTGGCTATGAAATTCAGGCGGCGGCAACCATTGGCCGACGCTTCACCATTCACCACGGTTATGCGGTGGTCATCAATAAAAACGTCGTCGCGGGGGATGATTTAACCATCCGCCACGGGATTACGCTCGGCAACCGCGGCCCGAATAGCCTGGCGTGCCCAACGCTTGGCAACGGCGTGGAACTGGGTGCGAACGTGGTGATTATTGGCGGCATCACCATCGGCAACCATGTGACTATCGGCGCGGGCAGCGTGGTGCTGGACGATATTCCCGACCACGCGCTTGTCGTGGGGGAGAAGGCGAGAGTGAAGGTCATTAAATGAATATTATGCAATTTAACGTGCGCCTGGCCGAAGGCGGCGCGGCGGGCGTTGCGCTGGACTTGCATCAGCGTGCGCTGCGTCAGGGATTGTCATCGCAGTTTGTCTATGGCTACGGTAAAGGTGGCAAAAAAAGCGTCAGCCACGACAGCTACCCGCAGGTGATGAAGCAGACCACACGCCTGACCTCGATGGCGAATCTTGCGCTGTTCCGTCTGTTTAACCGCGACCTGTTTGGCAATCTGAATAACCTCTACCGTCAGGTGACTCGCACTGAGGGTCCGGTGGTACTGCATTTTCATGTGATGCACAGCTACTGGTTGAATCTCACCGAGGTGATTGATTTTTGCGAGCGCGTCAAAGCGCACAAAGCGGACGTCACGTTGGTCTGGACGCTGCACGACCACTGGAGCGTGACCGGACGCTGTGCGTTTCTCGACGGCTGCGATGGCTGGAAAAGCGGCTGCCAGAAGTGCCCGACGCTGGAGAACTATCCGCCGGTAAAGGTAGACCGCGCGCATCAGCAGGTGGAAGAAAAGCGCCAACTCTTCCGTCGCATGCTGGCACTTGGCTGCCAGTTTATCTCCCCCAGCCAGCACGTGGCAGACGCCTTTAATAGCCTTTATGGCCCGGGGCGCTGCCTGATTATCAATAACGGTATTGATGTGGCGACGGAGGCAATTCTGGCGGATCTGAAGCCGATGACGGTGACTACGCCTCGACCAAAAATTGCCGTGGTTGCGCACGACCTGCGCTACGACGGCAAAACCAACCAGCGCCTGGTGCGCGAGATGATGGCGCTTGGCGATAACGTGGAAATTCATACCTTCGGTAAGTTTTCTCCGTTTGAAGGCACCAACGTGGTGAACCACGGTTTTCTGACCGATAAGCGCCAACTGATGAGCGAGCTAAACCAGCTTGACGCGCTGCTGTTTAGCTCCCGCGTTGATAACTATCCGCTCATTCTCTGTGAAGCGCTGTCGATTGGTGTCCCGGTCATTGCTACCCATAGCGATGCGGCAAAAGAGGTGCTGGAAAAATCCGGCGGCCATACGGTGGATGAAAGTGCGGTCATTTCGCTGGTGCAGCGAACGAAAGCGGAGATAGCCCAGGCGGTGTTTGGCACCACGCTTGGTGAATTTAGCGCCCGCAGCCGCAAGGCCTATAGCGGACAACAGATGCTGGAGGAATATGTCTCGTTCTATCAGAGTCTGTAGCTATTTGCTGCTACCGTTAATCTACCTGCTGGTAAACGTCAAACTGGCGCAGCTTGGCGAGAGTTTTCCCATCACCATCGTGACCTTTCTCCCGCTCCTGCTGCTGCTGTTCGTTGAACGCATTAACCTGAAAAAGCTGATGATCGCCCTTGGGGTGGGCGTAGGGCTGACGCTGTTTAACTACGTGTTCGGCCAGTCGTTGGACCCGAGTAAATACGTCACCTCGACGATGCTGTTTGTTTACATCGTTATCATCATTGGCATGGTGTGGAGCATTCGTTTTAAAACGATTTCTCCGCATAACCATCGTAAGATCCTGCGCTTCTTTTACGTGGTCATCGGCATCGTGGTGATGATTGCCGCGCTGGAAATGATGCAAATTATCCTCTCGGGCAGCAGTAGCCTGATTGAGATGATTTCGAAATATCTTATATACAGCAATAGCTATGTTCTGAACTTTATCAAGTTCGGCGGTAAGCGTACCACGGCCCTCTATTTTGAACCGGCATTCTTCGCTCTGGCATTAATCTCAATTTGGCTCTGCATCAAACAGTTTGGTATCAAAACCCCAAAATCTGATGCTATGATTCTCGCAGGGATAATTCTTTCAGGGTCGTTCTCCGGGGTAATGACATTTATCTTGTTTTACCTGCTGGAGTGGGCATTTCAGTATCTGAATAAAGAGGCGATCAAGAAGAAATTGCCCTTGGCAATTATTTCATTAGGCGCATTCTTTGTCGGGTTGATATTTGCCGGTCCGTATATTGCGGAACGTCTTGGCGACCTGGGAACGGAAGGGTCATCCTCATATTATCGTATTATCGGCCCGCTGGTGATGGTTGGTTATTCATTGACCAGCATTGATGGAGTGGTGCGATTCGGTTCTCTTTACGAATATGTTGCATCATTCGGAATATTTAACGGTGCGGATGTCGGAAAAACAATAGACAATGGTCTGTACCTGTTAATGATTTATTTTTCATGGTTTGCCGTAATATTAACGGCTGGCTATCTGTATTATGTTTTCAAAATGTTCATTAACGCTTTTGGGAATAATCGCAATTTCGCCGTGCAGTTGTATCTTTTTACGCCGGTGTCATTATTTTTTACCGGTTCGATATTTAGCCCGGAATATGCATTTTTAATTGTGTGTCCTTTTATTCTGCGTAAAGCGCTGAATATTGCCGACAGCAGATGAGGTGAAACATGTTGTTAAGTGTGATTACCGTGGCGTTTCGCAACTACGATGGTGTGATGAAAACCTGGCGCTCGCTGGCGCATCTGGCTAACGATCCCAGCCTCGATTTTGAGTGGATTGTGGTCGATGGCGGCTCTGAAGATGGCACCGCGGAATTTCTCGAAAAACGTAATGGACAGTACAAGTTACGCTATGTCAGCGAGCCGGATAAAGGGCTGTATGACGCGATGAATAAAGGCATCCGCATGGCGCAGGGGAAGTTTGTTCTGTTCCTCAATTCTGGTGACAGCTTTCACCCTGACGTCTCGCAGTTTGTCCGTCAGTTGCGCGGTAAGCCTGATGATGCCATGTACCTCGGCGATGCCATGCTCGACTTCGGTGACGGCACCCAGGTTCGCCGCAGTGCGAAGCAGGGCTGGTATATTTACCACAGTCTACCGGCCAGCCATCAGGCTATTTTCTTCCCGCTGCGTGGGCTGAAAAATTATCCTTACGATGTGCAGTATCGTGTTTCGTCAGATTATGCGCTTGCCGCCAGAATGTATAAGTCAGGCTATGCCTTTAAGCGAATTAAAGGACTGGTGTCGGAATTTTCGATGGGCGGTGTGTCAACCACTAATAATCTGCAACTGTGTCAGGATGCTAAAAAAGTTCAGCGTGAAATATTACGCATGCCAGCTGTGCTGACGGAATTATCTTATTTATTACGCCTGCGGACGACCGGAAAAACGAAAGCCTTATATCACAAAGCATAAGGAAGCAGAATGCAGGATTTATCTGGCTTTACGGTACCCAAAGGTTTTCGCGGCGCCGGAGGCATTAAAGTTCAAATTTGGTGGGCGGTGCAGGCAACATTATTTGCCTGGTCTCCACAGATACTCTACCGCTGGCGTGCGTTTTTATTGCGTTTGTTTGGCGCGAAAATAGGAAAAAACGTAGTGATTCGCCCCTCGGTGAAAATCACCTATCCGTGGAAATTAACCATCGGTGATTATGCGTGGGTTGGCGATGACGCAGTGTTATATACCCTTGGTGATATTACCCTTGGGGCAAATTCAGTCGTTTCACAGAAATGTTATTTGTGCACCGGCAGCCACGATTATCAGAGCGCGTATTTTGATATTAACGCCGCGCCTATTGTGGTCGGTGAGAAATGCTGGCTGGCAACGGATGTGTTTGTTGCACCCGGTGTAACGATTGGCGACGGCACCATCGTTGGTGCGCGAAGCAGCGTTTTTAAATCGTTACCGGCAAATGTGATTTGCCGTGGCAATCCCGCAGTGGTCACGCGTCAACGCGTTGAGAAAGTTACTCCCTAAACGGGACTATTTGAGGAAAATATAATGTCGAAAGTCGCACTTATTACCGGCGTAACCGGGCAGGATGGTTCTTATCTGGCGGAACTGCTGCTGGAAAAAGGGTATGAAGTTCACGGGATCAAGCGTCGTGCTTCCTCTTTTAACACCGAACGTGTCGATCACATCTATCAGGATCCACACAGCAGCAACCCGAAATTTCACCTGCACTACGGCGATTTGACCGACAGCTCCAACCTGACGCGCATCCTGCAAGAAGTGCAGCCGGATGAAGTATATAACCTGGGGGCGATGAGCCACGTGGCCGTATCCTTTGAATCCCCGGAATATACCGCTGACGTGGATGCGATGGGCACGCTGCGCCTGCTGGAAGCCATTCGCTTCCTGGGCCTGGAGAAGAAAACCCGTTTCTATCAGGCGTCTACCTCTGAACTGTACGGCCTGGTACAAGAGATCCCGCAGAAAGAAACCACCCCGTTCTATCCGCGCTCGCCGTATGCCGTCGCCAAACTGTATGCCTACTGGATCACCGTTAACTACCGTGAGTCCTATGGTATGTACGCCTGTAACGGCATCCTGTTCAACCACGAATCCCCGCGCCGCGGCGAAACCTTCGTGACCCGCAAAATCACCCGCGCGATTGCCAACATTGCCCAGGGTCTGGAGAAGTGCCTGTACCTCGGCAACATGGACTCCCTGCGTGACTGGGGCCATGCCAAAGACTACGTCAAAATGCAGTGGATGATGCTGCAGCAGGAACAGCCGGACGATTTCGTTATCGCCACCGGCGTGCAGTACTCCGTGCGTCAGTTCGTCGAAATGGCCGCAGCACAGCTCGGTATTAAACTGCGCTTTGAAGGCAAAGGCGTGGAAGAGAAGGGGATTGTGGTCTCCGTGACCGGTCATGATGCGCCGGGTGTGAAGCCGGGCGATGTGATGGTAGCCGTTGACCCACGTTACTTCCGTCCTGCTGAAGTGGAAACCCTGCTCGGCGACCCAACCAAAGCGCACGAAAAACTGGGCTGGAAACCAGAAATCACCCTGCAGGAGATGGTCTCTGAAATGGTCGCCAAAGACCTCGAAGCGGCGAAAAAACACTCCCTGCTCAAATCCCACGGTTACGAAGTGGCGATCGCGCTGGAGTCTTGAGTATGACCAGACAACGTATTTTTGTGGCGGGCCACCGGGGAATGGTGGGCTCTGCCATCGTCCGACAGCTTGAGCAGCGCGGCGACGTGGATCTGGTTCTGCGCAGCCGCGACGAACTCAATCTGCTGGATAGCCGCGAGGTGAACGATTTCTTCGCCCGCGAAAATATCACTCAGGTGTATCTGGCGGCGGCGAAGGTGGGCGGTATTGTCGCCAACAACACCTTCCCGGCGGACTTCATCTACGAAAATATGATGATTGAAAGCAACATCATTCACGCAGCGCATACGCACAACGTGAACAAGCTGTTGTTCCTCGGTTCATCCTGTATTTATCCGAAGATGGCCAACCAGCCGATGCACGAAAGCGAACTGCTGCAGGGCACGCTTGAAGCGACTAACGAACCGTACGCGATTGCCAAAATCGCCGGTATCAAGCTGTGCGAATCCTACAACCGTCAGCATAACCGCGACTACCGCTCGGTGATGCCGACCAACCTGTACGGGCCGAACGACAACTTCCACCCGAGCAACTCCCACGTGATCCCGGCGCTGCTGCGCCGCTTCCACGAGGCGGTGCAGAAGAACGATGCCGACGTGGTGGTGTGGGGCAGCGGCACCCCTATGCGCGAGTTCCTTCATGTCGATGATATGGCGGCTGCCAGCATTCACGTGATGGAGCTGGACCGCAGCGTGTGGCTTGAAAACACGCAGCCAATGCTGTCGCACATCAACGTCGGTACCGGCGTTGACTGTACCATCCGCGAGCTGGCGCAGACGCTGGCGAAAGTGGTGGGCTTTAAAGGCCGCGTGGTGTTTGACGCCACCAAGCCGGATGGGACGCCGCGCAAGCTGCTCGACGTATCGCGTCTGCATCAACTGGGTTGGTATCACGAGATTTCGCTGGAGGCTGGTCTTGCCAGTACCTACCAGTGGTTCCTTGAAAACCAGCACCGCTTCCGGGGGTAACGCATGTTTCTGAACGAGGAGGCGTTTGCCACCGTGGTGCAGTCTACGCCGCTCATTTCTATCGATTTGATCGTCGAGAACGCGCAGGGCGAGTTTCTGCTGGGTAAACGCACCAACCGTCCAGCGCAGGGATTCTGGTTTGTCCCTGGCGGCCGGGTACAGAAAGATGAACCGCTGGCCGAGGCCTTTGCCCGCCTCACCCTGGCGGAACTGGGACTGAGCCTGCCGATGACGGCAGGCCGCTTCTACGGCGTCTGGCAGCATTTCTACGATGACAACTTTTCGGGTACGGATTTTTCCACCCATTACATCGTGCTGGGGTTCCGCCTGCAGGTGGACGCTGATGCGCTCACGCTGCCAGAAGCTCAGCATAACGACTATCGCTGGATGAGCCCTAAGGCCCTACTGGCGGCGGATAACGTCCACGAAAACAGCCGTGCCTATTTCCGGGTCGACAAAATGGCCGAGGTACCGGGCTTATGAAGATTCTGGTGTATGGCATCAACTACTCGCCTGAATTGACCGGCATCGGCAAATATACCGGCGAAATGGTGGAATGGATGGCGCGACAGGGCCACGAAGTGCGGGTGATTACCGCACCGCCGTACTACCCGCAATGGCAGGTTGGAGTGAACTACTCAAGCTGGCGCTACCGCCGGGAAGAGGGTGAGGCCACGGTGTGGCGCTGCCCGCTGTACGTACCAAAGCAGCCCTCGACGCTCAAGCGCCTGCTGCATCTTGGCAGCTTCGCGCTCAGCAGCTTCTTCCCGCTGATGGCCCAGCGTCGCTGGAAGCCGGACCGCATTATCGGCGTGGTGCCGACCCTGTTCTGTACGCCGGGCATGCGCCTGCTGGCAAAACTCTCCGGGGCGCGCACGCTGCTGCATATTCAGGATTACGAAGTCGACGCGATGTTAGGGCTGGGCATGGCCGGTAACGGCAAATCCGGAAAAGTGGCCAGGCTTGCCAGCGCCTTTGAACGCAGCGGGCTGCACAACGTCGACAACGTGTCGACTATCTCGCGTTCGATGATGAATAAAGCCTGCGAGAAGGGCGTTCCGGCGGAGAAGGTGATCTTCTTCCCTAACTGGTCAGAAGTATCGCGTTTTCGCGAGGTACCTGAGACGCTGATTATCGCGCTGCGTCAGCGCCTGGGGCTGCCCGATGACCGCAAAATAGTGCTTTATTCCGGCAACATTGGCGAAAAACAGGGGCTGGAAAGCGTGATTAGCGCAGCTGTTCAGCTTCGCGAACAGCCGCTGCTGTTTGTGATTGTCGGCCAGGGCGGCGGCAAAGCGCGGCTGGAAAAAATGGCCGCTGAACGCGGGCTGGACAACGTGAAGTTCCTGCCGCTGCAATCCTATGAAGATTTACCCGCCCTGCTGGCGATGGGCGACTGCCATCTGGTCATTCAGAAGCGTGGCGCGGCGGATGCGGTGCTGCCGTCCAAACTGACCAATATTCTGGCGGTGGGCGGCAACGCGGTGATTACCGCAGAAGCGGACACCGAGCTCGGACAGCTGTGTCTCGACAATCCAGGCATCGCAGTGTGCGTTATGCCTGAATCGGTTCCGTCGCTGGTGGAAGGGATTCAACAGGCGCTGAGCATGCCAAAACGCAATGCGATTGCCCGCGCCTGGGCAGAACGCTCGCTCGAAAAAGAGCACGTTCTTAACCAATTTATTGCTGATATTCGGGGTTAAACGATGAGTCAATCTACGCTTTTCCCGGTCGTGATGGCCGGTGGCTCGGGCAGCCGCCTGTGGCCATTGTCCCGAGTGCTATATCCCAAGCAGTTCCTGTGCCTGAAAGGGGACATGACGATGCTGCAGGCCACGGTGAATCGTCTGGATGGGGTCAAGTGCGCAAGTCCGGTGGTTATCTGCAACGAGCAGCACCGTTTTATTGTGGCTGAACAACTGCGCCAACTGAACAAGCTGACTGAGAACATCATTCTCGAGCCGGCCGGGCGTAATACCGCGCCGGCCATTGCCCTGGCGGCGCTGGCAGCCAGGCGCCGTGAACCGGAAAACGATCCGCTGATGCTGGTGCTGGCGGCAGACCACGTTATCCAGAATGAAGACGCTTTTCGTGCCGCAGTACGTGAAGCCACGCCTTATGCTGAAAGCGGCAAGCTGGTGACCTTCGGTATTGTCCCTAATGTGCCGGAAACCGGCTATGGCTACATTCGTCGCGGTGACGTCACCCCAGGCGAGGGTGACGCGCTGGCGTTTGAAGTCGCGCAGTTTGTCGAAAAACCGAATCTTGAAACCGCTCAGGCCTACGTTGCCTGCGGTGAATATTACTGGAACAGCGGCATGTTCCTGTTCCGTGCCGGGCGTTACCTGGAAGAGCTCGGCAAATACCGCCCGGATATTCTCAGCGCCTGTGAAAAAGCCATGGATGTGACCGACCCGGACCTCGATTTTATTCGCGTTGATGAAGAGGCGTTCCTGAGCTGCCCTGACGAATCCATTGACTATGCCGTCATGGAGCGGACCAACGACGCGGTGGTGGTGCCGATGGACGCAGGCTGGAGCGACGTGGGCTCCTGGTCATCGCTGTGGGAAATCAGCAACCATACGCCGGAAGGCAACGTGCACCACGGTGATGTGATAAGCCATAAAACCGAAAACAGCTATGTGTACGCGGAATCTGGCCTGGTGACGACCGTCGGGGTAAAGGATTTGGTGGTGGTGCAGACCAAAGACGCGGTGCTTATCGCCGATCGCAACGCGGTGCAGGACGTGAAAAAGGTGGTCGAGAAAATTAAGGCCGATGGCCGTCACGAACACCATATCCATCGCGAAGTCTATCGCCCATGGGGCAAATACGACTCTATCGACTCTGGCGACCGCTACCAGGTGAAGCGCATCACCGTGAAGCCGGGCGAGGGACTCTCTCTGCAGATGCATCACCACCGGGCTGAACACTGGATTGTGGTAGCTGGCACCGCCAAAGTAACCCTCAATGATGAAATCACCTTGCTGGGTGAAAACGAGTCAATTTATATCCCGCTGGGCGTCACCCACTGCCTGGAAAACCCGGGGAAAATTCCGCTCGACCTGATTGAAGTGCGCTCTGGCGCCTATCTCGAAGAGGACGACGTGGTGCGATTCGCCGACCGCTACGGGCGCGTCTAACTCTTGTAGGCCGGGTGAGCGAGGCGCCATCCGGCAATTCACGATACGAAAATAATGACCCTCACCGGTCAGGGCTAACTGCTGCCTGAAGAAAGGTAAAAACATGAAAAAACTGACCTGTTTTAAAGCCTACGACATCCGCGGCAAGCTGGGCGAAGAGCTCAACGAAGAGATTGCCTGCCGCATTGGCCGCGCCTATGGCGAGTACCTGAAACCCAAAACCGTGGTGCTGGGCGGGGATGTTCGCCTGACCAGCGAAGCGCTGAAATTAGCGCTGGCGCGCGGTCTGCGCGATGCGGGCGTGGACGTGCTGGATATCGGCCTTGCCGGTACCGAAGAGATCTATTTTGCCACCTTCCATTTAGGCGTGGACGGCGGGATTGAAGTGACCGCCAGCCACAACCCGATGGACTACAACGGCATGAAGCTGGTACGCGAAGGCGCGCGCCCTATCAGCGGTGACACCGGGCTTCGCGATATTCAGCGCCTGGCGGAAGAGAACTTCTTCCCGCCGGTTGATGAGGCTAAACGCGGTAGCTATCAGCAGATTAACCTGCGCGATGCCTACGTTGACCATCTGCTTGGCTATATCGACGTAAAAAATCTCACGCCGCTTAAGCTGGTTATCAACTCCGGTAACGGTGCGGCAGGCCCGGTGGTTGACGCACTGGAAGCCCGCTTTAAAGCACTGAACGTGCCGGTCAGCCTGATTAAGGTACACAACGACCCGGACGGTAACTTCCCGCACGGTATTCCTAACCCGCTGCTGCCGGAGTGTCGCGATGACACCCGCGATGCGGTGCTGAAGTACGGTGCAGATATGGGCATCGCCTTTGACGGCGACTTCGACCGCTGCTTCCTGTTCGACGAGCAAGGGCAGTTTATCGAAGGCTACTACATCGTCGGCCTGCTGGCGGAAGCCTTCCTCGAGAAAAACCCGGGCGCGCGCATTATTCACGACCCGCGTCTGTCCTGGAACACCGTTGACGTGGTGACTGCCGCAGGCGGCACGCCGGTGATGTCGAAAACCGGCCACGCGTTTATCAAAGAGCGCATGCGTAAGGACGACGCGGTATACGGCGGCGAGATGAGCGCCCACCACTACTTCCGCGATTTTGCCTACTGCGACAGCGGCATGATCCCGTGGCTGCTGGTGAGCGAGCTGCTGTGCCTGAAGGGCAAAACGCTGGGGCAACTGGTGCACGACCGCATGGCGGCGTTCCCGGCTAGCGGCGAAATCAACAGCCAGTTGAAAGCGCCATCGGAAGCGATTGCCCGCGTGGAAGCACATTTCGCCAGCAGCGCGCT
>NZ_JMPL01000027.1 GCF_000735365.1 Kluyvera ascorbata ATCC 33433 | reverse complement strand
TGTTGATAATCAACAGGATGACGTACTTATTGTCCGACAGCGACAGCAGCGCGGCGGAAATCTCCTGCGGCAGCCCCACCAGCGTCATTACCGATCCAAACGCCGCGGCGAAAGCAATCAGCACCATCACCATGGTAACGGTTTTAATGGTGCGGTGAATCAGCTTAGGAAAGTCCTTGAGCTTATATTCGCGATAGATGAAGAAGGTGACAAACATCGCCCAGATACAGGCAATTGCACCTGATTCCGTCGGCGTGAAGAAGCCGGAGAGAATGCCGCCGGAGATGATCACGATGGTAATCAGCCCCCAGATAGCGTCCGAGGCTATCTTTATCTTGCGCTTCAGTTCGACCCGTTCCTCTTTCGGGTAGTTATTTTTACGCGCGGCAATCAGACACATGACGATAAGCGTCACGCACAGCACCAGCGTCGGGATGATCCCGGCAAGGAACATCGCCGGAATGGTCACCGCCGCGGTATTCGCCACGATAGCAAACAGCACCGAGTTATGACTCGGCGGCACGAGGATCGCTTGTACCGAGGCGCTGGCGGTCAGCACCGCGCCGAATGAGCGCGGGTAACCTTTACGCTCCATTTCCGGGATCAATACCGATCCGATCGAGGCGGTATCCGCCACCGATGACCCGGAGATGGCGCCAAACAGCGTCGAAGCGAGAATATTCACCAGCGACAAGCCACCGCGTATCCAGCCCACAAATAAGCCGGCAAAGTCCACCAGCCGCCGTGCCATACCGCCTTCCGCCATTATCGCGCCGGCAAAAACGAAGAACGGAATCGTCAGCAGGTTAACGTTATCGGTACTGTGGAAAATGGTGATGATAAGCCCGTCGAGGGAGAAATCAGCGAAGGCAGTGACCACAACCGCGGTCAAGCCAACGGCGTAGGCAACCGGCATACCAATCGCCATTAACGTCACGAAGGTGACGACAAAAATAATCAGCGTTAAGTCCATTATTCTCGCTCCTTAGTGGCCGACTTTCGGCGAGCCAAACTGCACCAGCTCACGATGCGTTTGTGGGCCGCACAGCAGTTTTTCAACCACGAACAGCAGCGTAAAGAACGAGCCCAGCGGAATTGGCAGATGGGTTATCCCGGAGGTTAAAAACGGCAAAGACGGCACCACATCTTCCCAGGCATCCATACAACCGATGATCCCCCAGCGGATGATAAACAGACAGGTCGCGAGCATCGCCAGATCGACAAACACCGCCAGCCCTTTCTTCATCGATGGGTTGATATGATCGACCAGCATGGTGATCGCAATATGGCTGCCAGCTCGATAGGCCGCCGCGGCCCCCACGAAGGAGAAAGTGATCATACAGATCTGAGATAAAGGCTCCGGCCAACTGGTTGAGGCGTGTGGCAGAAAGCTCATCCACTCGGGAAAGTCAGGACGGAAGCGGGCATAGATCCCCACCAGATAAATAAACGTCATAAATAACAGGCTGATCCCTGACAGCCAGATACACATCCGATACACAGCATCCATCGCCAGGACATAGTAATTTTTCATTGTTATCCCCAGATCAAAACGGGCAGACCAACCCACGCTGGCCCGCCGCTAAGTGGATTATTTGGTGTCCTGAATTTGCTGCATTAAGTCGCTGAACTGCTTGCCGTATTTCTCGCGAACCGGTGCAGTGGCATCAACAAATGGCTTTTTGTCTACCGGAAGGAATTTGACGCCCTGGCTTTGCAGGCGCTGTTTGGATTTCTCCACGTACTCCGCCCACAGCACGCGCTCTTCCGCCTGGGCTTCTTTTGCCAGCTTCATGATCAGCGCCTGATCGTCCGCCGAGAGTTTGCTCCATTTACGCTTAGAGAAGGCAAGGACTTCCGGGATCATAAAGTGTTCGGTGAGATCGAAATATTTGGTCCCGGCCACCACGTAGTTTTCGGTATCAAAGGTCGGTTCGTTGTTTTCCGCAGCGTCAATCACCCCGGTTTGCAGGCTGGCAAAGACATCGCCGACCGGCAGGACGATCGGGTTCGCGCCCAGCGCTTTAAAGGTATCGAGGCCGATCGGATTGTTTTGCAGACGGATCTTCACCCCTTTCAGATCGTCGAGGCTGGTGATCGGCTTTTTGGTGATCAGGCTGCGCGAGCCCGCGTCCATCCAGCCAAGGAAGACCAGGCCAAGGTTGCTGTCGGAGATCTCTTTGGCCAGCGTGTTGCCAATATCGCCATCCAGCACTTTGTGCTGATGATCGGTATCGCGGAACACAAACGGCATGTTGAAGACGCTCACCTGAGGAAGGATGCCACCGACCGGGGCCATGGAAACGCGCAGAATATCGATAGCGCCCGCACGGGTTTTCTCGAGCGTAGTGCTCTCGTCACCCATCTGACCGCTCGGGAACATGCGGATGGACAGTCGCCCGTCGGTTTGTTGGCTGAGTTTTTCACCCATATGAATCACCGCCGCCGTGGTCGGATAGTCAGCCGGGTGTACATCTGAAGCGATGAACACCGTTTTTGCCATCGCCGCCGCAGACCCCATCAGTAACGAGAAAGATAAAACGCTTACTGCCAGTTTTCTTCTTAACATAGACGATTCTCTTTTGATTAAAGATAAAATTCACCATGCGAATCAATTGCCAGCACAGATTGACGTCCATGTTCAGAAGTATGTTTTATATCCAGCGGAAGAATATGGTAGAAGTCATACAACTAAAATGTGACCTGTCATACCAAATTTTAAAATGGCATTTCAGAAAGCGTAGAAATTAGAATTGAATCGATTAATTAAGGGGCGGTTCAGGCAATAAAAAAGGAGACGCAAGCGTCTCCTTTTTTATTGTAGGCCGGGTAAGCGAAGCGCCACCCGGCAATTTATCAGGCTTCCAGCTCCGCCATGTCGCCTTTTTCCTGCAGCCAGTTACGGCGGTCTTCCGAACGCTTCTTGGCCAGCAGCATGTCCATGGTGGCATCGGTCTGCTGCTCATCTTCATCGGTGATGTACAGCTGCACCAGGCGGCGGGTATTCGGATCAAGCGTGGTTTCGCGCAGCTGCATCGGGTTCATTTCACCCAGACCTTTAAAGCGCTGTACGTTCGGCTTGCCTTTCTTGCGCTTAAGCTGCTCCAGCACGCCCGCTTTTTCCTCTTCGGTCAGGGCGTAGTATACCTCTTTGCCCAGATCGATACGGTACAGCGGTGGCAGCGCCACGTAAACGTGACCTTCTTTCACCAGCGCACGGAAGTGCTTCACAAACAGCGCGCACAGCAGCGTCGCGATGTGCAGACCATCGGAGTCCGCATCCGCGAGGATACAGATCTTGCCGTAGCGCAGCTGGCTGAGATCCGAACTGTCCGGATCGATACCGATCGCCACGGAAATATCGTGCACCTCCTGCGAGGCCAGCACTTCATCAGAAGAGACTTCCCAGGTGTTGAGGATTTTACCTTTGAGCGGCATGATCGCCTGATATTCACGATCGCGCGCCTGTTTGGCAGAACCGCCTGCGGAGTCACCTTCGACGAGGAACAGTTCGGTGCGAGCGAGATCCTGCGCGGTACAGTCGGCCAGTTTACCCGGCAGCGCCGGGCCGCTGGTGAGCTTTTTACGCACCACTTTTTTCGCCGCGCGCAGACGACGCTGGGCGCTAGAGATAGCCATTTCGGCCAGCAGTTCAGCGGCCTGAACGTTCTGGTTCAGCCACAGGCTGAAGGCATCTTTCACCACGCCGGAGACAAACGCCGCGCACTGACGGGAAGAGAGACGCTCTTTCGTCTGCCCGGCGAACTGTGGATCCTGCATTTTCACCGACAGCACGTAGGCGCAGCGGTCCCAGATATCTTCCGCCGACAGCTTCACGCCGCGCGGCAGAATGTTGCGGTATTCGCAGAACTCGCGCATTGCGTCGAGCAGGCCCTGACGCAGACCGTTAACGTGCGTCCCGCCCTGCATGGTCGGGATAAGGTTGACGTAGCTTTCGGTCAGCAGTTCGCCGCCTTCCGGCAGCCACAGCAGCGCCCAGTCGACCGCTTCAGTATCGCCAGAGAAGTTACCGACAAACGGTTTTTCCGGCAGCAGAGGCAGGCCATTCACGGCTTCGCAGAGATAGTCGTTCAGACCGTCGGCGTAGCACCAGGTCTGTTCGGTGTCGTTTACTTTGTCTTTAAAGACGATTTCAACGCCAGGGCAGAGTACCGCTTTCGCTTTCAGCAGGTGGCTTAAGCGGGAAACGGAAAAACGCGGGCTGTCGAAGAAGCTTTCATCCGGCCAGAAGTGGACGCTGGTCCCGGTATTGCGTTTGCCGCAGGTACCGGTCACGTGCAGGTCTTCAACCTTGTCGCCGTTTTCAAAGGCAATGGTGTAGATCTGACCATCGCGGCGTACGTTCACCTCAACGCGCTTTGACAGGGCGTTAACCACCGAGATCCCCACGCCGTGCAGGCCGCCGGAGAACTGGTAGTTTTTGTTGGAGAACTTACCGCCCGCGTGCAGACGGCAGAGGATCAGCTCAACGGCGGGCACGCCCTCTTCCGGGTGGATATCGACGGGCATACCGCGGCCGTCGTCAATCACTTCCAGTGATTGATCGGCATGAAGAATAACCTCAACACGCTTTGCGTGCCCGGCAAGCGCTTCATCCACACTGTTATCAATCACTTCCTGACCAAGGTGGTTAGGACGTGTGGTATCTGTGTACATCCCCGGGCGGCGGCGAACCGGCTCAAGCCCGGTGAGTACCTCAATGGCATCAGCGTTATAAGAAGATTGCGTCATGATCTATTCGTAGGTAGTTGGCGTTGCTTAATGCAACCCCAGGAAATCGATAATCTGTGTGAAGTGATCTTCAAAGCCGGTAAATGCGTGATTACCGCCCTCCTCTACCGTTTGTCGGCAGGAGGCGAAATAGTCCACGGCCTGGCGGTAATCAAGCACTTCGTCGCCGGTCTGCTGAAGCAACCAGATAAGATCCGGCGCCTCCAGTGGGTCAATTTGCATGACTTTGAGATCGTAAATATGGCGTGACTCTAGCACATATTGCTGCCCGGTGTAGGGATTCTCGTTCGGGCCGAGGAAATTCACCAGCAGCTCGAACGGGCGTATCGCCGGGTTCACGACCACGGCTGGCAGCATGTAGCATTGAGACAGCCAGGTGGCGTAATAACCGCCCAGAGATGACCCCACAATGCCCAGCGGCTCACCGCCATATTCCAGCACCAACGCTTCAAGCATCTCCGCAGCTTCCGCCGGGTAAGCCGGTAGCTGGGGAATAACCATGTTCACGTCGGGATAGTGCTCCGCCAGCCACTGCTTAAGCGCAGTAGCCTTGGCAGACCATGGAGAACTGTTGAATCCGTGCAGATAAAGAAGCGTCGCCATCAATAGCCTTCAGATGCGGTATCAGGATGGAATTCGCACCCGGCAAGACGGCAAACTTCGGTGGTTAATGAACCATCGGCATGCAGCTCCAGCCAGCGCCATCCAGGGGAAACGGTATCCAGCGTGAAGTTGGCGCAGTGCGGCTTAAACTGCACGCAGGTTGATGGCGTCGCCATGATACGACGGCCATTCCAGTCAACGTCGAGCTCCTGATGGATGTGTCCACAAAGCAGGTTTTTCACGCGCGGATAGCGTACCAGCACGTTATCCAGCGAAGCGGCGTTACGCAGGCTGTGTTGATCGAGCCAGCTGCAACCCGCCGGCAGCGGATGGTGGTGCAGCAATAGCAGCGTGTGTCGTTCCGGTGCTTCAGCGAGTCGTTTCTCGAGCCACTCGAGTTGGAAATCGCTTAGTTCGCCGTGAGGCACGCCAAAGACCTGACTATCCAGCAGTAGGATCTGCCAGTGCTCGCCTACCATTACGCGCTTGGCCGGGGAGATCCCCGCGTCCTGAAGCGTGCTGTACATGGATGGCTGGAAGTCATGGTTACCCGGCAACCAAACGCAGGGCGCAGAAAAGCTCGCGATGCCATCAGCAAAGTGCTGATAGGCCGCGGATGAGTGATCCTGTGCTAAATCGCCCGTCGCAACCACCAGGTCTGCGTCGCGCGCCGAGGCATGAATCGCCTGCAAAACAGCGTGATAGCTTTCCCAGGTGTTCACGCCTAACAGCGTTTCGTCTTTCTTAGCAAACAGGTGAGTATCAGTAATTTGCAGTACCCTGACACTGGCCCCACCAGCCAGAGGAAGGTTTAAAAGGCTTTCCAAATGGTGTCCTTAGGTTTCACGATGCAAACATACACATCATCCTTTCATGCTGCGTCATCGCTGGCAGCGCCTCAGACACAACCTGAAAGGTGCTATGTACAAACCGGAATCGCCATCGCTCCATGTGCTAAACAGTATCTTAGCCAATCAGCTAAAAACTGATTAATTTGATGCTTTTCGTCGCGTTGATGCAACTTTTTATTTGGATAATCATATCGCGCTTTGAAGCGAAAGATCTGCTGACTTGAACACACTTCAGCCACCATCGCATCGTGATACAGCCGTACGCTCATCGATGGCAGGCTCCAGTAGCTCACCGCCGGGTACGTCTGTTCAATTGTGACCAACGTAGTGTAGCGAGTTGATTCCGTTATCGTTAACCGATATTGCGCATTGGCCACCTGATAGTTCACCATTTCGCCGGCTTCATCAACGCGCGGCAGTAATCGACGTAATTGTGCGAAGTTGGTTTCGCACAGGCGCATCATTTCAGGGAAGTCAGGTGTATAACGCTTCATTTGATCCACTCTTTTCGTAAGTCCTGATAATGCAGCTGTAGCCATTGCAAAGCGATGACAGACGCTGCGTTGTCAATTTTTCCCTCTTCAACACATTGATAAGCGTACTCCCGGCTTACCACATGAACCCGGATATCTTCGTGTTCATCCGCCAGGCCATGAATACCTTTGGCCGTTGTTGCATCCACTTCACCGACCATAATGGTCAGGCGCTCGCTGGTGCCGCCAGGGCTTGCCAGATAACTCAGACACTCTTTAACCCGACCGAGTTCAAGACCAGCTTCTTCTTTTGATTCGCGGCGAGCCACGTCTTCTACGCTCTCGCCCTCTTCAATCATGCCGGCAACCATTTCCAGCAAATAGGGTGTCTCACTGGTGTCGTAAGCCGCAATGCGAACTTGCTCAATCAGCACCACTTCATCACGCACTGGGTCAAAGGGTAGCAAGACTGCAGCGTGACCGCGCTCAAAAATTTCGCGTCGAACTTCACCGCTCATCTCACCGTTAAATAAACGATGGCGAAAACGGTACACATCTATTGAAAAAAAACCGCGATATACTGTTTCTCGTGCAATAATTTCTACATCGTTTTTCGAGAGGGTAACCACCGGGTTACATGATTTTGTCATGGCCTTGCCTATGCTGTAATTGTGGTGAAATCGTGGATTTAAAGTCCGTTTATCTTAGGTTCCACACTCTCTGTGGTAGATTGGTGCAAATTAACGCCAGATGGCACATTACGACAACTTTTTAACGTGGCAGACTCTGGTACAATCGGCGAATATTTTTTCTGTGAATTAGATCAGCGCTAAGCTTCACAACAAGGAATGCACATGCAAATGAAGAAATTGCTCCCCATCCTTATTGGTCTGAGCCTTACGGGTTTCAGTACAATGAGCCAGGCAGAGAACCTGTTACAGGTCTATCAGCAGGCACGTACCAGTAACCCAGATCTCCGTAAATCAGCAGCAGACCGCGATGCTGCATTCGAAAAGATCAACGAAGCGCGTAGCCCGCTGTTACCGCAGTTGGGTTTGGGTGCCGATTATACCTATACCAATGGCTTCCGCGACAGCAACGGCGTGAACTCCAACGTGACCAGCGGTTCACTGCAGTTAACGCAGTCGCTGTTCGATATGTCTAAATGGCGCGCTCTGACCCTGCAGGAAAAAGCAGCAGGCATTCAGGACGTCACCTACCAGACCGATCAGCAGACGTTGATCCTGAATACCGCCACCGCGTACTTTAACGTGCTGAGCGCGATTGACTCGCTCTCCTACACCGAAGCGCAGAAACAAGCGATTTACCGCCAGTTGGATCAAACCACTCAGCGCTTTAACGTTGGCCTCGTGGCGATTACCGACGTGCAGAACGCCCGTTCACAGTACGATACCGTACTGGCGAACGAAGTAACCGCGCGTAACAACCTCGACAACGCCGTTGAAGCGCTGCGTCAGGTCACCGGTAACTACTACCCAGAGCTGGCTTCTCTGAACGTCGACAGCTTTAAAACCGACAAGCCGCAGGGCGTTAACTCGCTGCTGAAAGAAGCGGAAAACCGCAACCTTTCGCTGCTTCAGGCTCGTCTGAACCAGGATCTGGCGCGTGAACAGATTCGCCAGGCGCAGGACGGCCACCTGCCGACGCTGGATTTAACCGCCTCTACCGGGGTGTCCAACACCTCTTACAGCGGTTCTAAAACCAACAGTTCACAGTACAACGACAACGATGCTGGCCAGAACAAAATTGGCCTGAGCTTCTCCCTGCCGCTGTACCAGGGCGGGATGGTTAACTCGCAGGTGAAACAGGCGCAGTACAACTTCGTCGGCGCGAGCGAGCAGCTGGAAAGCGCGCACCGCTCCGTCGTACAGACCGTGCGTTCCTCCTTCAACAACATCAACGCCTCTATCAGTAGCATCAACGCCTATAAACAGGCCGTTGTCTCTGCACAGAGCTCTTTAGACGCGATGGAAGCGGGTTACTCCGTGGGTACGCGTACTATCGTTGACGTGTTGGATGCGACCACCACGCTGTATAACGCGAAGCAACAGCTCTCCAGCGCGCGTTATAACTACCTGATCAACCAGCTGAATATCAAAAATGCGCTGGGTACGCTCAACGAGCAGGATCTGCTTGCGCTGAACAATACGCTGGGTAAAAACGTTGCCACGTCTACCGACAGCGTTGCACCGCAGAACCCGCAGCAGGACGCCTCGGCGGACGGCTACACCTCTCCGGCGACCAGCAAAGCGCGTCTGCGCTAAGGCTTCACGCCGTACCGAAAAGGGTCCGCTTTATGCGGGCCCTTTTTTTATTCTCTTGCGCTAACGTAAGGCAACGTAAAGATCCGCCGCTTTACGCCCTTCTTCGCTTCATTTTCAACCACTCATCCACTATCCTGAGCGTTATTGCAATACCACTCTACTGGGTCCAGGAAGAACACAATGAAACGGACGAACAATATTCAACACGCCGCCTTTCGTAAAAGCTGGGGCGCGCGTCACCTCACTCCGGTCGCATTAGCCGTTACTGCGGTATTCATGCTGGCGGGCTGTGAAAAAACTGACGAAACCGTCACGCTGTATCAGAACGCGGACGACTGCTCTGCGGCAAATCCGGGCAAAAGCGCCGAGTGTAAAACCACCTTCGATAACGCCCTGAAAGAAGCCGAACGTACCGCGCCGAAATACGCCAGCCGTGAAGACTGCGTGGCTGAATTTGGCGAAGGCCAATGTCAGCAGGCACCTGCACAGGCAGGCATGGCACCAGCCAGCGGTGAAAACCAGGCGCAGGCTCAAAGCAGCGGCAGCTTCTGGATGCCGCTGATGGCGGGCTACATGATGGGCCGTATGATGAGCGGCGGCATGGGTGGCTACCAGCAGCAGCCGGTCTTCACCTCGAAGAATCCATCCAGCCCGGCCTACGGTAAGTACACCGATGCCAGCGGTAAAAATTATGGTGCTGCGCAGCCGGGTCGTTCGATGAACGTACCGAAAACCGCTATGGCGCCAAAACCGGCGACCACCAGCACCGTGACCCGCGGCGGCTTCGGTGAGTCCGTTGCCAAGCAGTCCACCATGCAGCGTAGCGCATCAGGCACCACCACCCGTTCAATGGGCGGCTAATTAACATGGAAAGAATCAGCATTACTGAACGCCCGGACTGGCGTGAAAAGGCGACGGAGTACGGCTTCAACTTTCACACCATGTACGGCGAGCCGTACTGGAGCGAAGAAGCCTACTACAAGCTGACGCTGGCGCAGGTTGAAAAACTGGAAGAAGTCACCGCTGAACTGCATCAGCTGTGCCTGAAAGTGGTTGAGCGCGTCATCGCCAGCGATGAGCTGATGGCGAAGTTCCGCATTCCGAAGCACACCTGGACCTTCGTGCGCCAATCATGGCAAACACAGCAGCCGTCGCTCTACTCGCGCCTCGATCTCGCGTGGGATGGCACCGGTGAACCGAAGCTGCTGGAAAATAACGCCGATACCCCAACCTCACTGTACGAAGCCGCGTTCTTCCAGTGGATCTGGCTTGAAGATCAGATCAACGCAGGCAACCTGCCAGAAGGCAGCGATCAGTTCAACAGCCTGCAGGAAAAGATCATCGAGCGCTTCAACGTGCTGCGCGAACAGCACGGTTTCCAGCTACTGCACCTGACCTGCTGTCAGGACACCGTAGAAGATCGCGGTACCGTGCAATACCTGCAAGACTGCGCCGCTGAAGCGGGCGTGGCGACCGAGTTCCTCTATATTGATGAGATCGGTCTGGGCGAGAAAGGTCAGTTTACCGATCTTCAGGATCAGGTTATCAGTAACCTGTTCAAGCTCTACCCGTGGGAATACATGCTGCGCGAGATGTTCTCCACCAAGCTCGAAGACGCTGGCGTGCGCTGGCTGGAGCCGGCCTGGAAGAGCATTATCTCTAACAAAGCGCTGCTGCCGCTGCTGTGGGAAATGTTCCCGGATCACCCGAACCTGCTGCCGGCCTACTTTGCCGAAGACAATCATCCGGAGATGGACAAATTCGTGGTGAAGCCGATCTTCTCCCGCGAAGGCGCCAACATTTCGATCGTTGAGAACGGCAAAACCATCGAGCAGGTGGAAGGGCCTTACGGCGAAGAAGGAATGATTGTGCAGCAGTTCCATCCGCTGCCGAAGTTTGGTGATAGCTACATGTTGATTGGCAGTTGGCTGATTAACGACGAACCGGCCGGGATTGGCATTCGTGAGGACAGAGCGCTGATCACGCAGGATCTGTCACGCTTCTATCCCCACATTTTCGTTGAATAATTGCTAGCCGATTAATACCGACAGCATACTCAGGGAGCCCATTTCGATACCGTCTACCGGGATCGTGATGGGCTCTTCGCCATCCCAGGCACCCAGCACATAAAGCAGCGGCAGGAAGTGATCCGCCGTTGGGTTCGACAGCGAACCGCCTTCGTGTGACAGATAGTTCACCAGCGGATGCTGGTCTACCGGCCCTTTCCAGCCCAGGTTTGCCTTCACATAATCGTTGAACGATGTCGCCCATGGATAAGGCGTTGAATCACCGTGCCATTTCGCCGTACGCAAGTTATGCACAACGTTGCCACTCGCCACCAGCATGATGCCTTCATCACGCAGGCTTGCCAGCTTACGACCCATTTCAAAGTGCCACGCCGCCGGTTTTGTGCTGTCGATACTCAGCTGCACCATAGGGATATCCGCATTCGGGTACATCTTAATCAGCACGCCCCAGGAGCCGTGGTCAAAGCCCCAGGCTTCTTTGTCCAGCGCCACCGGAACAGGAGCCAGCAGCTCTACCAGCTTCTGCGCCAGCGCCGGGGAGCCCGGAGCCGGGTAATGGGTATCGTAAAGCGCCTGCGGAAAGCCGCCGAAATCATGAATCGTTTTCGGGGTTTCCATCGCCGTCACGCCCGTGCCGCGGGTAAACCAGTGCGCAGACACCACCACGATCGCTTTCGGACGCGGTAAGGTTTCGCCCAGGTGCTGCCAGGTACGGGTATAGAGGTTATCTTCCAGTACGTTCATCGGGCTACCGTGACCTAAAAACAGTGCTGGCATTCGGCTACGAGACATGATGTTATCCTTCCAGAGGGAATAATTGAATAACACCACATTAACCTGTTTTCAGTGAGGATAAACTCAGATAAGCGTGATGATGATCTTCAGAAAATTTGAATGTAAGGATGAAGTAAAGATTAACGTCGCCTCTCGCCAGCCGCGACGATTTTCAATATCATGAATGATAATCATTATCATAAGGAGTAAGCGATGTCGGTACCGCTGATTCTGACATTACTGGCAGGAGCTGCCACCTTTATCGGTGCAATTCTCGGGGTAATCGGGCAAAAACCGTCCAACCGGGTACTCGCCTTTTCACTCGGCTTTGCTGCCGGGATCATGCTGCTTATTTCCCTGATGGAGATGTTGCCTGCTGCGCTGAGCGCGGAAGGCATGTCACCGATGCTAGGCTATGGCATGTTTGTGGTGGGGTTACTGGGCTACTTTGCGCTCGATCGCGCCCTACCGCACGCGCATCCGCAGGATTTGATGCAGAAAAACACCCAGCCGCTGCCGCGCAATATTCGCCGCACCGCCGTTCTGCTGACCCTTGGCATCAGCCTGCACAACTTCCCGGAAGGCATCGCGACCTTCGTCACTGCCAGCAACAATCTCGAGCTAGGCTTTGGTATCGCACTCGCCGTAGCACTGCACAATATTCCTGAAGGGCTGGCGGTCGCCGGGCCGGTGTATGCCGCAACGGGTTCAAAGCGTAAAGCGGTTTTCTGGGCGGGGATTTCCGGTATGGCGGAAATACTGGGCGGCGTGCTGGCGTGGGCGATTCTCGGCAGCATGGTGTCACCGGTGCTGATGGCCTCGATTATGGCGGCGGTCGCCGGGATTATGGTCGCCCTTTCCGTGGATGAACTCATGCCGCTGGCCAAAGAAATAGACCCTAACAATAACCCAAGCTACGGCGTCCTGTGCGGAATGTCGGTGATGGGAATGAGCCTGGTGATTCTGCAATCGATGGGCATTGGCTGACGACAGACAATAAAAAAGCCCGGTGCGTATCGCAAACCGGGCTTTATCACGTAGGCCGCTAAAATCAGCTGGCTTTACGCTCGTGCTCACGACGGTATGCCACCAGGTCTTCAATGGTGACCAGCGCCATATTGTGTTCTTTCGCAAACTTGATGCATTCTGGCGCACGCGCCATGGTGCCGTCGTCGTTGGTCAGTTCACACAGTACGCCAGCCGGTTTAAAACCTGCCAGAGAAACCAAGTCGATCGTCGCTTCCGTGTGACCACCACGGGTCAGCACGCCACCCGGCTGCGCGCGCAGTGGGAAAACGTGGCCAGGACGGTTCAGGTCGGAAGGTTTCGCGTTGTCGGCAATTGCCGCGCGAACGGTAGTCAGACGGTCAGCGGCGGAAACGCCGGTGGTCACGCCGTGAGCCGCTTCGATAGTGACGGTAAAGCCGGTGCCGTAAGCGCTGGTGTTGTTTTCTACCATCATCGGCAGATCCAACTGTTTACGACGTTCGTCGGTGAGACACAGACAAACGATGCCGCTACCGTGACGGATAGTCAGCGCCATTTGTTCAACGGTCATGTTTTCGGCGGCAAAGATCATGTCGCCTTCGTTCTCGCGATCTTCGTCGTCCAGCACCATCGCACCGCGACCTTCGCGCAGAGCAATCAGCGCGTTTTCAACGCGTTCGAACGGAGTACCAAAAGAGGAAAGTAGCGTCTGATTCATGGTAAAAAAACCTCATTAATATTATGGTTACCAGAATCAGGGCAGTCTTAGGAGTGCCGATAAACGGCAAATGGATAACGCGAGCGGGCTCTTGACCCAACTGAATCGTTACTCTCTCCCATCCGGACTCTAACCGTCGGCCCCGGAATTACACCGGATCTGCTGACCTTCCCATGTTCATAGGAAGCGCTCGCGGGCTTTCAGCCAATCCTTCGAATTTCACGCTGCCGCTGCGTTGGCTGCCTTCGCTCACACCAGTCATTTAGTTGACTAAACTCCTGGTGACTCGCTCAGTTGCCGCCTTGCTGCAACGCGAACTTCTTTGGATGTTGCTGATTTACCGCCGGTGGGGAATTTCGCCCCGCCCTGAGAATAAGCGTACTTACTATAACGCCAATGACTATCTTCGGCAATGCATAAGCTTCGAACAATTCTGGTTTATCGCACCGGGATAAGACACTACAATAACGTTCATGCCGACAGAATCAGGGAACAAGAGATGATCGACCCGAAAAAAATTGAACAAATCGCCCGCCAGGTCCACGAATCCATGCCGAAAGGCCTGCGTGAGTTCGGGGATGATATTGAAAAGAAAGTTCGTCAGGTGATCCAGTCACAGCTGACGCGTCTTGATGTGGTGAGCCGTGAAGAGTTTGACGTGCAGACTCAGGTTCTGCTGCGTACACGTGAGAAGCTGGCGCTGCTGGAACAGCGGATTAGCGAGCTGGAAAACCGCGCTGCGGCACCGGTCGTAGACGACAAAGAGTAAGAATACAGCCCCCTCACCCCGGCCCTATCCCCCACGGGGGGAGGGTTAGGGTGAGGGGGAAATTTAGCGCACTACTTCTCGCTATCTTTCTGAATCTTCTTGATAATATTGGTCGTAGAACAACCATCTTCAAAGTTCAGCACCAGCACTTCACCGCCATTCGCCCACACTTCTTCGCTACCGGCAATTTGCTCTGGCTTATAGTCGCCGCCTTTGACCAGACGATCCGGCAGGATCTCGGCAATCAGACGCTGCGGGGTGTCTTCTTCAAACGATACGACCCAGTCCACGGACTCCAGCGCGCCCAACACAATCATGCGCTGATCCAGCGGGTTAACCGGGCGGGTTTCACCTTTCAGACGTTTGGTAGAAGCGTCGCTGTTTACCGCAACAATCAGACGATCGCCCAACTTACGCGCGTTAGCCAGATAGGAGACGTGCCCCGCGTGCAGAATATCGAACACGCCGTTGGTCATCACCACTTTCTCGCCACGACGACGGGCAGCGGCAACCGCATTTTTCAGCTCTTCTTCGCTCATTACGCCAAAACCGGTATCCGCGCGACCGCGCACAGCATTCTCCAGTTCGATTGGCGAAACGGTAGAAGTACCCAGTTTGCCCACAACGACACCCGCCGCAGCGTTAGCAAAGAAGCAGGCCTCTTCCAGCGTTTTGCCAGAGGCCAACGTCGCCGCCAGTACACCGATAACGGTATCGCCTGCACCGGTCACATCGTACACTTCCTGAGCCTGCGTTGGCTGATGCAACGGCGCTTTGCCCGGCTGCAGCAGCGTCATACCCTGCTCGGAACGTGTCACCAGCAGCGCAGCGAGATCGTAATCAGCAATCAGCTTCATGCCCCGTTCAACGATCTCCGCTTCGTCCTTGCACTTACCAACCACCGCTTCAAACTCAGAGAGGTTCGGCGTCAGCAGCGTTGCGCCACGATAGCGTTCGAAATTGGTGCCCTTCGGATCGATAAGAACTGGCACATTTGCTTTGCGCGCCAGCTGAATCATCTGCTGAACGCTTTCCAGCGCGCCTTTAGCGTAGTCAGACAGTACCAGTGCGCCTACGCTCGGCAAACTGCTCTGAATGCGGTCATGCAGCGGCTGTGGATCAACGCCGGCAAAGCCTTCTTCAAAGTCCAGACGAATCAACTGCTGATTACGCGACAGTACGCGCAGCTTGGTGATCGTCGGGTGCGTCGGTACGGAAACGAAGTCACATTTCACGTTGACGTCGGCCAGCGCTTTATTCAATGCGCGTGCGGCATCATCGATACCGGTCAGACCGACCAGACGTGAACCTGCCCCCAGGGACGCAATGTTCATCGCCACGTTTGCCGCGCCGCCCGGGCGTTCTTCTATAGTTTCCACCTTCACTACGGGGACCGGGGCTTCCGGGGAAATACGGCTGGTTGGGCCATACCAATAGCGATCCAGCATGACGTCGCCAACCACCATCACTCCTGCGCGTTCAAATTCCGGCAGCGTTACTTTCATTCTTGTCTCCTGAGAGAATCAAAATTTTGGCGCGATAATAGCACATTTCACGGTTGAACCAGCCACTTCTGCCAACTGGCACTGACTAGTTCACGCTCCCGCACGAAGCTTGATAAATCGACATTTCCCGGCAGCTCCTGAAGCGCCAGGTGATGTAACGCATCGCGCAACGTGGTGTAGGCACGGGTGAGTGCCTGTGCTTCGTGCTCGTCCATAATGTCGTTTTGCGCTAGCAGTTCGAGAATCCGCACGTTATCCGACCAACGGGTCAGCTTCGGCTTCTCGTGGGCATAGCGCAGCACCAGATACTGGGTGATAAATTCAATATCCGTTATCCCACCCGCATCGGTTTTAATATCAAAACGGTCGCGCTGCTTGCCGCCCAGATGCGCGCGCATTTTTTCACGCATCTCGCGCACTTCGGTTTGCAGCGCCGCGCTTTCACGCGAAGTGGTCAGAATACGTCGACGGATCTCGTCGAACTGCTGCTGCAGCTGCGGGTCGCCGTAGACCACGCGGGCGCGCACCAGCGCCTGATGCTCCCAAGTCCACGCTTCGTTTTGCTGATAATCAGCAAACGATTCAGCGGTGGTTACCAGCATACCCGCCGCGCCGGAGGGGCGCAGACGCGCATCGACTTCATACAGAATGCCAGACGAAGTACGCGTGCTGAACAGGTGCATAATGCGCTGCGCCAGACGCAGATAGAACTGACGACCGTCGATTTCCCGTTCGCCGTCGGTCATGGCGTCCATCGGGCAGTCGTGCAGGAAGACCAGATCCAAATCTGAGCTATAGCCCAGCTCCCATCCGCCGAGCTTGCCGTAACCAATCACTGCAAACCCGCGCCCGTGACGCTCCCGAAGATGGGTTGGCTGTCCATAGCGCGCCACCATCTGCACCCACGCCTGCTGGACCACGGCATCAATCATCGCTTCCGCAAGCCAGGTTAAGTGGTCGCTGACCTTCATCACCGGCAACGTACCGGCGATATCGGCGGCGGCAATGTGCAGCAACTGCGCCTGCTTAAACTGACGCAGGGCTTCCAGCTGCTGCTCTTCGTCCTCTTCCGGTACGCGCAGCAGATACTGACGCAGCTCGTCACGATAAGCATCGGTCGCCGTCGGCTGATAGAGCGTGTTCGGGTCAAGCAGCTCATCCAGCAGCAGCGGGTAGCGCGCAAGCTGGCTTGCCACCATCGGCGACGCGGCGCACAGGCGGATAAGATGCTTTAAGGTGCCGGGGTATTCGCTTAATAGTTCGAGGTAAGTGGTACGAGTAACAATGCCGCTCAGCAGCGGAGTAATGCGCGTAAGCAATACCGTGGCATCTTCACGCGAGCACACTTCGCTCAGCAGATGCGGCATCAGCGAGTCCAGTACCTGACGCCCACGCGGGCCAATGGTGCGCTTATCCAGTTCTTTACGGAAGTCGGCAATCTGCGACAGCACGCGGTGGCGGTCGTCGTTGCTCAGATGCACCAGCCCCGACGGAGAATCATCTTCCTGCAGGGTATCCTGCCATAGCTCACGCCAGGACTCCGAAAGCTGTTCTTCCTGCGAGGGCTCTTCATCGTCGCCGATAAGCTCGTTAAAGACGCGACGCACTTCCGCCATCAAAGTATCCAGCCGCTCGGTCAGCGAGGCCCAATCGGAAAAATGCATTCCCCACGCCAGACGGGCGCGGTTGAGGTCATCGCCAGGCAGCGTCTGCGTCTGTTCGTCGTTGATGCTTTGCAGCAGGTTTTCAAGGCGGCGTAAGAATAGATACGCCTCACGCAGCGCCTGCGCGTCGGTTTCCGACAGCAGATTCAGGGCTTCAATGGCTTTGAGCGTTGGCAGCAGCGAGCGGCTTTGCAGCGTCGGCTCACGCCCGCCGCGGATCAGCTGAAAGACCTGAACGATAAACTCGATTTCGCGAATGCCGCCCGCGCCAAGCTTGATGTTATCTTTCAAACCCCGGCGGCGTACTTCGCGGGTGATCATCCCTTTCATATTACGCAGCGACTGGATCACGCTAAAGTCGATATAGCGGCGGAAGACAAACGGCCGCAGCATGGCCCGCAGCTCGCTGGTGTACACGCCGTCGTCATCGCCCATGATCCGCGCTTTAACCATGGCATAGCGCTCCCAGTCACGCCCCTGCTCCTGGTAATAATCTTCCAGCGCGGCAAAGCTCAGCACCAGCGGGCCGCTGTCGCCAAACGGCCGCAGGCGCATATCAACGCGGTAGACGAAACCGTCCTGCGTCGGTTGATCCAGCACCTTAATCAGGCGCTGGCCGAGGCGGGTAAAGAACTGGGCGTTATCCAGTTCGCGACGCCCGCCCTGGGTACTGCCGTGTTCTGGCCAGGCAAAGATCAGGTCGATATCGGAGGAGAAATTCAGCTCTCCGCCGCCCAGCTTGCCCATCCCGAGGATCAGCAGCGGCTGCGGCACACCATCCGCGCTGCACGGCGTGCCCCAATCGCGACAGCAGGCCTCGTAGAGCCAGTTGCGCGCGTTGACGATCAGCGTTTCCGCCAGATGGCTCAACTGCTGGAGCGTATCTTCTTCGGAGACCTGCGACAGCGCCTGCGCCCAGGCAATGCGTACCATCACCCGGCGGCGAAACAGCCGCAAGACGCGCATCAGCGCCGTTTCATCGTACACCTCAGCCAGCTCCGCCTGGAGCCAACCCGCATATTGCCGCCACTCATCCGCCTGCGGCGGGTCGCTTTCTAACGACGCCAGCCACTCGGGGTGCGCCGTTACACTTTGCTGAACAAAATCACTAAAGGTGAAAACAGCCTGCGCTTCAACGCCAAGCGACCCGATAGGAAAATCATCCGGGGCTCGCTCAACGAGCGTTTGCCAGTGCTGCTGTAACTGCGAAGAAAGCGGCGTCATACGCGGGTTCCCTGAAGTTAATTAACGTTTTCCGCTGTGTAGCCAGAATGGCTCGACCGACAGAGCCTCATTACGGAAATGTTCAATTTCGATGTGTTGGCGAGTTTCAATCGCGTGGCGCAAGCCCTGCCAGTTCGCCAGCCAGCGTTCAGCCTGGTCGGTATCGTAATAACCCGCCAGCAGTTGAACGGTGTTGATATCGCGGATCAGACGCGGCAGTTGATCGCCGTAAGCATCACCCAACGGGTAAGCAAAAACGGTGCGCAGCTCAGCGGCCTGACGAGAAAGATGAATATCGGCAAAGCGCTTAAATGAGTCGGCCATTTTGGCTTCTGCTTTAGCGTCCAGGAATGCCTCCCAGCCGCGCAGTACCAGCCATTCGGTGTAAGCAAGCTTCGTCAGCGCCGTCTCACGGCTGAATACCACGTCGTGTGCGGATGCCTCGCTCGCCATCAGCGCATCAATCTGGGTTAGCCCATCGCGCAGCGCGGCGCTGGCCTTACGCGGCACAATGCCGCCAAACAGCGTCAGAATATGGCGCACCAGGCCCAGCGCATTCAGCACTTCCACTTTTGCCTTTTTGTTGCCGCGCAGCCACAGTTCTTCGTGGTACTGCCAGTGGGCGAGCGCTTTTTCCAGCGCAGCTTCCAGCGCCTGGCCTACCGTCGCTTTCGGCGGCAGTGAAAGAATGCTCAGCGGTTTCATCGCGCGCGCTTCATTGCCCTGCGCCAGATGGTATCCGCGAGCGGCTTTGCTCAGGCTGCCTTGACGCAGCAGGCCGGTTTCCGCCAGCTGTTTCGCCAGCGCCAGCACGTCGGCGGTCTCGCCGTTCAGCAGTTCAAGCTCCAGTTCGCAGATAGCTTCCTGATGCTCACCGGCTTTAACGTCGCCCAGATCCAGCGCGACCTCAATGCGGCTTTTCCCCTGTGACACCACCCATTTCTCGCGAAGGAAATCGGTGCTGAACAACGGCTGCACCTGCTCCGCTAGCCCTTCCGGCATCTCACCGTTCGGCCAGACTTCTGCTGGCAGCTTATCGAGCGCCAGCTCGGGAGTACTGATATCAATATTGTATTCCGGGCGCTGGTGCAGCCCGCCCACGGTGCGCCCGGCGATTTTCATCGTCATCTCATAGCGACCGTTATCGCCGCGAATGCGCAGCCCCATATCGTGGCGGCGCAGCCAGTTATCGGCGGTTTCGTAGTAGATATTCAGTAACTGAGTTGCAGGCGTGTGCTCTGCATCGAGGGTGTTAAGGTGGTTACGCAGCGTCTCAACGCCAGCGTTATCGACAATAAATTTTAATTCGATTTCTTGAGCCATGATTGAATTCTTGTGGTTTCGTTGCCCGGAAATACCTTTGTGGCGAACTTACAGGTATTCTTTTTGTCAGTAGATAGTATTTTGCGACAAATTGCCATGCAATGCGCAATTTGTCGGGCTAATCGCTGATGGCGTTTTTTCCTCCTGGAGGATTCTGATTGCCGCAGAATGCTTTGCGTCGTCAGACTGTTGCCACTACTATCGTTCCACTTTTATGACAAAAACGATGATCTGATGCCAAAATTACGCTTAATTGCCATTACTTTACTGACACTTACCGCTTCCACCATCGCGCACGCTGATGAAAAGCGCTACGTTTCCGACGAATTGAACACCTGGGTCCGCAGCGGCCCGGGTGATAACTACCGCCTGGCAGGCACGGTGAATGCGGGCGAAGAAGTGACCCTGCTGCAGACCAACGATGCGACCCAGTACGGCCAGGTTCGCGACAGCAACGGCCGCACCGCCTGGATCCCGCTGAAAGAACTGACCGCTACGCCTAGCCTGCGTACCCGAGTGCCGGATCTGGAAAATCAGGTCAAAACCCTGACCGATAAGCTCAACAATATCGACACCACCTGGAACCAGCGCACCGCAGAAATGCAGAAAAAGGTCGCCCAGAGTGATAGCGTGATTAATGGTTTAAAAAATGAAAACCAGAAGCTAAAGAATGAGCTTATTGTCGCGCAGAAAAAAGTGAACGCCGCTAACCTGCAGCTGGATGACAAACAACGCACCATCATTATGCAGTGGTTTATGTACGGTGGCGGTGTGCTGGGTATGGGCTTGCTCCTGGGTCTGGTTCTGCCGCACATCATTCCGAGCCGTAAGCGTAAAGATCGCTGGATGAACTAACCCCGATTCGCGTTCTCAGTGCTTCTTTCGTATTATCCAGAAAGAATAATGTCGAGGAGAAGCGTGGCGTGAAGAGTTATCTGGTCGGTGGTGCAGTTCGGGACGGGTTGTTAGGACTACCGGTCAAAGATAAAGATTGGGTGGTGGTTGGCGCTACGCCACAGCAAATGCTCGACGCGGGCTACCAGCAGGTAGGCCGCGATTTCCCTGTATTCCTCCACCCAGAAAGCCACGAAGAGTACGCGCTTGCCCGCACCGAGCGTAAATCGGGCTCGGGCTATACCGGCTTTACCTGCTATGCCGCGCCGGACGTCACGCTGGAGCAGGACCTGCTGCGCCGCGATTTAACCGTCAACGCGCTGGCTCAGGATGCCGACGGTACGATTATCGACCCTTACGGTGGCCAGACCGACCTCCAGCAGCGCATTCTGCGCCACGTTTCCCCGGCTTTCGGTGAAGACCCACTTCGCGTGCTGCGCGTCGCGCGCTTTGCCGCGCGCTATGCCCATCTGAGTTTCCGTATTGCCGATGAAACCATGACGCTGATGCGCGAAATGACCGACGCTGGCGAGCTCGCCCATCTGACGCCAGAACGCGTATGGAAAGAAACAGAAAATGCGCTCGGCACGCGTAACCCACAGGTGTTCTTCCAGACGCTTCGCGACTGCGGCGCGCTGAAGGTTTTATTCCCGGAAATTGATGCACTGTATGGCGTACCGGCACCAGAAAAATGGCATCCGGAAATTGATACCGGCGTGCATACGTTAATGACGTTGACGATGGCAGCAATGCTGAGCCCGGAAATTGATGTGCGCTTCGCCACGCTGTGCCACGATTTAGGCAAAGGCCTCACGCCAAAAGAATTCTGGCCGCGTCATCATGGCCACGGCCCGGCGGGCGTGAAGCTGGTTGAACAGCTCTGCCAGCGCCTGAAGGTACCCAACGAGATGCGCGACCTGGCAAAGCTGGTTGCCGAGTTCCACGACCTCATCCATACCCTGCCTATTCTGCAACCCAAAACGCTGGTGAAGCTGTTTGACTCGATCGACGCCTGGCGTAAACCACAGCGCGTTGAACAGATTGCGCTGACCAGCGAGGCTGACGTGCGGGGTCGAACCCACTTTGAAGCCTGTGACTATCCGCAAGGGCGCTTGCTCCGCGAAGCCTGGCTGGCGGCGAAAGCCGTGGGTAATAAAGAAGTTATCGACGATGGCTTTAAAGGGCCGGAGATTCGTGAAGAACTGACGCTCCGTCGTATTCTGGCGGTAGCAAACTGGAAGGAAAAGCGCTGCCCTCAGCCCAAAGACTGAGGGCTCTTCATCAGAAGAAGACCACGTAGACGGCGGCCGCCACAATGAAGCGGTAGATAGCGAACGGAATAAACGAAATCCGCTTCACGAGCTGCAGGAAGGTTTTAATCGCCACCAGCGCAACCAGGAAAGCCATCACAAAACCTACCGCAAACATCGGGATGTCGGCGGCGGTCAGGAAGTGCCAGCTCTTGTAGAGATCCAGCACCGTCGCGCCCATCATCATCGGCACCGCCAGCAAGAACGAGAACTCAGAGGCCGCGTAGCGACTCACGCCCATCAGCATACCGCCGGAAATCGTCGCCCCGGAGCGGGAGAAGCCTGGCCACAGCGCGAGACACTGGAAGCAGCCAATCGCAAAGGCCTGACGGTAGCTCATATCATCAATGCCCACCGCGCTTGGTTTTTTCGGCTTCAGCAGCTCGGCGGCGATTAACAGCAGGCCGCCCACAATCAGGGCGTACATCACGTTAACCGGATTAAACAGCGATTTAATTTTATCGTGCAGCACTAATCCCAGTACCACCGCGGGGATCATGCCAAGCAGAATATGAATCAGCGATAAACGCCCGGAGCCTTCACCTTCGTGAACCGGCGGACGCCCGAAGTTGATGCCAATCAGCCCAAACAGGCGGCGCCAGAACATCACCACCACGGCCAGAATCGAACCTAGCTGGATAACCACTTCAAAGGTATCCGCCGTTTCTCCTTCAAACCCCAGTAGGTGACCTACGATTATCATATGTCCGGTACTGGATACGGGCAGAAACTCCGTCAGTCCTTCGACCACACCCAAAATTGCCGCGACCAGCAGCGAGTGTATATCGCTCATTAATAAACCCTTAAAAAGTAAACAATAAAATAAACCCGGCACTATGACCGGTATAAATCACTTTGGTTTAAATAATATTACTGCTGATACTTTTATTTCAGATTATGGCCACGCTCAATAATAACGCCGACGTTCGCCGCGCGGGCGACGGCACCCGGTTTGCTCACTTTGATGCGCACCCACGGGGAGTTAAAGCGAGACATCAGCAGCTCGGCGACTTCTTCCGCCACGCGTTCGACCAACGCAAAACGGCTGCCTTCGACATGCTTAACCACCGCTTCGCTGATATCCGCGTAGCTCAGGCAGTCATCCACGTTGTCGCTGGCGGCGGCTTTACGGTTATCCCAGCCTAATTCGATATCGAACACCAGCTTCTGTTCAATGGTTTGTTCCCAGTCATAAACACCAATAGTGGTGATTACCGAAAGTTGCTCTATAAATACAATATCCATCACGACCTGCTTGGTTTTAGGCTAAACCGGATACCACTTCCGGCGAATTATGCGTATTATCCACAGATGCAGAGAATACTTCGACATTTTCAAAATGGAACAGCGTTATGAGTGCAATCGAGCCTGGAATGATCCTCCTCGCCTACCTTTGCGGCTCAATTTCCAGCGCCATTCTGGTCTGCCGCATCGCGGGGTTACCTGACCCTCGCGCCAGTGGTTCCGGTAATCCCGGGGCCACTAACGTGTTACGCATCGGCGGAAAAGGCGCAGCCGCAGCCGTGCTGATTTTCGACATCCTGAAAGGGATGCTGCCCGTTTGGGGCGCGTATGCCCTTGGCCTTTCTCCATTCTGGCTAGGCCTGGTGGCGATTGCCGCCTGTCTGGGCCACATCTGGCCGGTATTTTTCCATTTCCAGGGCGGTAAAGGCGTTGCTACCGCTTTCGGCGCCATTGCGCCCATCGGCTGGGATCTCACCGGCGTGATGGCCGGGACCTGGCTGCTGACTATTTTGCTCAGCGGCTATTCTTCGCTTGGCGCCATCGTCAGCGCGCTGGTCGCGCCGTTTTACGTCTGGTGGTTTAAACCCCAGTACACCTTCCCGGTATCGATGCTCTCATGCCTGATTCTGTTACGTCATCATGACAATATCCAGCGCCTATGGCGACGTCAGGAGACAAAAATCTGGGCACGTTTGAAAAAGCGTAAGCAGAAGAAAGAAGAAGAGTAGCAGAAGAATTGACGTCGCCCGGCAGAGCTTCGCGACGCTGGGACAGCCCCGGGGTCGGCGTAAACGCCTCGCCCGGGCTACCATCGGGCATATCTTATGCGGCTGGCAGTTCAGCCAGCGGCCAGCGCGGGCGAACGGTCACACCCAGCGATTCATTCACGCCGGTTTTCAGACGCACCATCCCCGCATAGGCAATCATCGCGCCGTTATCGGTACAGAACTCAGGGCGCGCATAGAACACCTCGCCGCGACGTTTTTGCATCATTTCTGCCAGCTTCGCGCGCAGCGTACGGTTGGCGCTCACGCCGCCCGCTATCACCAGACGCTTGAAGCCGGTTTGATCCAGCGCGCGTTTGCACTTGATCATCAGCGTATCCACCACCGCATCTTCAAATGCACGGGCGATATCGGCACGAGTTTGGTCGTCAGCCGCGTTGTTACGAATGGTATTAGCCGCGAACGTTTTCAGGCCAGAGAAGCTGAAATCCAGCCCCGGGCGGTCGGTCATCGGACGCGGGAAGACAAAGCGCCCTTCCGTGCCCTGAGAAGCCAGTTTCGACAGCATCGGGCCGCCAGGGTAATCCAGACCGAGCAGCTTCGCCGTTTTATCAAAGGCTTCGCCAGCCGCATCGTCAATCGACTCACCGAGTAGCGTGTATTCACCGATACCGGTCACGCTAATCAGCTGCGTATGGCCGCCGGAAACCAGCAGCGCCACAAACGGGTATTCAGGTGGGTTATCTTCCAGCATCGGTGCCAGAAGGTGTCCTTCCATATGGTGTACAGGAATAGCCGGCACGTTCCAGGCAAACGCCAGCGAACGACCAACGGTTGCGCCAACCAGCAGCGCCCCGACCAGACCCGGGCCTGCGGTATAGGCCACAGCATCAATATCTTTCGCCGTCAAATTAGCCTCTTTTAAGGCCTCCTGAATCAGCGGCACCGTTTTACGCACGTGGTCGCGCGAAGCCAGTTCAGGCACCACGCCGCCGTAGTCAGCGTGTAATTTCACCTGACTATACAGTTGGTTGGCTAACAGACCTTTTTCGTCGTCATAAATTGCGATGCCGGTTTCATCGCAGGATGTTTCAATACCCAGTACACGCATGGCTATATTTACCTCGTTTCAATACCGCGCAGTTTAGGTTTTCTATCCCGGCTTGTAAAACATTGTTCGCCCCAGGAAGCTGCCTCGTGTATACTCCTCACCCTTAAAAAGTTCATTTCAAAAAAGGCACCGGTGCTTTACAAAGCAGCAGTAGTTGCAGTAAAATTCCGCACCATTTTGAAATAAGCTGGCGCTGATGCCAGCAGCAAACCGAATTAATCAAAGGTGAGAGGCACATGCCGGTAATTAAAGTACGTGAAAACGAGCCGTTCGACGTAGCTCTGCGTCGCTTCAAGCGTTCCTGCGAAAAAGCAGGTGTTCTGGCGGAAGTTCGTCGTCGTGAGTTCTATGAAAAACCGACTACCGAACGTAAGCGCGCTAAAGCTTCTGCAGTGAAACGTCACGCGAAGAAACTGGCTCGCGAAAACGCACGCCGTACTCGTCTGTACTAATCTTTTGAGAGCATCGGCTCTCAATTGTCAGACCGAGTTGTAGTTGCAAGGCCGTGCTTCCGAAAGGAATGCGCGGCTTGTTTTCGTTTATAAATCAGCATTTACACAAAATCATTCATGCTGTATCAAGGCGGCAAGTGAGTGAATCCCCGGAGCTTACATAAGTAAGTGACAGGGGTGAACGAACGCGGCCAACGCAGAGACAGTTTGAAGGATGAAGTGTAAATAAACGGGGCTTATGGCTGGACGAATCCCACGCGTATTCATCAATGACCTGCTGGCACGCACCGACATCATCGATCTGATCGATGCCCGGGTGAAGCTTAAAAAACAGGGCAAGAATTACCATGCGTGCTGTCCGTTCCATAACGAGAAAACCCCCTCTTTCACCGTAAACGGTGATAAGCAGTTTTATCACTGCTTCGGCTGCGGCGCACACGGCAATGCCATCGACTTTCTGATGAACTACGACAAGCTCGAGTTCGTTGAAACCGTTGAAGAACTGGCGGCCATGCACAATCTTGAAGTGCCGTATGAAGCCGGAACAGGCCTGAGCCAGATAGAGCGTCATCAACGACAAAATCTCTATCAACTCATGGAAGGATTAAATGATTTTTATCAGCAATCCTTCACACAACCCATCGCCGAGCCTGCACGCCAGTACCTGGAGCAACGCGGCCTGAGTGCCGAGATTGTCCAGCGTTTTGCTATTGGTTTTGCACCGCCAGGCTGGGACAACGCCTTAAAACGTTTCGGCGGTAATGTCGACAACAGAAAGCTGCTGCTCGATGCCGGAATGCTGGTCAACAACGACCAGGGAAGAACGTACGACCGTTTTCGCAATCGCGTAATGTTCCCGATTCGCGACAAACGAGGCCGGGTTATTGGATTTGGAGGTCGCGTATTAGGTAACGACACGCCGAAATACCTCAACTCCCCGGAAACCGATATTTTCCATAAAGGTCGCCAGCTTTATGGCCTTTATGAAGCCCAGCAGCACAGCGCGGAACCCCAGCGCCTGCTGGTTGTCGAAGGTTATATGGATGTCGTCGCTCTGGCGCAATACGGTATTAACTACGCGGTGGCTTCACTGGGTACATCAACCACAGCCGACCACATGCATATGCTGTTCCGTGCGACGAATAACGTAATTTGCTGTTACGACGGCGACCGCGCCGGGCGCGATGCCGCATGGCGTGCGCTGGAAACGGCCATGCCTTACATGACCGACGGTCGTCAGCTACGCTTTATGTTCCTGCCCGACGGTGAAGACCCGGACACGCTGGTTCGTAAAGAAGGCAAAGAGGCTTTTGAAGCCCGGATGGAGCATGCTCAACCGCTCTCCGTGTTCTTATTTAATAGCCTCCTGCCACAGGTTGACCTGAGCACGCCAGACGGCAGCACGCAGCTCGCTGCCCTGGCGCTCCCGTTAATCAGCCAGGTACCGGGCGATGCGCACCGCATTCAGCTGCGCCAGACGCTGGGTCTGAAGCTAGGCATCTTTGACGATGCACAACTTGATCGTTTAATGCCTAAACAGGCAGAAAGTGGCGTTGTTCGCCCGACTCAGCAGATAAAACAGACGCCTATGCGTATACTTATAGGGCTACTGGTGCAAAACCCAAATCTGGCACCACTTGTACCTCCTATGCATGGGCTGGCTCAGACAAAGCTACCAGGTCTCAGCCTGTTCACCCAGTTGGTGAACCTGTGCGTTGCGCAACCGGGCCTGACAACGGGCCAGCTTTTAGAGAACTATCGTGGAACAAGTGAGTACTCAACACTTGAAAAACTCTCAGCCTGGAACGATATAAAGGATGAGAACGTTGAAAAAATGTTCACCGATACGCTCAACCGAATTTTTGATTCAATGCTTGAACAGCGACAGGAAGAGTTGATAGCTCGCGATCGCACGCACGGTTTAAGCAGTGAAGAACGCAGGGAGTTCTGGGAAATCAGACAGGCCCTCGAAAAAAAATGAATTTAACGGCTTAACTGCCGAATACCGATCGGGAAGCCCCCGACAGCCGCTCGAGGCGCAGCGGCACTAATATAAGTACGCCCTCGCTTTAAATGTCGGCGGTTCGTTCGCCGACCGACACCAATCAAATGAATTAAGTGTGGATACCGTCTTATGGAGCAAAACCCGCAGTCACAGCTCAAGCTTCTTGTCCAGCGTGGTAAGGAGCAAGGCTATCTGACCTATGCCGAGGTCAATGACCATCTGCCGGAAGATATCGTCGATTCAGATCAGATCGAAGACATCATCCAAATGATCAACGACATGGGCATTCAGGTGATGGAAGAAGCGCCGGATGCCGATGATCTGTTGCTGGCTGAAACCTCCAACAACACTGATGAAGACGCGGAAGAAGCGGCTGCACAGGTTCTGTCCAGCGTGGAATCCGAAATCGGGCGTACAACCGACCCGGTGCGTATGTACATGCGCGAAATGGGTACGGTAGAACTGCTGACCCGCGAAGGCGAAATCGACATCGCTAAACGCATCGAAGACGGGATCAACCAGGTTCAGTGCTCCGTTGCCGAATACCCAGAAGCCATTACCTACCTGCTGGAACAGTACGATCGCGTTGAAGCTGAAGAAGCGCGTCTGTCTGACCTGATCACCGGTTTCGTTGACCCGAACGCTGAAGAAGATATGGCGCCTACCGCCACTCACGTCGGTTCCGAACTGTCTCAGGAAGAGATGGATGACGACGATGAAGACGAAGACGACGACAGCGACGATAGCAGCGACGATGACAACAGCATCGACCCAGAGCTGGCGCGTGAGAAATTTGGCGAGCTGCGTACTCAGTACGAAATCACTCGCGACACGATCAAAGCAAAAGGCCGTAGCCATGCCAGCGCTCAGGAAGAGATCCTGAAGCTGTCTGAAGTGTTCAAGCAGTTCCGTCTGGTACCGAAGCAGTTCGACTACCTGGTAAACAGCATGCGTACCATGATGGACCGCGTGCGTACCCAGGAACGTATCATCATGAAGATGTGCGTTGAACAGTGCAAAATGCCGAAGAAAAACTTCATCACTCTGTTCACCGGCAATGAAACCAGCGAAACCTGGTTCAACGCGGCTATCGCGATGAACAAACCGTGGTCTGAAAAGCTGCACGACGTAAAAGAAGACGTTATGCGCAGCCTGCAGAAACTGCAGCAGATTGAAGAAGAGACCGGCCTGACCATCGAGCAGGTTAAAGATATCAACCGTCGTATGTCCATCGGTGAAGCGAAAGCCCGCCGCGCGAAGAAAGAGATGGTTGAAGCAAACTTACGTCTGGTTATTTCTATCGCTAAGAAATACACCAACCGTGGTCTGCAGTTCCTCGACCTGATTCAGGAAGGCAACATCGGCCTGATGAAAGCGGTAGATAAGTTTGAATACCGTCGCGGCTACAAGTTCTCCACCTACGCAACCTGGTGGATCCGTCAGGCGATCACCCGTTCTATCGCAGACCAGGCGCGCACCATCCGTATTCCGGTGCATATGATTGAGACCATCAACAAGCTCAACCGTATCTCCCGCCAGATGCTGCAAGAGATGGGTCGTGAACCGACGCCGGAAGAGCTGGCCGAGCGCATGCTGATGCCAGAAGATAAGATCCGTAAGGTGCTGAAAATCGCCAAAGAGCCAATCTCCATGGAAACGCCAATCGGCGACGATGAAGATTCGCATCTGGGTGATTTCATCGAGGATACCACCCTCGAGCTGCCGCTGGACTCTGCGACCACCGAGAGCCTGCGTGCTGCCACCCACGACGTTCTGGCTGGCCTGACCGCCCGTGAAGCGAAAGTCCTGCGTATGCGTTTCGGTATCGATATGAACACCGACCACACGCTGGAAGAAGTGGGTAAACAGTTTGACGTTACCCGCGAACGTATCCGTCAGATCGAAGCGAAGGCGCTGCGTAAACTGCGTCACCCAAGCCGCTCTGAAGTGCTGCGTAGCTTCCTGGACGATTAATCGCCCCGGTAAGAACGTAAAAAAGCTCCCTGATGGGAGCTTTTTTTTGCCTGTAATTCGGTGCATTTCCCGGCGGCGCTACGCTTGGCCGGGCTACAGGCCGCGCGTTTTCAACGCCACGTCCAGTTCCTGATACGCCTCAACAAGCTTATCCAGCGTAATCCGGCTCAGCCCACTTGGGTTCGGCAACACCCACACCTCGGTATCACCAATCATGTAGGTCTGCTTACCCCACGTCGCCCCGCGCTGCCCTAAGCCACGCTCAAAGGCCTGCTTGCCGAGCACCGCCAGCGCAGCTGGCTTGTAACGCTCAACCTTCTCAATCAGCGCCTGCCCGCCGCTGCGCAGTTCCTGCAGACTGACCTCACTCGCCTGCACCGTCGGGCGCTCAACCAGCTTGGTGACGCCACAATGGAACGTCAGCATCTGCTCCGCCTCTTCCGGCTTCAGCTGACGCTCGGTAAACCCCGCAAGGTGCAGCACCTTCCAGAAGCGGTTTGCCGGATGGGCAAAGGGATAGCCCAGAGAAGAAGATGACAGCCCCGGGTTAATGCCGCAGAACAGCACCCGCAGCCCCGAATCAATAATGTCCTTAACCATAATATTCTCGATCAATACATCGTGAGATCAGTATAACGAATTGAAAATGCATTGTTTATAAAAACAGCATGTGCACGCTTAACGCTGGATTGGCGCTCGCTGTTACTTTATAATCGTCCGCTATCATGGCCCCTTAGCTCAGTGGTTAGAGCAGGCGACTCATAATCGCTTGGTCGTTGGTTCAAACCCAACAGGGGCCACCAAATAAAACAAGGAGTTAGATGATAAATCGTCTGACTCCTTTTTCTTTGGATGCAATTTGGGTCAGGTAATGGGTCAGGTAAGGAATTGCTACCCGGCCCTCTTCATCTCGTTGCAAGCCCTCCCGGATAGTGATGAAAGTCAGTAGCACGGCCTGTAATATTCACCGTACCGAATTTTTACGGCTTTGCCGCAACAAGCCAGTTACCTGCCGCGCTCGCAGAATATCGACAGCCCGAAGGTAAGGGGATTGTTCCTGCCAGCTAAATCCCTTCCTGTCGATACGCACCAGTTCGTATTTTTCCACCAGAAAATTCACGGCATCAGCCAGCGAGATCCCAGTGTCGATATGTTCCTGTATAACACGTTCCTCACTGAACGGTGTGTCGTTGAGGGTGAGACCATAGTGCTGTTCCAGCAGGCGTGTCAGTAACATTTGCCAGACAGCCACGGGTGACAGGCAGGGCTTCACCGCCCGCTGAGTTGTTGCAGGTAAAGTTTTCATATTTGCTCTCGTGAAATTCGTTAGCGTTGAGTGGGATAGACGGCGATGTATACATAGCCGCAACTGCCAAGGGTGTCGGCTTCGCAGGTGAAATCATTGTGGTACAGGGTGACACAGTGGGCATGGCGAGGATTCATTTCACCAGTAGTCAGCATCGATTCCATCTGGCTGATAAAATGCGGGAATACCACATCCAACTTAAGACATTCTGCTTCGCTGAACTTACCGGTGATACTGGCCCGGTCAGCTAAATAATGCAGCCGGTTCCCCTCCTGTACCAGACGGGCTCCCAGGCGTGGCGTGATATCCCGCTGCAGGCCCAATGTGATGTTGCTCATTGATAACCTCCTTTATTGTCAGTTCAGGGTAATACTCATCAGGCAGGCATACGGCCCGTAGCGGTCCTGGCGGCGTTCGGCGTATACCGCCAGCATACCGGGAACATCCGGGATGTCTTTACCGAAGTAATGACGAATGCTGCCATGCCACTGGTATTTGCCGGTGCAGTAACGAAAGATTCGGGACTGTGGATGCTGGTGGTGAAGTCGCATGGCATCAGATTTACTGATTATTTTCATGAGGCTTCCTCACAGCAGACCGTGTTCTGCGAACGAATAGATTTGCCTGCCACCAATAATCAGATGGTCAGGGACGCGGATATCCACCAGCTGAAGCACCTGCACCAGTCGCTGCGTGAGGGCTTTATCGGCCTGGCTGGGTGTCGTCTCGCCGGAAGGATGGTTATGGGCCAGTATCACTGCTGCCGCGTTAAAGTACAGGGCACGTTTAACCACCTCCCGGGGATGCACCTCGGTGCGGTTAATCGTGCCGGTAAAGAGCGTCTCATGGGCAATCAGCTGATTCTGGTTGTCCAGATACAACACCCGGAACTCTTCCCGCTCAAGCGCGGCCATATGCAGTCGCAGCCATTCACGGACGGCGTGTGTGGAGGTGAAGGCCACCCCGGGCTCATGCAGATGTCTGTCCAGAACCCTGAGTGCCCGCTGGATGAGACGCCGGTCCTGTGGCGTTATCTCGCCGGGTAAAAAGGAAAGCTGTTTCATTCGTTGTTCCTCCGGTCAGTCAATGATGCGCAGAATGGCGTGGGCTTCTGGATGCTGCAGGGCGTAGTCCCGCAGACGGTAATAGTGCGCGGTCATCGCGTCACACTCTGTACGGCAGGCGTGATGGCTGTATTCAATCAGGCAGACGGCAATACCTGCGGCTTCTGCGCTCATTTCCACGCCATTACCGTTCAAATTATTGAACAGACTCCATGTCTCATTGCGGTCAGCATCGGGTGCCATAAAGGCCCCGCCGTTGCTCAGCGTGTAAAACTGCCAGATGCCACCGCTGTAATCCGCGCAGAAGCGGTTCATCCAGGCGAAGATGCGGGGCTCCAGGGTTATCCACTGCGGAATAGTGCCGAAGTGCTGCGGCCAGAAGCTGATACGCATTCCATCAGGCATCACAGTGGCATGAAGTAATTTATCTCCGGTCGGCTCTTTCTGGCTGTGATTATGATGATCATTGTGTTTTGACGTTGTGTCGTTATACATAGTGATTTTCCTTTCGGTTATTACAGTCGCAGATATGCCGCAGGCGGGTTTCCTGTCAGGGCTTACAATGCGGTATATGAGAAATTCCCGCGAACGGGATATGGATTTGGAGAGAATGGAGAGCGTAAAGTCAGGCTATCTGGCCCCAAGTACCGGTGTGTTTTTTTGCCTGCAGCTGACTGAACAGAACGAGCATGTTCTCCGTCATCAACCACAGTGCACTATTGAGCTTCACATCCCCGTCGATACGCCAGCGTGACGTTACGATAAAGTGTTTATCCACCGATAAGGGGCGATCATCGGCTCGTACTGCTTAGGGTGTGAGGTATCGAAGTCAGCAATTGCTCAAAGGCCTGAGAGCAGCCAGATTTTTGCATACGGAGATCTCTGCGTGAAAAATAAAAAACCTCGCAACCAATAATGGATGCGAGGGATTCACAGAGATAATATCTATATGAAATAATTTATAATTCAAGCAGATAACTTAAAGCTGTAGTTGCGTCAATTATAAATTTCAGATCGTGGGTGACTGGCAGCCATGTGCCAGAAGCGGACACTGTTCACAATATCGAGTTAATCATTGGATATGTTGATCGCTCCCATTGAAAAATTTCACATTATCCAATATATCAATGTTGAGGCTTCCCTCTTACACCTCTAAAGGATAACTATCATGGGTCTTAAACCTGGTCCAAAACCAATTGCTAAATCGACAGGAAAACCGGATCAACGTCGACGTGATAATAAAGATACTCCTGGTAATACCCCGGGACTAAAGCCTAGTAAATCTACAGGGAAATAAAAAATTCAGGGTATATATGTCTTATTTATACCCTGATTACATATCCAGATTACTAAAGATGTTTCTGCAACCAGATGCGCGTACCTTCTGTTTCATACGCCTTTGCACCATAACCTTTCGCAAGAAGGGACTCTGGTAAATACTCGTCATATTTATCTAAGTACTTTTCTGGAACATCTGTGGCAAGATCAAATGCAGATGGCAAGCCTGACAACAGCATTTCTTTGAGCGCGTGCTGAACGGAAGCTACACTGGAGTTATCGATTTCTATAACGCCAGCAAATGAATTTGCTTTAAAACCACAACGTATGAGCAAGGCTGTAATCGTATTGACAACTTTATCCCCCATCCAGGGTATTACGTAACAGTGTTGTCCACTCGTAATAAAACACTCATTTTGAAGTTTAAAACGCTGAAAGTTACTACAGCCTTCCGCAAATAGGTTTCTGGCGGCAGTATCGGCATAATCTACTTTCTTGCTACCTATTGCTATGCGGTAATCACCTTCCCTATAGATAGCGAGCATTTCCTGACGAACGGCATCATGAACAGACATACCTCCCCCACTAAATTGTGGTGGCTGACCGCCTTTGGTTGCCTCTACATAGATAACTTTTTTCTCTGTCTCGATCTCTGTCACTTTCCAGCGCCGCCCACCGAAGATGATGTGTTGGTCTGGTAGCAGTGGGGAGTCCACAGGCACTGTTCCAAGGATTCTGTTTCCGGTGATAATGCGGAACTCTTCTGGTGTATTGAACACGGCATAAAAAGTATAATGGTTAGTCAGTTTCTCCCCCTCTGCCCCAACAACCATTTCGCCGCTAGCAAGTTGAGTGAGTAGGCCACATGCTCCCATATGTTTAAGCAGGCTTTTGAAATCGTTTAAATCTACATTTCTGAACGGCCCTGTCTGGCATAGTTGTGACCAGAGCTGGTCGGCACGAACTCCACCCCATTGTGCGGTAATTGCAAGAATCTGGTGTAGCAGCGTGGAGTAATGCATCTGCCGGGAATCGGCAGGCTCAAACCATTGTTTAGAGATCATCAACCTGATCATTGCCATCGACTGCACCAACTGGAGTCGTAGGTGATCAACGATACTGCTACTCACAGTAAGCTCATTTTCTGTAATTAGCATTCTGAGTACTGACGGGGAATCGCGTCGCCCAGAACGCCCCATTCGCTGGCGCAAACTGGAAACAGAATGCGGAGGCGTAACTTGGATAACCGACTTAACCTTACCGATATCAATTCCCAACTCAAGCGTCATTGTACAAACAGCTGTTGTGGGCAAATTTCCTTTCTGAAGACGAGATTCAAGCACCTCACGTAATTCCTTGGCAAGGGAACCATGGTGGGGGAAAAATTCATTCGGAACAATTTGTTCCTCACACATGTCGCTCAGCGTTGCCGCAATGCTTTCAGTGCGTTTTCGGCTGTTTGCAAAGACCAAATGAGAATCGCCACGGCAAAGTCTAAAAATGTCAGCGCAAACGTCATGTTCAGCTGAACTCTGAAGTTCTTCCTCATTTTGGATCACTCGCTCCAGGTACCCTTTGACCTGTACCTGAAGAGTGGCCATGCTATTACTATCTGTAACAGTTACGCAGGGGAGTCGTTTGTCCGGGCGCAACATTTCGGGCACTTTCTCCAGTTCCCCCAGCGTGGCACTCAACGCAACGCGGGGAATTGGATTTACCTGGCATCCTAGCACATGGTCAATTCTATTGAGCAGAGAAAGCAGCTGTACACCACGCTCTGAACCAATAAAAGCATGAAACTCATCAATAACGATGTATGCGACTGAAGAAAACGCCTGTTTGAGCCAGCCCATTGAATTTATGAGCAAAGACTCAAGTGACTCAGGTGTAATCAGTAAAATGCCAGCAGGGTTCGTCCGAGCCTTCTTCTTTTTGCTTTGTGGTACATCCCCGTGCCAGGGAGTCACTGGCATTTCCAATGCATCTCCAAGGCTCCCAAGACGACGGTACTGATCGTTAATCAATGCCTTCAACGGACTGATATAGACGATGCCAAATCCATTCGTGAGATCTGCAACTGCCGAACAGGCAGGAAGAAAGAAAGCCTCTGTTTTACCCGCTGCTGTACCTGCACTGATTAGCACGTCTCGATCACGGGCTAAAATTGCCGGGATAGAACTCTCCTGCAAGGGCCTTAATGTCGACCACCCCTGCTTGTAAACCCACTTACGGACGCGGGGATCGAGGCTATCGTAGGCACTGCTCATAGTTTGAAGTTCGCCAGTCCGTCGTCGTCATCGCTTTCCTCCGTAGTGGTGTCATCCATATCGCTGGGCCGGTCCTCTTCAATCGCCACACCCTCGATTAGTGTTTGCCAGTTCATCGTTCTGTTTTGTTCCAGCACGGCCAGCATGTCCAGGAAACCTTTTATGGTATTACGGGGGGTACGGAAGTAAGCGTCTCCAATGGTTTTACTACAGTGATGCAGGAATCCAGTCAGTGCCTCATCTGGTACCAGATAATTCTCTGGATCTCCACCGGCATAAACATGACGAAGATTTCTCAGCAAAATATACAGTTCCTCAGGGGTGAGGCTGGCAAGATGCAAAGTGGGGGATGAGTAGTCAATCACTCCTGCTTTTTGCGCGAACCGGTTTTCCGCCAGACGCGACTGGAGCGCCTCATAGCTGTAAAGACCTTTACGCGGATCGAAAAGAAACTCTGGCGTACCCCCGAGGATAAAACCAATGTTCTCGGCTGAGCCTTGCAGGCAGTCATTCAGGATCCGCAAAATCTGTTCGTAGTTCGCTGTTCTTGCTTGCGTATTATTCAGCTTAAAGAGGTTCACCATTTCGTCGAGGCTGACCAAAAGACCGGCATAGCCTGCCTGGCGGACAAAAAGGCTCATCAGCTTCAAAGAATCATAGAATGATGCGTCTGAGATAATAGTCCGAACGTCGAGATCGTTACGGGCATCAGTTTTGGTGGTGTACTCTCCCCGCAACCAGCGAATAGCATTGGATTTTAGCGTTTCGTTATCCTGCTCATGCCCGCGCCAGAATGCATCAATGACCTTCGCAAAGTCATATCCACCCACCATATCTGACAGAGCTGCCAGGCGTTTATGAATAACTGATGAAACCTCGGAGCCGTCCGTGTCCGCTTCCTTTCTTGCCTCCGTAACGAATCTTTCAACAACGCTAAGTAACGCATTACCATCCGGCTTGTTTCTGGTGGACATGTTTTTCATAAGCTCAGAATAGAGATTACGAGCCTGACCTCCCGATGAGTGAATGCGTCTGTCAGGAGAAAGGTCTGCACTGACTGACACCAGCTTCTTCTCTAGCGCAATAGAGCGCACAACACTCAGAAAGAACGTTTTACCAGAACCATATTCACCGATGATAAGTCTGAAGCTTGCACCACCGTCAGCAGTCCTCTCAATATCCTGGTGGAGAGCGGTGATCTCATTCACGCGGCCAACCTGGATATGCTGAATGCCTATCCTTGGCGTTACACCTGACTTAAGTGACTGAATAATAGCGTCACGTTCTTTCACTCTTATACGTGTTACAGACATTCACTATCCCTCTAATTCTTTGGCAATTTCCAGGTCAACCCAGATATCATCATCGGCATCGTCCAGTACTGGAGCATCAACCACCGCATAGGACCAGTCATTGATCACCTCAAGCGCACCGCCGAGCATCAAATTCAAATTTCCGCACAATTCTGTCGCCTCTTTTCGGGACCACTGTTCTTTCTCCAGCAAACTGCGATAAAGCTGGCTATGTGCGGAGTCAAGCCCCCCCGCCTCCGTTGATGAGGCTGGAGCGCTTTCTGGCTCTTCCGGTTCTTCTTCGGTGAAAATTGTGTTCAGCAATTTACGAACATCATCCGTGGCAGATTCGTGGCGGGCAAGTACATTAGCATCCAGTGTGAACCCTGCTGCTGGCTGATCAGTTGGTACAGACGAGACGAGATCATGTTCAGTTGCGGAATGCTGATGGATATTGCTCGAGACAGATGAGGGATCCAGCCCCAAACTTGAATAAATCTTCTCAAGCTGTTTGATTTCGGCAGGCGCTATTGTCCCATCCGAACAGGCAACACTAACGATAACCTTACCCACAGCAGCTTTTTCCGCGGCCCCCATCAACTCAATCCTACTTTTTATTCCTGTCATATTGGCTGGGGTATGAAGTTGCCACGTTAAATACGCATGTAGAGAGCGTTTTTCATCATCGGTGAAGCCAGGATTGTTGTTGATGGCATTCTCAAGCACTTTCTGTTCAGCTTGATCAAGAGAATCGTCAATCAAGGCGACCATCGCCCCTAATCTGAGCGTCATTACGGCTGAGATAAATTCAGGAGAAGGTGAGAAGCGTCCACCTTCGGCGGCAGGGAATAGAACAAGTGTCCCATCAACATCCGCCTTCACATGGTGATAATACGGGTCAGGTGCCAGACCGTAACCCATCTTCAGAGCAAAGGCCTGCATCAAATCGGCCTCTTTTTTATTGATCTTATTGGGGCAACTGGCATTCATATGTGCCCAAAAGTCAGCAACTGAGACTAACCCCTCCTTGACGAGGATCGCCTCATCAGCCCAGCGTTTGAATGAGCTTAATATTTTTTCTGCGCTTTCATTAACGATCTCTGAAGGGAGCAGCATAATTGCAGCCGTATCATTGACTGACGTACCTTTCCTACCAAGGTAGCGACTATAAGCATCAAGTTCATCTGTACATATATCGGCAAGAGCCATAATTTTCTGGACAGGGCTCTTCAACGCACTTGGATCAGGCAGGTCGGGAACAGGAAGTCGAACACCTCGCAAACTAGGACTTGCTGGTGTGTAATCTAACCTTAGGCGCGTTTTATTCGCCTTAACGACCATCCCTTCACCATATTTGAGGGTGTAACGCCGTTTGAAAAGCGCAGCAAACTCTTTAGCACAGCGGCGAGCCGGGGTACGCAGCGAATACTCGGTGTAGTTTATTACCCAGTTCAACGCCAGTTCAGCTGATACAGGAACTCCTTCATGTACAGTTTTTGCCAGAGCCAGCTTAAATTGCATGCTGTTGCTGAAACCTGAATTGCTATCGAGCTCAGTGGCTAAGCCCATGTTCGGGCGCAGAATAGACATGGCTTCGAGTAATTGGGTCGAATATCCACGGAAGGAGCGGTTCTCAATGAATACCGATCTTAACCGAGCGACTTCATTGAACAGATTACGGAACTCAGCATCAGGGAATTTTGGGTCAGTGGAATCTACGAGCGCTTTTCTTTCCAGGCCGTAGAGGTAGATAAAAACATAGCCGATAGGACACGATGGATCAGACCTATCGCTGGCAAGCCAACTGACATACGCACCGCGTGCTTCTGGGGAAAGAGAGGAAAAACTGGGCCAGTATCCTAATGAACTGTCCTCGTAAAGATAAGAAGTAGGTTTTATCTTACATGTGTCATCAATTAATGATGCCTCACTTCCATCGTCATAATAGCCGCCTGATTCCTGACCGGAGGGCTTCATACGTTGCCCCACGTAAATGTGGCCACCGCTAATTGCTACACCAGCTACAGTTATCATCTCACCCGGAAGTACCCATCGAGCTAGTGCACCTGCTGACTTTGAGGTGTTGCGGTAATGATTGGTTGTCACCCGAAGTTCAACACCCCGGCCACCGCTCAATGTAAAAGTTGCAAGGTTATCGTCTTCACTATCATCGTTTCGCACAACCGCCTCTTTTTTCTTGATGTCAGCGAGCCATTCTTTTGGCGGTGCTTTCACGGGGTCTGAAGCATAAGACTTTGGAGATTTACGTTTTTTCTTTCTAAAAAACAACAAGTAAATGACAAAAATCGCCGCCAAAAACTTCAATAACTCCATGATATATAACCTTAAAATCATTCTTCACGCATATTTACAAGCAGTGATGAAGGCAGGGCAAGTGGATTAATCTCAAAATAATACTTCTAAATTGCGAGGGTTAAAAGCAAATCACAATTAAAATTAACCCAATGATTTAAATGATAAAAATCATTTAATAATGTGTTTAACCAGCAGTGAAATCTTAAGGTGTTAAAACCTGTTAGGCCATTCGTCTCTAAATGATGTTGTACTACTGCTACGTTAACATGCGAGCAAATGTACTGCGGATGCACATCTGACCACTGTATGATGATACTTACCTATTCGCTGAGAATGTCGGCAACTTTATGGCAGGGAAGCTTTTAGAGACTATACCGTCTCGAATTTCCGTTTATCGCTCTCAGCAGACCTTCAGCATCCTAAGCTTGTCTGCTGTGGGCCAGGAGCGGTCATTTATACGTAGTAGCTCAATGACTGCTTCGTACATAAAGCTGTCATTGGACTTTCTGACCTTACAAGGTAATCTGGCTTGCAAGGAAGCCGACCTTGCGGGACCGGTATAACGCACTGTTATATGCTATAGGAGGGCTAGTGGAAACGACAGACATTGTTCGAAAACTTTTTGACGGTGTTGTTCCTGAGAGAGCATCAGAGATTGAATCTATCGCTAACGATTATGATGCCCAGTTCCGACTGATTGCTGACCGCGAAGGATTTAACTTAGATGCTGGAGGGTTCTCCGCAATCCAGTACACCAGCAGATCAATGCGTCAAATGTGGCTTTTCGGTTATGCGGGAAGGCAGGCGTTACATTGTTATTCTTCGTTGATCGTATTGTTCAAATCATTCGGTACCACTCTCGACATAAACGAAATCAACAAGATTCCAGATCAGGCAGCAGAAGATGAAGCCTTCAAGTCGATACTTGATGCAGTGAAAGACCTGAGCACTGCATTTCATGAAGACGACTTTGAATGGCCAGTGGCTATTCCTGATCCTGAGAAGGGTAGGCCGTCAGATTCAGAGCGCGCTGCAGTATATGATCTCACGTGCATGGCTACGGCATATGTATTTTTACATGAACTGAAGCACGTAATTTTCTCAGCTGAAGGAAATGCACCGGAAGACCCGAAGGACGAAGAATATCTGTGTGATCAGTTCGCTAAAGATATGATGATATCCAAGATCGATCAGTACGCCGCAAGCAGTGGGTATCCCCCGGAAAAGGTTAGGATGAAGCGTATGATGGGGATCGCTCTAGCATCCGCCTTTATCCTTTTCGCAACAGGAAGAAACCGCCTCGCGGGTTCAGAGACTCATCCTCCCATTTACGGGCGTTGGTCGGCGACTGTGCAAGATGTCAATTTACCGGAAGATGACTGGTTCTGGCTGTATTTTTCCTCATTCGCCCTTGCGTTGCTGAAATATCATTCAATAACCATTCAGCCGAAGATCGTAAAGGATTATAAATCGCTATGCTTTGACCTAATCGCAGATCTTGAAAATGGCATATAACAAGGTAATCAAATTCGGTCGCCGGACGCTCATTCCTCGCGCCGTTTATTGCGGGAGTTACTGAGCGGCAGCTTCTGGCACAAAAATGAAATAGAATCTTCTATCATTGAATGACCGCTCTTTGTCTGAAGCAGACCTTATTGACCTTGATTTCTGTCCGCTCTGTGCTGTGAGTTCAACGGGTCAAAGCTCATTCTTATAATGTAAATAATACCGGTCGGGACATTTCAGGCTATGGGTAAAAGAAAACCCCGGCAGCCAGGAGGTTGTCGGGGTTGGTTTGTGGGAGAAAATGCGGGTATCAGTCGTTACCACACTCTCCGGGAGTGGGCAGGACCTTCGCTGCATTCGTCGAGTCAGCACTGAAAGAGCCCGCTTTGCGGTCATTGACGTAGACCTCAAACTGTCGGGCTTTGCGGATATCGCTGATGAAGTCATACCAGGCGTTATCCCCATTTCGCCAGCCTAGTCTGGACGGAATAACGTACTGCTGGTGATTCATTACCACGGTGATCGTGGTGCCGTCATCGTGCGAACTGACCATCCTGTTATCCGTCTGGGTCAGAAAAACAGAATGCTGGTAGAAACCGTTCTGGTCCGGATTTCCCGTGCAATTGATGGTAAACATTTTCCCACTGGCATCCGTCACGTTGTATTCCGTATTGCCCTGGCCATAGCCCTGCTGCCAGAGTCCAGGAACCGCAGAGGCTGTAAAACTGGTAAACAGTGAACATGCCAGTACAAACCGGCTTAGTGAACCTATTGTCATTTCTGTCTCCTTTATCGTTGTTTTTTATTCGTGGTTCTCAGGGTTTGAGGGTATCAGCAGCCGACCCATCAGTTTTCCGTCATGGGAGTACTCAAAGTATTTTTCCTTCGTATACCGGTCCGTAACCTCGTGGTATTCCAGTTTGATATTGTCGGCAATACAAAGCGCATTCATCAGCGGCTGGACGGTTTTTTCCTGCATATCCACGAGGTAGTAGTAACTACCGCCCTCGCAGCCATCGGGCAACTGGCGGGTACGTAAGACCTGCAGGGTGAGACCGGATGAGAAGCCAACCTGTGACCATTCTTCGCTGACATCATCCTGACGACTGACCACATCGCTGAAGCGCGGCGGGGTGAGATCCTTGAACTTGCTGATGGCCTTCAGTTCATCACTTCTGTCATCGCAGGCGCTCAGAAACAGAGTGGTGGCAACCAGTGCCAGCAGAGGTAGTGTTTTACGTTTCATTATTTTTTTCCTGAAATCAGACGAACCACTTTGGCAAAGACATAAATCCCCACAAAAATACCCACCGGCACACCGGCGAACGGCGTCAGTGCAACACTGGCAGCACCGGCTGCACCTCCGCCCGTCAACAGTGCAGCAACGGTGGCAAGTGTCAGGGCCGTGAGGCTGTCGGACACCCCGGTTTTGTTCAGAATGATGACGATGGCAACAATGGCGATAATGGCAATTACGGGCATAGGGCTCCTCCCTGTTGCCGGGTTGATAACAACGCTTGCGCTATTCTGGTGGACTGTCGGCCGGAACAAACGTAAGCAGTGACTGCTGGATAAAGCGAAAATGGGGTAAGGTCTGAATAAAGACCGGGTCTTCAACAAGACGACACAGACTGTCGTTACGCCGGAAACTCTCCTGCAGGAGCTGAACCAGATGGATCTCATCCAGGGTGAATACGGCGATATGTCCGTCGTGTTCCGCCACCAGATACCAGGCCTGCTGGTGGATGAGTAACCGGCAGGGAGCCAGCCGCTCACAGCGCTGCCCCTCGGCAATCAGCGTCACCCGCCTGCGCCCGGTAATGGCCTGAATCAGTCTCCAGAAAGACAATGCTCCTGAAGGCGAAGGAACCGGACTAGCTGGTGCTATCACGCAGGGAGACTCATCGCACATCAGCAGTGCGTTCACCAGACGGCGGTCAAGGCCGGGGAAAAGTCCGGCCAGCCCGCTGCGGTGGGCAAAGATAAGCACGTCGGGCACCATCTGCATCTCGCTGCCAGCAGTGCGTAAGCGGCAGTATCCGGACTGATACTCCAAGTCCAGATACATCAGTCGCTCACGAAAATCACGCCGCAGCGTGCGCACTGACACGCCAAACTCAGCGGCCAGTTTGCGCACACTCAACGTTTCACCCGCCACCAGACGGCTGATTATCAGTGACAGCCTGACAGCCAGCCGGTCATGGCGGCGTTCTGCCTGTGTCATGAGAGGTTCTCCAGGAAAGTTAACTGACTGAAAATGATGTGATTACTTTAAACAGGGGGGCGGACAGGGTATGGACAACGCAGAAACTATTTTTTATTTCTGCAAAAGCCAGATGTAACGGGGGTTACAGGCTATTACCGGGAGATTGAGGCACACGAGCACGTAGCAATTCGGACAGGTGGTGTCCGATAATAACAATGTGGCAACATAAAACGTCTACTGCAGTTGTGTGAGCAGTGTTTCAGCCATCACCCACAGCGCACGGTTAAGCTTCACGTCCCCGTCAATGCCACGCACGGCACGAGTATGCGTTCGTTCGCCTTTAACATTACGCCCGCTGAGTCCGCCCTTAATCAGGTTTTCCTGAATCCGCTGATAGGTAGTCCACAGGTCATTGCTCTCATCCTGCCAGCGGCGCGGGGAGAGTATCTGCGATTCAGTAACCGGCTGGTGGTCCTCACCAAAGCGATACGTTAGCGCGGCTTTTGCCAGCGCCTGCTGCGCAGGTGGCGGTAAAAGCAACGACTGCATGACATCCCGCTTTTCTTCCACACGCTCAAAAATCCCCAGCACCTCATAGGCCCCCTCAAT
>NZ_JMPL01000026.1 GCF_000735365.1 Kluyvera ascorbata ATCC 33433 | reverse complement strand
AATTGAGATCCCGCAAGCATAAATTTAAAATAATTTACCGCTCGCTTTCTTTTTCAACAAATCGTGCAGCAATGCGTCGTAAAAAGCCTGAACTGCTGTTTTTAACACCGATTCAGCACGTCAAATGGCATACTAAAGAAAGATAAATAATAGGAATGGCATTTATGTCTCTAAGTGCACAGCAATTGGCAGCTCAAAAGAACATCTCCTGGGTCCTGGCTGAGAAAATAGCCCAGAAGATACTCACCGGCGAATATCCACCAGAAAGCATTCTCCCTGGCGAGATGGAGCTGGGCGAAATTTTCGGCGTAAGCCGAACCGCCGTTCGTGAAGCGGTTAAAACGCTTTCAGCAAAAGGCATGTTGCTTCCTCGTCCACGCATCGGCACGCGCGTCATGCCACAGGCGCACTGGAACTTCCTCGACACAGAGCTCATCTCCTGGTGGCTTACTACCGATAACTTCCAGGCGGTGATGAAACACTTTTTGGTGCTGCGTCGTAGCCTTGAGCCGCAGGCGTGCATGCTGGCCGCCACATTAGGTACCGCCGAACAAAAGGCCCATCTCAATACATTAATGGAAGAAATGGCCACCCTAGAGAAGGCCTTTGACCGTACTCGCTGGATTGATATCGATACCTCCTGGCACGAGCACATCTATGAAATGAGCGCCAACCCGTTCCTGACCTCTTTCGCCAAACTCTTCCACTCCGTTTACCACATCTATTTCACCTCTATTACCGAGGATGAAGTGATTGAGCTTGCCAGCCACCAGGCAATTGTCGATGCAATACAGGACGGCGATGGTCAGCAAGCGTTTCTGGCATGCCAGGCTTTATTAAACGCACCGCATATCCGGGAAGCGGTATAAAGGACATCGAATGACAGAAAAGAAAGCGCGGAGTATGGCCGGCCTGCCGTGGATAGCGGCAATGGCCTTCTTTATGCAGGCGTTGGATGCCACTATTCTTAATACTGCACTTCCCGCCATCGCCCATAGCCTTAACCGTTCACCGCTGGCCATGCAGTCGGCCATTATCAGCTATACACTTACCGTCGCGATGCTTATCCCGGTTAGCGGCTGGCTGGCCGACCGTTTCGGGACCCGTCGCGTCTTTATGTTAGCGGTGAGCCTGTTCACCCTGGGCTCTTTGGCCTGCGCACTCTCTTCCTCGCTGACTGAGCTGGTGATCTTCCGCGTGATTCAGGGGATTGGCGGCGCCATGATGATGCCCGTTGCACGCCTGGCGTTGCTACGCGCTTATCCGCGAAGCGAACTGCTGCCGGTATTGAACTTTGTCACCATGCCAGGGTTGATTGGCCCGATTCTCGGCCCGGTACTCGGCGGCGTATTCGTTACCTGGGCAACGTGGCATTGGATTTTCCTCATTAACATACCGATTGGCGTTGTTGGGATGCTGTATGCCCGAAAATATATGCCGAACTTCACCACGCCACGCAGACGCTTCGATTTCTCCGGCTTTCTGCTCTTCGGGCTAAGCCTGGTGCTGTTCTCCATCGGTATGGAGCTGCTAGGGGAGCAAATCGTATCGGGCTGGGTGGCCTTAATGATAGTCCTGCTCAGCATCATTCTATTGCTGGCCTATATCCGCCATGCGCGCAAACACCCTACGCCGCTGATTTCGCTGTCGCTGTTCAAAACGCGCACCTTTTCTGTCGGCATTGCGGGTAATCTGGCCACCCGTCTGGGTACCGGCTGCGTACCGTTCCTGATGCCATTGATGCTACAGGTGGGCTTCGGTTATCCGGCGCTGATCGCGGGCTGCATGATGGCGCCGACGGCAATCGGTTCGATTATTGCTAAATCGACCGTCACTGCCGTACTACGTCGTTTGGGCTATCGGAAAACATTGGTGGGAGTCACGCTGTTTATCGGACTGATGATCGCGCAGTTCTCGCTGCAATCGCCGTCGATGCCGATATGGATGCTGATTCTGCCGCTGCTCGTTCTGGGGATGGCGATGTCGACGCAGTTCACGTCGATGAATACGATTACGCTTGCTGACCTGACGGACGATAACGCCAGCGGCGGCAACAGTCTGCTCGCGGTAACACAACAGCTGTCGATTAGCCTCGGCGTTGCCATCAGCGCCGCGGTGCTGCGTTCGTATCAGAGTATCGTGGGCTCAACCATCGATCAGTTCCACTATACCTTTATTACCATGGGCGTGATTACGGCGATATCCGCGCTGATGTTCCTGCTACTGCGGCCGAAAGATGGCCGCAACTTAATAAAAGAAAAGCACTAGCCTCACACGGAGCCGCGAACCACCAGCTCGGGCGTCAGCTGCATACGCTGCTGTTTCTGCCCAGGCTGTAGCCGCGCTCAAAACAGCTGCGTTCTACGCCGCGCACCAGTTCAGAGTAGAACGGGTTGGTACTGGCGGTGATCAGCATGCCGATGGTATGGGTTTGATTCAACTTGAGGCTACGCGCCAGTGCAGACGGCGCGTAGTTCAGCGTTTTGATGGCCGCATCAACTTTCTCGGTGACCGCCTCGCTGACGAACCTGTCTTTATTGATGACGTGCGATACGGTTGAGGTGGAAACGCCCGCCAGGCGAGCAACATCCTTCATCGTGGCCAAGCATTACCCCTGTTGACGTAAGAATTCGTCGATCTCTTCACGCCACGGAACCGATGGCTGAGCGCCTTTACGCGTAACCGCAATAGCTGCGGCTGCATGAGCAAAGCGCAGCGCCTCCGCCAGCGGCGTATTTTCCAGCAGCGCGGTCATCAGCGCACCGTTAAAGGTGTCACCCGCCGCAATGGTATCGATGGCCTGGACTTTAAAGCCCGGTACGCGGTGCCCTTCGCCCTTCACGCTGGCCCATACGCCACGGCTGCCGAGGGTGATGATCACCGTTTCGATACCTTTGGCATGCAGCACCTGCGCGGCTTTCGCAGCGTCTTCATCGTTTTCTACCCGCACGCCCGTCAGCTTCTCAGCTTCGGTTTCGTTCGGGGTAATGATATCCACCAGCGACAGCAACTCATCCGACAACGCGCGCGCCGGGGCCGGGTTTAATACCACGGAGGTCTGGTTCTGGTGGGCAATCTGAGCGGCCAGCAGTACGCTGTCCAGCGGGGATTCAAGCTGCATTAACAGCGCGTCAGCCTGGGCGATACGCTCGCGCTGTGCGTCGACTAATGAAGTTGATAATGCGGCGTTGGCTCCGGCATGAATGCCAATGACGTTTTCGCCTTCACCGTTCACGAAGATCAGCGCCACGCCGGTCGACTCGCCCGCCACGGCGCTCACTGGCGCGGTATCGATGCGGTCAACCTGTAACTGTTTACGGATACGCTCGCCGATATCGTCGTCGCCCGTACAGGCAATAAACGCAATATCCGCGCCGCTGCGCCCGGCAGCAACCGCCTGATTAGCACCTTTACCGCCAAAAGCGACCTGATAATGGCTACCGGTGACAGTTTCGCCAGGCGTCGGGAATGATTCAAGATTGAGAATGTGATCGGCATTGATGCTGCCAAGGACGACGAGTTTGCCTGCGGTTTTCATTTTCGGTATGTCCGGTAAGATGCGCCACCGGCTGACTAACCGGTGGCGCGTGCCCTGCTTTTATTTTTGATGTTGTCCCTCAGGCTGCGAGAGCCTGAATCGCATTCGCGTTATTACTGCTTAATTACCAGCTTCAGGTCAACAGGATATTTCGCCTGGACCTTTTCGCCTTTCAGTACTTTGTCAGCGGTTTCCACGCCGGTCGCACCGATCTGGTCAGGTAACTGCGCGATAGTCGCCGCCAGTTTGCCATCTTTTACCGCTTTCTCGCCATCTGGCGTACCGTCAAACCCAACCACCATCACATCGGATTTACCGGCGGTCTGCAGCGCACGCAGTGCGCCCAGCGCCATTTCGTCGTTCTGCGCGAAGACAGCTTTCACGTCCGGATGCGCAGTCAGCAGGTTCTGCATGACGTTCAGACCTTTAGTACGGTCGAAGTCGGCAGGCTGGCTCGCCAGAACGTTAAATTTGTGAGCTGCAACGGCCTGCTGGAAGCCTTCGCCACGCTCACGCGCTGCGGAAGTCCCGGCAATCCCCTGCAGTTCGATAACCTTTGCGCCTTCACCGGCTTTCTTCGCGATGTAATCACCAGCGATTTTGCCGCCCAGCACGTTATCGGAAGCGATGTGGCTTACGACTTCACCTTTAGAGGCAACACGGTCAAGGGTGATAACCGGGATTTTCGCCTGGTTAGCCATCTTAATAGCGTTACCTACAGCATCGGAATCCGTTGGGTTGATCAGCAGAATTTTGGTGCCACGAACCGTTAAATCCTGAACGTTAGCCAGCTCTTTCGCCGGGTTATTCTGTGAATCCAGAACCACCAGGTTGTAACCCAGTTTATCGGCTTCTTTCTGCGCGCCATCCTTCAGGGAGACGAAGAACGGGTTATTCAGGGTAGAGATAACCAGCGCAATGGTGTCTTTCGCCATCGCGTTCGCACTCACGGTGGCGCTCAGCGCAACCGCAGAAACCAGGGTAGCCAGTTTTTTCATGTTCATATCTAAGATGTCCTGTAGTGTCGTGAATTACTGCTTTTTGTTGTCCACCAGCACCGCCAGCAAAATGACGACTGCTTTAACGATCATCTGGTAATAAGAAGAAACGCCTAACAAGTTCAAACCGTTGTTCAAGAACCCAAGAATCAGCGCACCGATAAGCGTGCCGACGATACGACCTTTACCGCCTGCCAGGCTGGTACCGCCCAGCACCACCGCCGCGATGGCATCCAGCTCATAGCCGGTACCCGCCGTCGGTTGCGCAGAAGAGAGACGCGCCACTTCGATAATCCCCGCCAGCGCCGACAGCAGCCCGCACAGAGAGTAGACGATAATTTTGACTTTATTAACGCTGATACCGGAAAGACGCGTTGCCGCTTCGTTCCCACCCAGCGCATAGATATAACGACCCAGACGGGTGTGATGCAGCATGTACCATGCGGCGAGGAAGACAATCCCCATGATCCATACCGGAGTAGGAATGCCCAGCGGACGACCAATTCCGAACCAGCCGAAGACGTCGGCGTTATCGGTAAACCCGGTATTCACCGGACTGCCGTTGGTGTACACCATGGTCACACCGCGCAGCAGCAGCATCATCACCAGAGTAGCGATAAACGCCTGAACGCGCCCTTTGGCAACGATAACGCCAGTAACGGCCCCGATTGCGGCACCTAATGCGAGTGCGGCAGCAACCGCCACCAGCGCATTAACTTCGATGCCGACAATCGACGCGGCGACCGCGCCGGTCAACGCCAGCAGAGAACCGACGGACAGGTCGATCCCCGACGTTAAAATGACCAGCGTCATCCCGACCGCCATGATCGCATTCACGGAGGTTTGCTGCAGGATGTTGAACAGGTTATTGACGGTAAAAAAGTTCGGGCTCATGGTCGATACAATCGCTATCAGCACCAGCAGGGCTATCAGCGATTTTTGCTCCAGCAGCCACGCTTTAGTGAAATAGCGGCGACCCGCCACAGACTGGGTTGTCATCTTTTTTACTCCTGGTTCACGCGGTTAAGCTTGCCCACAGCGGCAGCCATTAATACTTCCTGGGTGGCCTGCTCGCGTGAGAACTCACCGCCGAGATGCCCTTCATGCATCACAATAATGCGATCGCTCATCCCCAACACTTCCGGCATCTCCGAGGAGACCAGAATGATGCTCAGGCCGTCGGCCTTGAACTGGTTGATAAGCTGATAAATCTCTTTCTTCGCCCCCACGTCGACGCCGCGCGTCGGTTCATCGAGGATCAGCACCTTTGGACGGGTCATCAGGCCGCGGGCAATTGCCACTTTCTGCTGGTTACCGCCGGAGAGCAGGCCGATAGCCTGTTCCATGGAAGGTGTTTTGACGTTAAACAGGCGGATAAAGTCACCGACCGCCTGCTGTTCATCTTTATGTTTCAGGCCGCCGCCGGCACGGCTGAAGTAGCGCAGCGCGGTTAGCGACATGTTCTCTTTCACCGACATGCCCAGCACCAGACCATCGCGCTTACGGTCTTCGGATATATAAACGATGCCGTTTGCCAGACCATCCTGCGGTGAACGGGTCACCACTTCATGACCGTCGAGAGTCACGTAGCCGCTGGTGCGCGGCAGCGCGCCGTACAGCACCTTCATCAGTTCGGTACGTCCAGCGCCCATCAGCCCGGCAACGCCAAGGATTTCGCCTTTACGCAGGGTGAAGGTGACGTTTTCCACGCCCGGCCCACACAGCGCATCTACCTTCAGGCGGATCTCACCCGGCGTTTTATCAAGATGCGGGTACTGATCTTCAAGTTTGCGCCCAACCATCATTTCAATCAGACGGTCTTCGTCGAGGCTCGCCACTTCACGCTCGGCAATAAACTGCCCGTCGCGGAACACGGTGACGTCGTCGCAGATCTCGAAAATCTCTTTCATGCGGTGGGAGATATAGACAATACCGCGCCCCTGCGATTTCAGCTCGCGGATGACGCGGAACAGGGACTCGGTTTCCGTATCGGTCAGCGCATCGGTCGGTTCATCCATTACGATGACCTTCGACTCAAAGCTCAGCACCTTGGCAATTTCCACCATCTGCTGATCGCCAATAGAGAGGTCGCCTACCAGGCGGTCGCTCTTAAAACGCAGATTGAGTTTTGCCAGCAGGATATCGGCTTCGGCATACATCTTCTTCCAGTCGATTTTGCCAAAGCGATTCACGAACTCACGGCCGAGGAAAATGTTCTCGGCAATCGTCAGCTGCGGGATCAGGTTCAGCTCCTGGTGGATGATGCCAATACCGGCTTCCTGGGAAGATTTTGGACCGTTAAAGGTGGTCTCTTTACCCAGCCATAATAGTGAACCCGCGTCGCGGGCGTAGATCCCGGTTAGCACTTTCATCATGGTGGATTTGCCCGCGCCGTTTTCGCCCACCAGCGCCATCACGCGGCCGGAGTAGACGTTCAGCGCGGCGCCAGAGAGCGCCTTTACGCCCGGGAACGATTTATCGATCCCTTTAAGTTGTAAGAGTGCGTCCATGATGGCCTCAGAAGGTGACGCCAGCACAGAGAATGATATTCGCATACGGGGAACACTCCCCGCTGCGAATCACCGCCTGACTGTCTGCGGTTTGTTGTTTGAACTGTTCATGTGAGACGTAACGAACATCAATGGTGTTTCCCTGGTGTTGCTGCAGCTGCTCAATGTGTTTGAGCAACGCTTCGTGAAGCTGCGGATTATGTTGTTGAATTTCCGCGGCGAGAATGGCGGCCTCGACCTGCATCTCCTGCGTCACCACGCCCAGCACCTGCATAAAGGTGGGAACGCCCTGGGTCAGCGCCATATCAATGCGCACCGTGCTGCGGGGAATAGGTAAGCCCGCATCGCACACCACCAGCGTATCGGTATGCCCCAGACGGGAGATAACCGACGAGATTTCAGAGTTGAGTACCGTGCCTTTCTTCATTTTGTTTTCTTGCTCCACTAGCGAAACGTTTCGCTAGCATCAGTTTAGTCTGAAGAGCGAACATAAAACCACCATCAGGTTATAGAAATGTGATCGCCATCGAAACGTTTCGCGAATGAAGGAGAGGGGATAAAAAAACGCCCTCCGTCAAAATGAGGGAGGGCGTTGATAGCGTTAGATTTCGACCTGGGTGCCCAGTTCGATAACGCGGTTCGGTGGGATCTCGAACTGATCCGGCGCGCGAAGCGCGTTGCGCTGGAGCAGCAGATAGAGCTTGCCGCGCAGGCGCAGGTACCACGGACGCTTGCCGACAATTAGCGACTCATGCGACATAAAGAACGACGTTTCCATCATTCGGCAGCTTAGGCCTTCCAGACCACAGCGGTGGAACACCTCTTCCACGTTTGGCGTTTCACGCCAGCCGTAGCTGGCCACCACGCGCCAGAAGGTCGGCGAAAGCTGCTCAATCTGCACACGACGGACGTTATGAACGTACGGCGCATCTTCGGTACGCAGCGTCAGCAGGATAACCCGCTCGTGCAGCACCTTGTTGTGCTTGAGGTTATGCAGCATGGCAAACGGAATCACGTTCAGCGCACGAGACATATACACCGCGGTGCCCGGTACGCGTACCGGTGGTGATTTCTCCAGTGAGGCGATCATGGCCTCCAGAGAGTTACCGTGTTCATGCATACGACGCAGCAGGCGGAAACGCTCGCTTTTCCAGGTGGTCATGATGGTGAACATAATCAGCGCCAGCGTCAGCGGCAGCCAACCACCGGAGACGATTTTATCGAGGTTCGCCGAGAACAGCGGGATGTCGATGCACATAAATGCCACGAACAGCAGCGCCACAAAGAACTTATTCCAGCGCCAGTTCTTCCGTGCCACCGTGGTGAACAGAATTGTCGTCAGCACCATGGTCCCGGTCACGGCAATACCGTACGCCGCCGCTAGGTTTGAGGAGTGCTCAAAGCTGACGATAACCACTACCACCGAGATATAGAGCAGCCAGTTGATAAACGGAATGTAGATCTGGCCGGACTCCATTTCCGAGGTGTGAATAATGCGCATCGGTGACAGATACCCCAGGCGCACCGCCTGGCGAGTCAGCGAGAAGACCCCGGAGATAACCGCCTGAGAGGCGATAACCGTCGCCAATGCCGCAATCACCAGCATTGGAATCAGCGCCCAATCAGGAGCCAGCAGGAAGAACGGGTTCTTAATGGCTTCCGGGTGCTTTAACAGCAGCGCGCCCTGACCAAAGTAGTTCAGCACCAGCGAAGGCAGCACCACCGAGAACCAGGCCAGACGAATCGGTAATTTCCCGAAGTGACCCATATCGGCATACAGCGCTTCCACCCCAGTAATCGACAGCACCACCGCGCCCAAGGCGACGAAGGAGACCGTTTTATATTGCAGGAAGAAGTTCACCGCCCAGTAAGGGTTCAGCGCGTGCAGGACATCCGGGTTCGCAATAATGCTCCGCGCACCCAATACCGCCAGCAGCAGGAACCAGATAAGCATAATTGGCGCGAACAGTTTGCCAACCATGCTGGTACCGTGCTTCTGGATAGCAAAAAGCAGCGTCAGGACAATAATCGAAATGGGGACAATCCAGGTATCGAGCGTAGGCGCGATGATCTCAAGACCTTCGATCGCCGACATCACCGAGATGGCCGGGGTAATCACCACTTCACCATAGAAGAAGCTTCCCCCAATCAGCCCGAGGATCACCAACACCGAGGTCGTTCTTGCAGAGGTATTACGCCCGGCAAGCGACATCAGCGTGAGGATCCCACCTTCACCGGCGTTATCCGCCCGCATCACGAAGGTAATGTATTTGAGTGATACTGTAAAAATCAGCAGCCAGAAAATTAATGACAGAAAGCCAAAAACCGCGTCACGTTCGACGCCAAAACCAAACTGCCCAGATAAACATTCACGAAGCGTATAAAGAGGGCTGGTACCAATATCGCCGTATACCACGCCAATTGCAGCGAGTGTAATCGCTGATAAAGATTGTTTCTTATCAGTGCTCATAGACTAGTCTTTCGTTTACGAAACAAATGTGTGCCTAGTCCCTTGGCCCACCAAAAGCGCACAGTATGCACGATTAACGTCAAAATCGTACCCCTTAATTGCGTCATCTTAACCTGCCTCAAGAAATAGCGAGGTACTATTCAGGCTATTCACCTAAAGAGTTATACGTCTATACTCAGCCAGTTAGCAGAATAAACGGTGAAAGGACGCAACTTAATTATGGCGCAACCACATTTATTAGCAGAAAGAATTTCGCGCCTGAGCAGCGCGCTGGAGAAAGGCCTTTTTGAGCGTAGCCACGCCATGCGGCTGTGCCTGCTGGCGGCCCTGAGCGGTGAGAGCGTGTTTTTACTCGGCCCTCCCGGCATCGCCAAAAGCCTGATAGCCCGCCGCCTGAAGTTTGCCTTCCAGCACGCCCGCGCCTTTGAATACCTGATGACCCGTTTCTCTACGCCGGAAGAGGTATTCGGCCCGCTCTCTATTCAGGCCTTAAAAGATGAAGGGCGCTATGAGCGTCTGACCGCTGGCTACTTACCGGAAGCGGAAATCGTCTTTCTTGATGAGATCTGGAAAGCTGGCCCGGCGATTCTGAACACCCTATTGACCGCCATCAACGAGCGTCACTTCCGTAACGGCGCCAGCGTCGAAAAAATCCCAATGCGCCTGCTGGTGACTGCCTCCAATGAACTGCCGGAAGCGGAAAGCAGCCTCGAGGCGCTGTACGACCGTATGCTGATTCGCCTGTGGCTCGATAAAGTGCAGGATAAAGGCAATTTCCGCTCGATGTTGATTAGCCAGCAGGACGAGAACGACAACCCGATTCCAGCCAACCTTCAGGTCACTGATGAAGAGTGCTTCCAGTGGCAGAAGGATATCGGCAATGTGAAGCTGCCGGATGCGGTGTTTGAACTGATCTTCACCCTGCGCCAGCAGCTCGATAACCTGCCGAATGCGCCTTACGTTTCCGACCGTCGCTGGAAAAAGGCGATCCGCCTGCTTCAGGCCAGCGCCTTCTTTAGCGGCCGCGATACGATCGCGCCAATCGATCTGATCCTCTTAAAAGAGTGTCTCTGGCATGATGCAGAGAGCCGAAATCTGCTGCAACAACAAATAGATATTTTGATGACCGGGCACGCATGGCAGCAACAGGCCATGCTCAACAAGCTGGGCGCTATCACCCAGCAGCGTCTGCAAATTCAGCAGCAGCAAAGCGACAAAACGGCGCTCAAGGTGACGCGTCTGGGCGGTATGTTCAGCCGCAAACCGCACTACGAGCTGCTACCTGAGGTGCAGTCGCCTACGGTCACGCTGCTGCTGCAAAAACCGCTCAAGCTGCACGATATCGAGGTTATTCACATCACCTTTGAACGTCAGGCGCTGGCCAACTGGCTGGAGAAAAGCGGTGAAATCCGCGGCAAGCTCAACGGCATCGGCTTTGCGCTGGCGCTGAATATGGAAGTCGATGCCAGTCAGCACCTGGTGGTGCGCGATGTCAGCCTTCAGGGAACACGTTTATCACTGCCCGGAACGGGAACGACGGAGAATATGCCGGCGGAAATCCGCCAGCAGCTGCTCGCGCTGGATGAAGAGTGGCACCAGCAGCACAACCGCTTTAGCGAACAACAAAAATGCCTCTTTATTAATGAAGAGTGGCTCGGCCGTATTGAAGCCAGCCTGCAGGATGTGGCCGCGCAAATTAAGCAGGCACAGCTTTAATGCTGACTATCGATACGCTCAACGTCATGCTGGCGGTCAGCGAAGAGGGGATGATCGAAGAGATGATCATCGCCCTGCTGGCCTCGCCGCAGTTGGCTATCTTTTTTGAAAAGTTTCCTCGTTTAAAAACGGCCATCACCGACGATCTTCCCCGCTGGCGCGAGACCTTTAAAGGCCGCCTGAAAGGGGCGCCGGTTCCGCCAGAGCTGGAAGAAGAGGTTATCTGCTATCAGCAGAGCCAGCTTCTCTCCACCGCACAGTTTATCGTCCAACTGCCGCAGATTCTGGCGCTGCTGACACGTTTGCGGTCACCGTTCGCCGCCCAGGCTCAGCAGTTGGTTGCCAACAACGCCACCTTTACCCCCGCGCTGCACACCCTGTTCCTGCAACGCTGGCGCCTGAGCCTGGTCGTTCAGGTGACGTCGCTTAATCAACAAATGCTGGAAGAAGAGCGCGAACAGCTGTTGAGCGAAGTACAGGAGCGCATGACCTTGAGCGGCCAGCTGGAGCCAGTGCTGGTGGAAAACGACAGCGCAGGCGGGCGGCTATGGGACATGAGTGCCGGACAGCTCAAGCGTGCCGACTATCAGCTAATCGTCAAATACGGCGAGTTTCTCAGCCAGCAGCCGGAACTGATGCGCCTGGCGGAGCAGCTTGGCCGTTCCCGCGAAGCGAAATCGGTGCCGAAGAAAGATGCGCCAATGGAGACCTTCCGCACCATGGTGCGCGAACCCTCGACCGTACCAGAGCAGGTCGATGGCATTCAGCAAAGCGACGATATCCTGCGCCTGCTACCGCCGGAGCTGGCAACGCTGGGAATGACCGAGCTGGAGTATGAATTTTACCGTCGGCTGGTGGAGAAGCAGCTGCTGACCTATCGGCTGCATGGCGATGCCTGGCGTGAAAAGGTCACCGAGCGCCCGGTGGTTCATCAGGATGAGGATGAACAGCCTCGCGGCCCGTTCGTCGTATGCGTGGATACCTCTGGCTCAATGGGCGGCTTCAACGAGCAGTGCGCCAAAGCGTTTTGCCTTGCGCTGATGCGCGTGGCGCTGGCGGATAACCGACGCTGCTACATCATGCTGTTCTCAACGGAAGTCGTGCGCTACGAACTGACGGACCGTCAGGGGTTGGAGCAGGCGATCCGCTTTTTAAGCCAGCGCTTTCGCGGCGGTACCGATATGGCGAGCTGCCTACGTGCGGTTATCGAGCAGCTGCAAAACCCGCAGTGGCAGGATGCCGACGCGGTAGTCATTTCCGATTTTATCGCACAGCGGCTGCCGGATGAGGTGGTGAAGAAGGTAGGGGATCTGCAGCACAAATATCAGCACCGTTTTCATGCGGTGGCGATGTCTGCACATGGAAAACCCGGGATCATGCGCATCTTCGATCATATCTGGCGCTTTGATACCGGGTTGAGAAGCCGCCTGCTAAGACGCTGGCAGCGTTGATTTAAGCATTACAGCAGAGCAGAGACGCTCTCACGAACCTGTGCTGGCCATACGCCGCACTGCACCTGCCCGATATGGGAGAGCTGCAGCAACAGCATCGTCAAACGAGACTGACCAATGCCGCCGCCGATAGTCTGCGGCATTTCACCGCGCAGCAGCGCCTGATGCCATTCCAGCTTCAGACGATCTTCGTCACCGGTTAACGCCAGCTGATGCTTCAGCGCTTTGGCATCGACGCGGATCCCCATAGAGGAAAGCTCGAAGGCATCTTCCAGTACCGGGTTCCACACCAGAATATCGCCGTTCAGACCAGAGAGGCCGGACGCCGTTGGCGTGCTCCAGTCGTCATAGTCCGGCGCACGAACGTCGTGGCGCTCGCCATCAGAAAGTTTACCGCCGATACCCATCAGGAAGACCGCGCCCAGCTCTTTAGCAATCGCGCGCTCACGGCCTTTCGCATCGAGGCCCGGGTAGCGGCTCAGCAGCGTTTCGCTATGAACAAAGTGGATCTGTTCTGGCAGGAACGGTGTCAGACCAAATTCTTTGCTCACGGCAATTTCAGTTTCTTTAATACCCGCCCAGATTGCCTTCACGGTGCTTTCCAGCGTGCCCGCATGGCGCTCTTCATCACCCATTACGCGTTCCCAGTCCCACTGGTCAACGTAGACAGAGTGAATGGCGGTGAGTCGGTCTTCATCGGGGCGAAGGGCCTTCATGTGCGTGTACAGCCCTTCGCCCGCGCTGAAGTCGTGTTGTCCCAGGGTTTGACGTTTCCACTTCGCAAGGGAATGAACCACTTCGAACTGGGCTTCTGGCAGTGTTTTCACTTTCACCTGAACCGCTTTCTCGCAACCAGACAGGTTGTCCTGTGTCCCATCTCCCACGCGGCTTAAGATCGGCGCCTGAACTTCTACGAGCCCTAGCTTCTCTTCCAGCTGACGGGAAAAATAGGATTTAACGAAACTAATCTGGCGTTGTTTTGCGATGTATGCGGTTTTCATTATTTTTACTCCTGCGTCCTGTTGGTATTGATTAAGCAACAAAACCGGGCACCAATTCAATAATCAAACAATAAAAAGCCTAACACACTTTTGATTCAATAAAATAACAGGCTAAAATAGAGTGAATCATCAATCTTCATAAGAAAAAGCTATGGAAAATTATCAAATCGACAATCTGGATCGCGGCATCCTTGAGGCGCTGATGGCCAATGCCCGTACCGCCTATGCCGAACTGGCCAAACAGTTCGCCGTAAGCCCTGGCACTATTCATGTTCGCGTAGAGAAGATGAAGCAGGCGGGCATTATTACCGGCGCGCACGTCGACGTGAGCCCTAAGCAGCTGGGTTATGACGTGGGCTGCTTTATCGGCATCATTCTGAAGAGCGCGAAGGATTACCCTTCAGCACTAGCAAGGCTGGAAAGCCTGGATGAAGTGACCGAGGCGTATTACACCACCGGGCACTACAGCATCTTTATTAAAGTCATGTGTAAATCCATCGATGCCCTGCAGCAGGTACTTATCAACAAGATCCAAACAATTGATGAAATTCAGTCCACGGAAACCTTGATCGTCCTGCAAAACCCGATAATGCGTACCATCAAGCCCTGATCGTTTTTTTTAATCCCACATTTTTCCACAGGTAGATCCCAGCTCGTTCACAGCGTACAATGCGCCTTCTATATAAAGGTGGGCGAGCATGGCAGACATTACTCTTATCAGCGGCAGCACGCTTGGCAGTGCGGAATATGTAGCAGAGCATCTGGCTGAAAAACTGGAAGATGCCGGTTTTACCAGCGAAATGCTGCACGGACCGATGCTTGATGAAGTGCCAACTGAAGGGATCTGGCTGGTTATCAGTTCTACGCACGGTGCCGGAGACATTCCTGACAACCTGCTGCCTTTATATGAAGCGTTACGTGAGCAAAAACCGGATCTCTCCCAGGTTCGCTTCGGCGCAATCGGGATTGGCAGCCGCGAATACGACACGTTTTGCGGCGCGATCGACAAGCTGGATGCCGAACTGAAGGCCTGCGGGGCCAAACAGATTGGCGAAACGCTGAAGATCAACGTACTCGAACATGAGATTCCTGAAGATCCGGCCGAAATTTGGCTGGGATCGTGGCATCTTTTGCTCAGAGATTTGTAAAGATCGGAATTTATTGTGTGGATAACTCTGGTTAAAAGCTTGGATCAACCGGTAGTTATCCAAAGAATAACTTCTGTCTGGTTTTTGACCTGTGCATAACCCTTCGTTTTGATCCCAGCTTATACTGACCAGGATCACCGATCATTCACAGCTAACGATCCTTCTTAAACGGTTGATCTTAAAATCCGGATCGGACTTATCCACAAAGGTTGGCGATCCTAATAAGAGATCACAATAGAACAGATCTCTAAATAAAAAGATCTTCTTTTTAATACCCAAGATCCGAACCCTTTCTCCATCGACTAAAGTTGAGTAGAATCCACGGCCCGGGCTTCAATCCATTTTCAAACCGCTTTACGCGAGGCAAACCACCATGTTTTATCAGGATCCTTTTGACGTCATCATCATTGGCGGGGGTCATGCAGGCACTGAGGCCGCGATGGCCGCAGCGCGAATGGGTCAACAGACCCTGCTTTTGACACACAATATCGACACGTTGGGGCAGATGAGCTGCAACCCGGCGATTGGCGGCATTGGGAAAGGACACCTGGTAAAAGAAGTGGATGCCCTTGGCGGCCTGATGGCTACAGCGATCGACCAGGCTGGCATTCAGTTTAGGATACTAAACGCCAGCAAAGGCCCGGCCGTTCGCGCTACTCGTGCACAGGCGGATCGCGTGCTCTATCGTCAGGCGGTACGCACCGCGCTGGAGAACCAACCGAACCTGATGATCTTCCAGCAGGCGGTTGAAGATCTGATTGTTGAGAACGATCGCGTCGTTGGCGCCGTGACCCAAATGGGTCTCAAATTCCGCGCTAAAGCGGTGGTGCTCACCGTAGGGACATTCCTTGACGGTAAAATTCATATTGGTCTGGATAACTACAGCGGTGGCCGTGCTGGCGATCCGCCGTCTATCCCGCTGTCTCGCCGTTTGCGTGAACTGCCGCTGCGCGTTAGTCGCCTGAAGACCGGTACGCCGCCGCGTATCGACGCGCGCACCATCGACTTTAGCGTCCTTGGTCAGCAAAACAGTGATAATCCACTGCCGGTCTTCTCCTTCCTGGGGAACGCCTCTCAGCACCCTCGTCAGATGCCGTGCTACGTCACGCATACCAACGAGAAAACACACGAGGTGATCCGCAATAACCTCGATCGCAGCCCAATGTACGCTGGCGTGATCGAAGGGATCGGCCCACGTTACTGTCCATCGATCGAAGATAAAGTGATGCGCTTTGCCGATCGTAACCAGCATCAGGTCTTCCTGGAGCCGGAAGGACTGACGTCCAACGAAATTTATCCAAACGGCATCTCCACCAGCCTGCCGTTTGACGTGCAGATGCAAATTGTCCGTTCCATGCAAGGGATGGAAAACGCGCGGATCGTTCGCCCTGGCTACGCCATTGAGTACGATTTCTTCGACCCGCGCGATCTGAAACTCACGCTGGAAAGCAAATTCATCCACGGTCTGTTCTTTGCTGGTCAAATCAACGGCACCACGGGCTACGAAGAAGCTGCCGCTCAGGGCATGCTGGCCGGACTTAACGCCGCTCGTCTGGCTGCCGACAAAGAAGGCTGGGCGCCGCGTCGCGATCAGGCTTACCTCGGCGTGCTGGTGGACGACCTCTGCACGCTTGGTACCAAAGAACCGTACCGCATGTTTACCTCCCGCGCGGAGTATCGCTTGATGCTGCGTGAAGATAACGCCGATCTGCGTCTGACCGAAATCGGCCGTGAGCTGGGAATGGTGGATGACGTTCGTTGGGCTCGCTTCAACGAGAAGCTGGAGAACATCGAGCGTGAACGTCAGCGCCTGAAATCCACCTGGATTACACCGTCATCTGAGTCTGCAGCCGAAGTGAATGCTCACCTGAGTGCGCCACTGACCCGCGAAGCCAGCGGCGAAGATCTGCTGCGTCGTCCGGAAATGACCTACGAACAGCTGACCGCTCTGACCCCGTTTACGCCAATGCTGGAAGACGCGCAGGCGGCAGAACAGGTAGAAATTCAGGTCAAATACGAAGGTTATATCGCTCGTCAGCAGGATGAAATCGAGAAACAGCAGCGCAACGAAAACACCTTGCTGCCTGCTACGCTGGACTATCGCCAGGTTAATGGCCTGTCCAACGAAGTGATCGCCAAACTCAACGATCACAAACCGGTCTCGATAGGCCAGGCATCTCGTATTTCCGGGATCACGCCAGCGGCAATCTCCATTCTGCTGGTATGGCTCAAAAAACAAGGTCTGCTGCGCCGCAGCGCTTAATGCACCGAACATTGCCCGGTGGCGCTACGCTGACCGGGCCTACAACCTAAGCCGGATAAGGCGAAGCCGTCATCCGGCATATTATCGCTAACAGGTATTCGCCGTGCTCAACAAACTCTCTCGACTGCTGAATGAAGCAGGAATTTCCCTCTCCGATCACCAGAAAAACCAGCTTGTGGCCTACGTGGATATGCTGCACAAGTGGAATAAAGCCTACAACCTGACCTCCGTACGAGACCCTAACGAGATGCTGGTTCGCCATATTCTCGACAGTATTGTGGTCGCGCCATCGCTTGAGGGTGAACGCTTTATCGATGTGGGTACGGGTCCAGGTCTGCCGGGTATTCCACTGTCGATTGTGCGCCCTGATGCCCACTTCACTCTGCTGGATAGCCTGGGCAAACGCGTCCGCTTTCTGCGCCAGGTGCAGCACGAGTTAGCGCTGACTAACATCACACCGGTGCAGAGCCGCGTTGAAGATTTTCCGGCTGAACCGCCGTTTGACGGTGTGATTAGCCGTGCTTTTGCCTCACTGACCGACATGGTGACCTGGTGTCATCATCTTCCTGGTGAAGCTGGGCGCTTTTACGCATTGAAGGGACAACTGCCGGAAGAGGAAATCGCCCAACTTCCAGCGCCGTTTAGCGTTGAGAGCGTGGTGCCGTTAAAAGTTCCTCAGCTGGAAGGGGAGCGTCATTTGGTTATTATTACAGCAAATAAAATTTAATTTTTATCAAAAAAAGTAGAGAAAAAGTGGGGGCTCTGGTGTTAACAAATGCGCGACAATTAGCGCCAGTGACCTGCTATATTTAACCAGCAATTAACTTTACTTTATCTTCATCTTAACGCGGCTTTTTTTGTTAAGACTTAAAATAGTCAACATGGAAAATATCAGTCTGCTAAAAGTCAGCCCGTTCGTCTTTTTGTCATGTTAATAAATTATTATAAATGTCAATGAATGGTTTTTGTTCTGTATCGCGGTGTTTTTAAAAGAGTGGGCGAATTAAGTCTTAGATATCAGAATGATGGGCGTATCCGTTTTGCTACAATGATTTATGCGTTTTGCTCGAAAATGTTTAATATGTGATCTCGTGCACGCTTTGTAGCCACTATTTTCGGTGTATTTGCAGTTTTGTACGATCGTTCACACTTTGGCGAAAAGTAGAAAAATAGCGCGAATGAAAAATAATTAAATATTTATTCACGTTTTGGCTACTTATTGTTTGAAATCACGGGGTGTCACCGTATAATTTGACCGCTTTTTGATGCTTGACTCAGAGCATTAAAGAACGTTTTATACGACACGCGGCATACCTCAAAGGGAGCAGGAGTACAAACGTGATGTCTATGTCGTTCGTGAGTCGCAATGTTGCTCGAAAGCTTCTGTTCATTCAGCTTCTGGCAGTGATAGCAAGTGGATTGCTGTTCAGCCTTAAAGACCCCTTCTGGGGCATCTCCGCCGCGTGTGGAGGCCTGGCAGTGTTACTGCCTAATATATTGTTTATGATTTTTGCCTGGCGTCACCAGGTACATACACCCGCTAAAGGCCGAGTGGCCTGGACGTTCGCCTTCGGGGAAGCGTTCAAAGTGCTTGCGATGCTGGTGTTACTGGTCGTGGCGTTGGCGGTTTTTAAGGCGGTATTCTTACCGCTGATCGTTACATGGATTTTGGTGCTAGTGGTTCAAATACTGGCGCCCGCTGTAATTAACAACAAAGGGTAAAAGGCATCATGGCTTCTGAAAATATGACGCCGCAGGAATACATAGGACACCATCTGAATAACCTTCAGCTGGACCTGCGTACTTTCTCGCTGGTAGATCCGCATAACCCCCCAGCCACCTTCTGGACGCTCAATATTGACTCCATGTTCTTCTCGGTGGTGCTGGGTCTGTTGTTCCTGCTTACGTTCCGTAGCGTTGCCAAAAAAGCAACCAGCGGCGTACCGGGTAAATTTCAGACCGCGATTGAGCTGGTAATCGGCTTCGTTCATGGCAGTGTCAAAGACATGTACCATGGCAAAAGCAAGGTTATTGCTCCGCTTGCCCTGACGATCTTCGTCTGGGTCTTCCTGATGAACCTGATGGACTTACTGCCTATCGACCTGCTGCCGTATATTGCTGAGCATATACTGGGTCTGCCGGCGCTGCGCGTGGTTCCGTCTGCGGACGTAAACATTACCCTGTCTATGGCACTGGGCGTGTTTATCCTGATTCTGTTCTACAGCATCAAAATGAAAGGCATCGGTGGCTTCACTAAAGAGCTGACACTGCAGCCGTTCAATCACTGGGCATTTATTCCTGTCAACTTAATCCTTGAAGGGGTAAGCCTGCTGTCCAAACCGGTATCTCTCGGTCTGCGACTTTTCGGCAACATGTATGCCGGTGAGCTGATTTTCATTCTGATTGCTGGTCTGTTGCCGTGGTGGTCACAGTGGATTCTGAATGTGCCGTGGGCCATTTTCCACATCCTGATCATTACGCTGCAAGCCTTCATCTTCATGGTTCTGACGATCGTCTATCTGTCGATGGCGTCTGAAGAGCATTAATTTACCAACACTACTACGTTTTAACTGAAACAAACTGGAGACTGTCATGGAAAACCTGAATATGGATCTGCTGTACATGGCTGCCGCTGTGATGATGGGTCTGGCGGCAATCGGTGCTGCGATCGGTATCGGCATCCTCGGGGGCAAATTCCTGGAAGGCGCAGCGCGTCAACCGGATCTGATTCCTCTGCTGCGTACTCAGTTCTTTATCGTTATGGGTCTGGTGGATGCTATCCCTATGATCGCTGTAGGTCTGGGTCTGTACGTGATGTTCGCTGTCGCGTAGTAAGCGTTGCTTTGAATTAAGTAAGAGCAATATCAGAACGTTAACTAGATAAAGAGGCATTGTGCTGTGAATCTTAACGCAACAATCCTCGGCCAGGCCATCGCGTTTGTCCTCTTCGTTCTGTTCTGCATGAAGTACGTATGGCCGCCTTTAATGGCAGCCATCGAAAAGCGTCAAAAAGAAATTGCTGACGGCCTTTCTTCTGCAGAACGAGCTAAAAAGGATTTGGACCTTGCACAGGCCAATGCGACCGACCAGCTGAAAAAAGCGAAAGCGGAAGCCCAGGTAATCATCGAGCAAGCGAACAAACGTCGCTCTCAGATCCTGGACGAAGCCAAAACTGAAGCAGAGCAGGAACGTAACAAAATCGTGGCACAGGCTCAGGCAGAAATTGATGCTGAGCGTAAACGTGCCCGCGAAGAGCTGCGTAAGCAAGTTGCTATCCTGGCTGTTGCTGGCGCCGAGAAGATCATCGAACGTTCCGTGGATGAAGCTGCTAACAGCGACATCGTGGACAAACTTGTCGCTGAACTGTAAGGAGGGAGGGGCTGATGTCTGAATTTGTTACGGTAGCTCGCCCCTACGCCAAAGCAGCTTTTGACTTTGCCGTCGAACACAAAAGCGTAGATCGCTGGCAGGACATGCTGGCGTTTGCCGCCGAAGTGACGAAGAACGAACAAATGGCAGAGCTTCTGTCTGGTGCGCTGGCACCGGAAACGCTCTCTAAGTCGTTTATCGCAGTATGCGGTGAGCAACTGGACGAAAACGGCCAGAACCTGATTAAGGTTATGGCTGAAAATGGTCGTCTTAAAGTGCTCCCGGATGTTCTCGAGCAGTTCATTCATCTGCGCGCCGCGAGTGAAGCTACCTCTGAGGTAGAAGTCATCTCCGCTAATGCGCTGAATGAAGAACAGCTTGCGAAAATCAGCGCCGCGATGGAAAAGCGTCTGTCACGCAAAGTTAAGCTGAATTGCAAAATCGATAAGTCTGTAATGGCGGGCGTTATCATCCGTGCGGGTGATATGGTCATTGATGGCAGCGTACGCGGCCGTCTTGAGCGCCTTGCAGACGTCTTGCAGTCTTAAGGGGACTGGAGCATGCAACTGAATTCCACCGAAATCAGCGAACTGATCAAGCAGCGCATTGCTCAGTTCAGTGTTGTGAGTGAAGCTCACAACGAAGGTACTATTGTTTCTGTAAGTGACGGTGTTATCCGCATCCACGGCCTGGCCGATTGTATGCAGGGTGAAATGATTTCCCTGCCGGGTAACCGTTACGCTATCGCACTGAACCTGGAGCGCGACTCCGTAGGTGCTGTAGTAATGGGTCCGTATGCTGACCTTGCCGAAGGCATGACCGTCAAGTGTACTGGTCGTATCCTGGAAGTTCCGGTTGGCCGTGGCCTGCTGGGCCGTGTGGTTAACACCCTGGGTGCACCAATCGATGGTAAAGGCGCGCTGGACAACGACGGCTTCTCCGCCGTTGAAGCTATCGCACCAGGCGTAATCGAACGTCAGTCCGTTGATCAGCCAGTTCAGACTGGTTATAAATCCGTTGATGCCATGATCCCAATCGGTCGTGGTCAGCGTGAACTGATCATCGGCGACCGTCAGACCGGTAAAACCGCGCTGGCAATCGACGCCATCATCAACCAACGTGATTCCGGCATCAAGTGCGTATACGTTGCTATCGGCCAGAAAGCGTCCACCATTTCTAACGTGGTACGTAAACTGGAAGAACACGGCGCGCTGGCTAACACCATCGTTGTTGTGGCAACCGCGTCTGAATCCGCTGCACTGCAATACCTGGCACCATATGCCGGTTGCGCAATGGGCGAATACTTCCGCGACCGCGGCGAAGATGCGCTGATCATTTACGATGACCTGTCCAAACAGGCTGTCGCATACCGTCAGATCTCCCTGCTGCTTCGTCGTCCACCAGGACGTGAAGCATTCCCGGGCGACGTATTCTACCTCCACTCCCGTCTGCTGGAGCGTGCTGCGCGTGTTAACGCCGAATACGTTGAAGCCTTCACCAAAGGTGAAGTGAAAGGGAAAACCGGTTCACTGACCGCTCTGCCGATTATTGAAACCCAAGCGGGTGACGTTTCTGCGTTCGTTCCGACCAACGTAATTTCCATTACCGATGGTCAGATCTTCCTGGAAACCAACCTGTTCAACGCCGGTATTCGTCCTGCGGTTAACCCGGGTATCTCCGTATCCCGTGTTGGTGGTGCAGCTCAGACCAAGATCATGAAAAAACTGTCCGGTGGTATCCGTACCGCTCTGGCACAGTATCGTGAACTGGCAGCGTTCTCCCAGTTCGCATCTGACCTTGACGATGCAACCCGTAAGCAGCTGGACCATGGTCAGAAAGTAACTGAACTGCTGAAACAGAAACAGTATGCGCCGATGTCAGTCGCGCAGCAGTCTCTGGTTCTGTTCGCGGCAGAACGTGGTTATCTGGCGGATGTAGAACTGGCGAAAATCGGTAGCTTCGAAGCCGCTCTGCTGGCTTACGTTGACCGTGATCACGCTCCGTTGATGCAAGAGATCAACCAGTCCGGTGGCTATAACGACGAAATCGAAGGCAAGCTGAAAGGCATCCTCGATTCCTTCAAAGCAACCCAATCCTGGTAAAGTCTGACGGCCTGTCTTAGGGCAGGCCGTAGGCATTGAGGAGAAGCTCATGGCCGGCGCAAAAGAGATACGTAGTAAGATCGCAAGCGTCCAGAACACGCAAAAGATCACTAAAGCGATGGAGATGGTCGCCGCTTCCAAAATGCGTAAATCGCAGGATCGCATGGCGGCCAGCCGTCCTTATGCAGATACCATGCGCAAAGTGATTGGTCACCTTGCGAACGGTAATCTGGAATATAAGCACCCATACCTGGAAGAACGCGACGTTAAGCGCGTGGGCTACCTGGTGGTGTCTACCGACCGTGGTCTGTGCGGTGGCTTGAACATTAACCTGTTCAAGAAACTGCTGGCGGATATGAAGGCATGGACCGAAAAAGGCGTTCAGTGCGACCTCGCAATGATCGGCTCTAAAGGTGTGTCCTTCTTTAATTCCGTAGGTGGCAACATTGTCGCTCAGGTAACCGGTATGGGCGATAAACCTGCCCTGTCCGAACTTATCGGTCCGGTAAAAGTGATGTTGCAAGCCTACGACGAAGGTCGTCTGGACAAGCTTTATATTGTCAGCAACAAATTTATTAACACCATGTCTCAGGTGCCGACGATCACCCAACTGCTGCCGTTACCGGCTTCAGAAGATGATGATCTGAAACGTAAAACCTGGGATTACCTGTACGAACCCGATCCGAAAGCGCTGCTGGATACCCTCCTGCGTCGCTATGTCGAATCTCAGGTCTATCAGGGCGTGGTAGAAAACCTGGCCAGCGAGCAGGCCGCACGTATGGTGGCGATGAAAGCCGCGACCGACAATGGCGGCAGCCTGATTAAAGAGCTGCAGTTGGTATACAACAAAGCTCGACAGGCCAGCATTACTCAGGAACTCACCGAGATCGTCGGTGGTGCATCCGCGGTATAACCAGGTTAATTCGTAGAGGATTCAAGATGGCTACTGGAAAAATTGTCCAGGTAATCGGCGCCGTAGTTGACGTCGAATTCCCTCAGGATGCCGTACCGCGCGTGTACGAAGCTCTTGAGGTGCAGAATGGTAATGAAGTTCTGGTGCTGGAAGTTCAGCAGCAGCTCGGCGGCGGTATCGTACGTACCATCGCTATGGGTTCTTCCGACGGTCTGCGTCGCGGTCTGGATGTTAAAGATCTCGAGCACCCAATCGAAGTTCCGGTAGGTAAAGCAACACTGGGTCGTATCATGAACGTACTGGGTCAGCCAGTAGACATGAAAGGCGACATCGGTGAAGAAGAGCGTTGGGCTATCCACCGCGCTGCACCTTCCTACGAAGAGCTGTCTAGCTCTCAGGAATTGCTGGAAACCGGTATCAAAGTTATCGACCTGATGTGTCCGTTCGCTAAGGGCGGTAAAGTCGGTCTGTTCGGTGGTGCGGGTGTTGGTAAAACCGTAAACATGATGGAGCTGATCCGTAACATCGCGATCGAGCACTCCGGTTACTCCGTGTTTGCGGGCGTAGGTGAACGTACTCGTGAGGGTAACGACTTCTACCACGAAATGACCGACTCCAACGTTATCGATAAAGTATCCCTGGTATATGGCCAGATGAACGAGCCACCGGGAAACCGTCTGCGCGTTGCTCTGACCGGTCTGACCATGGCTGAGAAATTCCGTGACGAAGGTCGTGACGTACTGCTGTTCGTCGATAACATCTATCGTTACACCCTGGCCGGTACTGAAGTATCTGCACTGCTGGGTCGTATGCCTTCAGCGGTAGGTTACCAGCCGACTCTGGCGGAAGAGATGGGCGTTCTGCAGGAACGTATCACCTCCACCAAGACCGGTTCTATCACCTCCGTACAGGCGGTATACGTACCTGCGGATGACTTAACTGACCCATCTCCAGCAACTACCTTTGCTCACTTAGATGCAACCGTAGTACTGAGTCGTCAGATCGCTTCCCTGGGTATCTACCCTGCGGTTGACCCGCTGGACTCCACCAGCCGTCAGCTGGATCCGCTGGTTGTTGGTCAGGAACACTACGACACCGCGCGTGGCGTTCAGTCCATTCTGCAGCGTTATCAGGAACTGAAAGACATCATCGCCATCCTGGGTATGGATGAACTGTCTGAAGAAGACAAACTGGTGGTAGCACGCGCACGTAAAATTCAGCGCTTCCTGTCCCAGCCGTTCTTCGTAGCAGAAGTATTCACCGGTTCTCCGGGCAAATACGTTTCGCTGAAAGACACCATCCGTGGCTTTAAAGGCATCATGGACGGCGAATACGATCACCTGCCGGAGCAGGCGTTCTACATGGTCGGTTCCATTGACGAAGCAGTGGAAAAAGCCAAAAAACTTTAACGCCTTAATCGGAGGGTGATATGGCAATGACTTACCACCTGGACGTCGTCAGCGCAGAGCAACAAATGTTCTCTGGTCTGGTCGAGAAAATCCAGGTAACGGGTAGCGAAGGTGAGCTGGGTATTTACCCGGGCCACGCCCCGCTGCTCACCGCCATTAAGCCTGGTATGATTCGCATCGTTAAACAGCACGGTCACGAAGAGTTTATCTATCTGTCCGGCGGCATTCTTGAAGTGCAGTCTGGCAGCGTGACCGTTCTGGCTGATACCGCAATTCGCGGTCAGGACCTCGACGAAGCGCGCGCGATTGAAGCGAAGCGTAAGGCTGAAGAGCACATTAAGAGCTCTCATGGTGACGTGGATTACGCTCAGGCGTCTGCGGAACTGGCCAAAGCTATCGCTAAACTGCGCGTTATCGAGTTGACCAAAAAAGCGATGTAACACCGGCTTGAAAGTCCAAAAGCCAGCCTGGTTTCCAGGCTGGCTTTTTTTATGTCTTGTTTTAATTTAAATGAAACTGAAAAGGTATTTTAAATATTTTGTGATTTGAATCACAAAAATGTTGATCGATAAAAATGGGAGGAGTAGACTTCTTTTTGTGACATGAGTCACAGAAAACACCACTACTATCGCAGGATTAAAATCATGAAACTGATCAACAAAATCATCGCCCTTTTCAGCGCTATGAACATCTCTTTCGGTACTTTCAACCAGTAAGGTTGATGACCGCACTGGCCGCCTCACCTGTAGGTCAGATGCCGTTCTGTTAAGCGCTGTACCGCTAACGAAAACCACAACACATGCGGTGTAAACAGAACCAAAAATGAAGAAGGTCGCCTCACGGCGACCTTTGTATTTTGTAGGCCGGAGAATTTCCCGGAGTCGGTGCTAGCGCACCTCGTCCGGGCTACCCAATCATGTAGCCCGACCAAGCGAAGCACCGCCGGGGAAGTGGTTTCTCAATCCTTAGCCAGGAAATTCCCGGTATCAAAACTCCCGTCCGCATTGCGTTTCAGCGGCTGCGGTAATGACAGCGACTGGAAATCTTCCGCGCGCAGTTCCTTCCCTTCCGTATTGACGCTTTTTCCCTTCTCGATGAAGTAGTTGGTGGCATCAACGTTCCCCACTACCGCATCGTCATATTTCCCCGGCTGGCTGCGCAGCGAAATGTTGTCGCTGAACACGCCCTGAGTTTCGGCATCCCCGTACGGGCTTGGGCGGAAGATAAAGTTGAAGCGCTGGTTATCTACGGCAACGTTATTCACCACCACCAGCCTGCCTGGGTTGAAGTTATCGGTGAAACCATCGAGATGGTTGCCAATAGCAATGCTATTGCGGATTTCGTGGGCCACCGGCTGGCCTTCGCCACCGAGCTTGAAGCCGTTGCTGGTGTTATTGCGGGCAATCGAGTTCTCAATCACCACCACGCCGTTGGCGCCATCTTCAATCTTGTTGAACAGATCGAAACCGTCGTCGATGTTATCGTGGGAATAGCACCCTTCCAGGCGGTTACCTTCGCCCACGCGCATCTTCACCGCAAAACCGTCGGCGTTGATCTTACCCGGATCTTCATTACTGTAAGACTCTGAGTTCACCACGCGGTTATGGCTTGCCCAGAGCGGGCGACCGATCTTATCGGCGGAAGAGATCTGAATCCCGGTATCGTCGTTGTGATAGGCCGTGACGTTTTCGATAAGGTTATGGCTTCCCTGAATACGCAGGCTCTTGTCGGTGATATCGATACCACGAATCGTCCAGTAGTGACCGTCCAGCAACATACCGTGGATAACCGCTTTACCGTTGGCTTCCAGCGTTTTACGTCCATTCTCAAGTCCGCTTGCGGAGAGTGGGATATCCGTTTTTGCATAGTCGCCTGCTGCCAGCACCACTTTACCGCCCGGTGGCACAAGCGCGATGGCGGTGGTTAAATCCAGAGGCGCTTCTGCCGTGCCTTTGGCATCGGCTTTACCATTTGCAGCGGCGTACAGCGTGCTGTTTGCCGCAGCTTTGTGCTGGCTGACGGTAAGCTCCTGCTCAACCGGCGAACGATCGCTGCCGCTGGTGGGGGTAAATGTAATCTGGAAGCTGTTATTGTCTTTAAGCGTGGTTGGCAGGGTAAACATCTCGCCGGCTTTCACCGGTTTATTCTCCCCGATCACCACTTCGTTCTGGCGCACTGAGAACAGACCATCGTAGTTAGCTCGCGCCTGTAAGGTGTAGTTTGGCCCGGCGCTCTGACTGCCGGATGCGAGCTGCATCACCACCGGCCAGGATTTTGCTATAAACGGCTTCGAAGCGACGGTCTGGGCTGTCGACGTGGTCAGCGAGGCATCACTCACGGTGATTTTCGCGTTACGGGAGGCAAAGAAACCTACGTAGTACTGCTTTTTATCCTGAACCGAAATCAGATCGGCATTCGGTACCTGTTGAGTTATCCACTCTTCGCTGCCAACCGGCGCCCAGGCGGTAATAAAGCCCTCGTTGGTTCGCTCGAGCTTAAGGCGGAAGGCCGGAGACTCTCGCAGGTCAACGCCTTCCTTGTAGCTTACCTTTTTAATCTCAGAGCCCGCATTACCCCACGGTTGGGTGATGCCGTTGCGCGAGATAGCCTGTAGCTTCACGCGATAATCGTCTTTTTTATCCTGGGTCATAATGGCGTTCATCACCATATTCGATGCCGCAGGAAACTCTTCATAACCCTCTTTCAACGGTTCCTGGCGAGGAATGCCAATAATGTCGCGCACGAGTAGTCCAGCACCTTCCTGGGCCGCAGGTTTTGCCCCATTCTCCGGGCCAAACTGATCGACGGTTACCGTGGCGGAGAGAACAAAATTCTCATCGCTCGGCAGCGCGGTGTAGAAAAAGGTCAGACCGTCATGTGAGTTGGCAATCTTACCGCCACGGCTTTCAATGGTGATAGGTTTGCTGAGTGAGGCAATCTGCTCTGATGTCAGTGTTTTACCGTCAATCGTCACGTTGTTAACTCCCACTTTCTCCGGCAACACGTTAGAGGAGAAGTTGAGATCAGTGGATTGTCCAAAAGCGATCGCCTTCCATTGCTGGGGCGCCTGGGCGTGTGCCGAAAGAGAGAGTGCTGCGCTACAAAGCGTCAGAGCCAGAGGTATTTTCTTTTTCATATCATCTTCCTGAATGGTTGAGCGCCGTAATTATCAACAAATCAAAACGCTGTTTCTTTTTTGTTCGTCACAATAATGAGTAAATAAAACGGTGTTTTAAATTACGGGTTTCTTTATTCAGGTATCAAAAAAACAATATAAGCAGAGAGATAGCGCGCTATCTGGCGATTGAGCCGAATTCTTACAAGACAAACGCGTTTGATATGGACGAAAATAAGGGAAGAAAATCAGTTCGAAAGGGGATGTTGAACGTTTTATCATCAAGCCATTTCATGGCGAAAAATATGTAGAATTTTCAACGTTAACCCGGTTTACTTCATACTTAATCTACAGACAGGATACCTATGTCTAACCGTACCATGAGCGTTGTGATCCTTGCCGCAGGCAAAGGCACGCGTATGTATTCCGATCTCCCAAAAGTGCTGCACACCCTGGCAGGCAAGCCGATGGTGCAGCATGTTATTGATGCCGCGAATCATGTTGGCGCGAACCGGGTTCACCTGGTGTACGGTCACGGCGGTGATTTACTTAAGCAAACCTTATCCGACGACAACCTGAACTGGGTGCTACAGGCTGAACAACTGGGCACCGGTCATGCGATGCAGCAGGCTGCGCCGTTCTTCGCGGATGACGAAGATATTCTGATGCTCTACGGCGACGTGCCGCTGATCTCCGTTGAGACGCTGCAACGCCTGCGCGAAGCCAAGCCGCAGGGCGGAATTGGCCTGCTGACGGTGGTGCTGGACGATCCGAGCGGCTATGGCCGCATTACTCGTGAAAACGGCAAAGTGACCGGTATCGTCGAACACAAAGATGCCACCGACGCACAGCGTCAGATTCAGGAGATCAATACCGGTATCCTGATTGCTAACGGCGCGGACCTGAAGCGCTGGCTGGCGAAACTGAACAACAACAATGCACAGGGCGAGTTTTATATCACCGATATTATCGCCATGGCATACCACGAAGGCCGTGAAATTGCTGCGGTTCACCCGGCGCGTATCAGCGAAACTGACGGCGTGAATAACCGCCTGCAGCTTTCCCGTCTTGAGCGTATTTATCAGTCCGAGCAGGCAGAAAAACTGCTGCTCGCTGGCGTGATGCTGCGTGACCCGGCGCGCTTTGACCTGCGTGGCACTCTGTCTCACGGGCGTGATGTCGAAATTGATACTAACGTTATCCTTGAAGGCAACGTGGTGCTGGGCCATCGCGTCAAAATTGGCGCTGGCTGCGTGATTAAAAACGCCACCATCGGCGACGACTGTGAAATCAGCCCGTACAGCGTGGTGGAAGATGCTCATCTGGAAGCCGCTTGCACCATCGGCCCGTTTGCCCGTCTGCGTCCAGGCGCTGAGCTGCTGGAAGGCGCGCACGTGGGTAACTTCGTCGAAATGAAAAAAGCGCGTCTGGGTAAAGGCTCGAAAGCTGGTCACCTGACCTACCTTGGCGACGCGGAAATTGGCGACAACGTGAACATCGGTGCGGGTACCATTACCTGCAACTATGATGGCGCCAACAAGTTTAAAACGATTATTGGCGACGACGTCTTTGTCGGTTCCGACAGCCAGTTGGTGGCGCCGGTCACCATTGGTAAAGGCGTGACCATCGCGGCTGGCACTACCGTGACCCGCGACGTTGCCGATAACGAACTGGTGCTGAGCCGCGTACCGCAGGTACACAAGCAAGGCTGGCAGCGCCCGGTGAAGAAAAAGTAATTTCTGTAGACCTGATACAGGTCTACATGGGTGAGGAGATAACATAATCTCCCGCCCAAAAGCAGTACCTATAAAAATAACCCCACTCTCTACAAGGCTCGGGGCGCCCGGAATACGGGCAACAGGTTGACCGACAACGCATGGCATAATGCCAAAATCGGAATAGAAAACTATGTGTGGAATTGTTGGCGCAGTCGCGCAACGTGATGTAGCTGAAATCCTTCTCGAAGGTCTCCGTCGCCTGGAATACCGTGGTTATGACTCTGCGGGTCTGGCCGTGGTGGACGCCGAAGGTCATATGACCCGCCTGCGTCGTCTGGGGAAAGTCCAGATGCTGTCACAAGCTGCGGAAGAACATCCGCTGGTGGGCGGCACCGGTATTGCTCATACCCGCTGGGCAACCCACGGCGAACCGTCGGAAGGCAACGCGCATCCGCATGTTTCTGACCACATTGCGGTGGTGCATAACGGCATCATCGAAAACCACGAACCGCTGCGCGAAATGCTGCAAGCGCGTGGCTATGTTTTTGTTTCAGCGACCGATACCGAGGTGATCGCTCACCTGGTGCACTGGGAGATGGAACAGGGCGGTACGCTGCGTGAAGCGGTACTACGCGCTATCCCGCAACTTCGCGGTGCCTACGGCACGGTAATCATGGATTCCCGCGACCCAAGCACGCTGCTGGCTGCGCGCTCTGGTAGCCCGCTGGTTATCGGCCTCGGCATGGGCGAGAACTTTATCGCTTCTGATCAACTGGCGCTGCTGCCGGTCACCCGCCGCTTTATCTTCCTGGAAGAGGGCGATATCGCCGAAGTGACGCGCCGTTCGGTCGCGGTCTTCGACAAATCTGGTGCCAGCGTGAAGCGTCAGGAAATCGAATCTAACCTGCAATACGATGCGGGCGATAAAGGTATCTATCGCCACTACATGCAGAAAGAGATCTACGAACAGCCTAACGCCATCAAAAACACCTTAACCGGGCGTATTAGCCACGGCGAAGTGGATCTCAGCGAGCTGGGCCCACAGGCCGACGCGCTGCTTTCTCGCGTTGAGCATATCCAGATTATCGCCTGCGGCACGTCCTATAACTCCGGGATGGTCGCACGCTACTGGTTTGAATCACTGGCCGGTATGCCGTGCGACGTCGAAATCGCCTCGGAATTCCGCTATCGCAAATCGGCCGTTCGCCCGAACAGCCTGGTCATCACCCTGTCGCAGTCTGGCGAAACCGCCGACACGCTGGCAGGCCTGCGCCTGACCAAAGAGCTGGGTTATCTGGGCTCATTGGCGATTTGTAACGTTGCTGGCTCGTCGCTGGTGCGTGAGTCCGATCTGGCGATTATGACCAATGCCGGGGCGGAAATTGGCGTGGCGTCCACCAAAGCGTTTACCACTCAGCTGACGGTACTGTTGATGCTGGTGGCGAAGATGGCGCGCCTGAAAGGGGCGGATGCCTCCGTAGAGCATGAGATTGTTCATGCGCTGCAGGCGCTGCCAAGCCGCATTGAGCAGATGCTGTCGCAGGACAAACGCATTGAGCTGCTTGCAGAAGATTTCTCCGACAAGCATCACGCGCTGTTCCTGGGACGTGGCGATCAGTATCCGATCGCGCTAGAAGGTGCGCTGAAGCTCAAAGAGATCTCCTACATTCACGCGGAAGCGTATGCCGCAGGCGAGCTGAAACACGGCCCGCTGGCGCTTATCGACGCGGACATGCCGGTTATCGTGGTTGCGCCAAATAACGAACTGCTGGAAAAACTGAAATCCAACATTGAAGAGGTGCGCGCGCGCGGCGGTGAGCTGTACGTGTTTGCCGACAAAGATGCGGCGTTCAGCAACAGCGACAATATGCACATCATCGAGATGCCGCATGTGGAAGAGGTGATTGCACCTATTTTCTACACCGTGCCGCTACAGCTGCTGGCTTACCACGTGGCGCTGATTAAAGGCACCGATGTGGATCAGCCGCGTAACCTGGCGAAGTCGGTTACCGTCGAATAAGTTCGTTTAGTTAAAACGATCCGGCTCTGCTTTAGGCACAGCCGGATTTTTTTTTATCGCCAGAAGTTGTCATAAACCATGACTTTTGGGCTGTCATAAAAAGAAAATTTTGCCGTAATTTCATTGTAAATTATTTTCGTAACCAACTGATTTATAATTATTTAATAATATTATTTTTCGCATGGTTTTCGTTGTCATTAAACTGTAATAAACCTTACATATAACTGTCACCTGATTGTCCTATTTTGCTCCTCGTAGCCACTAAACAATCATTTACGGATTCTTGCAGGAGACATTATGAAAGTTATGCGTACCACTGTCGCAACTGTTGTCGCCGCGACCTTATCGATGAGCGCTTTCGCAGCTGGAGCTGCAGCAAGCCTGACGGGTGCAGGTGCAACCTTCCCGGCGCCAGTGTATGCCAAATGGGCAGATACCTATCAGAAAGAGACCGGTAGCAAAGTAAACTACCAGGGTATCGGCTCCTCCGGTGGCGTAAAACAAATTACCGCTAACACCGTTGATTTCGGCGCATCCGATGCTCCGCTGTCTGACGAGAAACTGGCTCAGGAAGGCCTGTTCCAGTTCCCGACCGTTATCGGCGGTGTCGTTCTGGCTGTTAATATCCCTGGCCTGAAATCCGGCGAGCTGGTGCTTGACGGTAAAACCCTGGGCGACATCTACCTGGGTAAAATCAAGAAGTGGGATGACGAAGCCATCACCAAACTGAACCCAGGCGTTAAGCTGCCTTCTCAGAACATCGCCGTTGTGCGTCGTGCTGATGGTTCCGGTACCTCCTTCGTGTTCACCAGCTACCTGTCTAAAGTGAACGAAGAGTGGAAATCCAAAATTGGCGCGGGCTCTACTGTAAACTGGCCGACCGGTCTGGGCGGTAAAGGTAACGACGGTATCGCGGCATTCGTACAGCGTCTGCCAGGTTCCATCGGCTATGTTGAATATGCTTACGCTAAGCAGAACAACCTGGCTTACACCAAACTGGTTTCTGCTGATGGCAAGCCGGTTAGCCCGACTGAAGACAACTTTGCTAACGCCGCTAAAGGCGTTGACTGGAGCAAATCCTTCGCGCAGGACCTGACTAACCAGAAAGGTGACAACGCGTGGCCGATTACCTCTACCACCTTCATCCTGGTTCATAAACAACAGCAGAAACCTGAGCAGGGTGCTGAAGTGCTGAAGTTCTTTGACTGGGCGTATAAAAACGGCGGCAAACAAGCGAACGAGCTTGATTACGCCACTCTGCCTCAGAGCGTGGTTGAGCAGGTTCGTGCTGCATGGAAAACCAACGTAAAAGACAGCAGCGGTAAAGCGCTGTACTGATTACGGTAGCCCGGCGGAAACGCCGGGCAACTAGTAAACGTCGTGGCGGATTTTAAACTGGAAAGAGTGATTTATGGCTGCAACTAAGCCTGCTTTTAACCCACCGGGTAAAAAGGGTGACATGATATTCAGCGCGCTGGTAAGACTGGCTGCGCTGATTGTGCTATTGATGTTGGGCGGGATTATCGTCTCTCTTATCATCTCTTCATGGCCAAGTATGGAGAAGTTCGGCTTCGCCTTCCTGTGGACCAAAGAGTGGGATGCGCCTAACGATGTCTTCGGTGCGCTGGTACCGATTTACGGTACGCTCGTGACCTCCTTTATCGCGCTGCTGATCGCCGTTCCGGTGAGCTTCGGTATCGCACTCTTCCTGACTGAACTGGCACCCAACTGGCTGAAACGCCCGTTAGGTATCGCGATTGAACTGCTGGCGGCCATTCCCAGCATTGTTTACGGTATGTGGGGCCTGTTTATCTTTGCTCCGCTGTTCGCGACCTACTTCCAGGAGCCAGTCGGCAATATTCTTTCTAACATCCCGTTTGTCGGTGCGTTGTTCTCCGGCCCGGCGTTTGGTATCGGTATCCTGGCGGCAGGGGTTATCCTCGCCATCATGATAATCCCGTATATCTCCGCCGTTATGCGTGATGTGTTCGAACAAACCCCGGTGATGATGAAAGAGTCAGCCTACGGCATTGGCTGCACCACCTGGGAAGTTATCTGGCGTATCGTGCTGCCGTTTACCAAAAACGGGGTGATAGGCGGCGTCATGCTCGGCCTGGGCCGTGCGCTGGGTGAAACCATGGCGGTGACCTTTATCATCGGTAACACCTACCAGCTCGACAGCGTTTCGCTGTATATGCCGGGCAACAGTATTACCTCCGCGTTGGCGAATGAATTCGCTGAAGCGGAATCTGGTCTGCATGTCTCCGCGTTGATGGAACTGGGGCTTATCCTGTTTGCGATTACCTTTATCGTGCTGGCGGCATCGAAGTTCATGATTATGCGCCTGGCGAAGAATGAGGGGGCACGCTAATGACGACGCTGGAAATGCAAAGCACCGCCGCGCTGGCTGAGTCTCGCCGCAAGATGCAGGCGCGTCGACGCATGAAAAACCGCATTGCGCTGACGCTCTCAATGGCCACCATGATCTTCGGTCTGTTCTGGCTGGTGTGGATCCTGATGTCCACCGTGACTCGCGGCATCGACGGTATGTCGCTGGCGCTGTTTACCGAAATGACCCCGCCGCCAAACACCGCGGGCGGTGGTCTAGCTAACGCCCTGGCGGGCAGCGGCCTGCTGATCCTGTGGTCGACCGTTATTGGTACTCCACTGGGCATTATGGCGGGCATCTATCTGGCGGAGTATGGCCGCAAGTCCTGGCTTGCTGAAGTTATCCGTTTTATTAACGATATTTTGCTTTCCGCGCCATCCATCGTGGTCGGTCTGTTCGTTTACACCATCGTGGTGGCGCAGATGCAGCACTTCTCCGGCTGGGCGGGCGTGATTGCGCTGGCGCTGCTGCAGGTGCCTATCGTTATTCGTACTACCGAGAACATGCTCAAACTGGTGCCGGATAGCCTGCGTGAAGCAGCCTACGCGCTGGGCACGCCGAAATGGCGAATGATCTCCGCGATTACGCTGAAAGCGTCTATCTCCGGGATTATGACCGGTATCCTGCTGGCTATTGCGCGTATTGCTGGTGAAACGGCTCCGCTGCTGTTTACCGCGCTCTCCAACCAGTTCTGGAGCACCGACATGATGCAGCCCATCGCCAACCTGCCGGTGACCATCTTTAAATTTGCGATGAGCCCGTTTGCTGAGTGGCAGCAACTGGCCTGGGCCGGGGTGTTGATTATCACTCTGTGCGTACTGCTGCTGAACATTCTGGCGCGCGTTATTTTCGCGAAGAAGAAACACGGTTAATTTTTTACGGCGCGGCCAACGACGGCGGCGCTGGATGAGGAAGAGATTGAGATGAGTATGGTGAACACAACTCCGGGTAAAATTTCAGTACGTGACCTGAACTTCTACTACGGCAAATTCCATGCCCTGAAGAACATCAACCTGGATATTGCCAAAAACCAGGTGACAGCGTTTATCGGCCCGTCAGGCTGCGGGAAGTCAACGCTGCTGCGTACCTTCAACAAAATGTTTGAACTGTACCCAGAGCAGCGCGCGGAAGGTGAAATTCTGCTGGATGGCGACAATATTCTCACTAATACCCAGGATATCGCCCTGCTGCGTGCCAAAGTGGGTATGGTGTTCCAGAAGCCAACGCCGTTCCCGATGTCTATCTACGACAACATCGCCTTCGGCGTGCGCCTGTTTGAAAAGCTGTCGCGTACCGACATGGACGAACGCGTGCAGTGGGCTTTGACCAAGGCCGCATTATGGAACGAAACCAAGGATAAACTGCACCAGAGCGGGTACTCTCTCTCCGGTGGTCAGCAGCAGCGTCTGTGCATCGCGCGCGGTATCGCGATTCGCCCGGAAGTTCTACTGCTGGATGAGCCGTGTTCAGCCCTTGACCCGATCTCTACCGGGCGTATCGAGGAGCTTATCACCGAGCTGAAAGAGGACTACACCGTAGTTATCGTGACCCACAACATGCAGCAGGCTGCACGTTGCTCCGATCACACGGCATTTATGTACCTGGGCGAGTTGATTGAGTTCAGTAACACGGACGATCTGTTCACCAAGCCTGCGAAGAAACAAACTGAAGATTACATTACTGGCCGCTACGGTTGATCGGGAGAGAACTGTGGATAATTTAAACCTTAATAAACATATTTCCGGCCAGTTCAACGCAGAACTGGAAAGCATCCGCACCCAGGTGATGACCATGGGCGGCATGGTAGAGCAGCAGCTTTCTGATGCGATTACCGCCATGCACAACCAGGATAGCGAACTGGCGAAGCGCGTCATCGACGGCGATAAGCACGTCAACATGATGGAAGTGGCGATTGATGAAGCCTGCGTGCGCATCATCGCCAAGCGCCAGCCAACGGCGAGCGACCTGCGTCTGGTGATGGCGATTATCAAAACCATCGCCGAGCTGGAACGTATTGGTGACGTCGCGGATAAAATCTGCCGTACTGCGCTGGAGAAATTCTCCCAACAGCACCAGCCGCTGCTGGTCAGTCTGGAGTCATTGGGCCGCCACACCGTGCAGATGCTGCATGACGTGCTGGATGCGTTCGCGCGTATGGATCTCGACGAAGCGGTGCGTATTTATCGTGAAGATAAGAAAGTTGACCAGGAATATGAAGGCATCGTGCGTCAGTTGATGACCTACATGATGGAAGACTCGCGCACCATTCCAAGCGTGCTGACCGCGCTGTTCTGTGCGCGCTCTATCGAGCGTATCGGCGACCGCTGCCAGAATATCTGCGAATACATCTTCTACTTCGTGAAGGGGCAAGACTTCCGTCACGTGGGCGGTGATGAGCTGGATAAGCTGCTGGCGGGAAAAGACCCGAAAGAGTGATCGCTTAAAACGCGTTAAAAAAACCTGCCTCGGCAGGTTTTTTGTTCTCTATCGTTGCTGCGCTCAGGCGGGCTAAGGTTGTCGGCCCGATAAGCTTCGCGCCATCAGGCGTTATTGCGTAATATCCCACCCGCGCGCTTTCCACAGCGCAGGCAGTTCCGCGAGATCGGTAAACGTCGTCACCTTTGGATGGTTAATCGGTTTGTTGTGCGGGTCGGCGCAGAAATAGAACACCTCCATACCCGCATCAATCCCCGACTGTGCGCCAGCGGTAGAGTCATCCACCAGAATACACTTCTCCACATCCACGTTCATCGCTTTTGCCGCATGGTGCATCAGCGCCGGGTCAGGCTTCCAGCGTTGGATGTCGTAGCCGCTGAATAGCTTCTCCGGGAAATGATGCAACATCCCCAGCTTGCCCAGCGAATGCTGCATTTTGCTGACCGGGCCGTTTGATACGACGCACATCGGCACGCTAACTGCGTCGAGCAGCGCATTCGCCCCGGCGATCACTTCCAGCTCGGTGTCGAACAGGCGTGCGACCTCGGCGCGGTAAACCGGTTCTAGCTCAGCTTTTTCTAACTGAGTACCGTGCTCATCGTTGATGATGTCGATAATCTCGTAGAGCTTTACGCCCTTGAAACGTTTAAAAATCTCTTCCAGATCGAGCGTGATGCCAAATGTTTTAAACATATGGACGTAGGCCCGTGAACAGATCACTTCGCTGTCTACCAGCGTACCGTCACAGTCGAAAAAAACCGCTTCAACTCCGGACATGTCATTTCCTTTTTAACAAGTTTAACGTTTACGTAATGCCGAATTGGGAGACGCAATCGTTGCCGTATAAGCAAAATCAATGAAAAAAAGTATCTCACAACCGCGCCTATTGTCGCATTTTGGTATAGGATAGCGACGAATTTTCCTTCCATGTCTGCGGAAATTAATAATGAGTCAACAACACACCACCCCGGCTTCCGGTCAGGGGATACTGGAGCGCGTGTTTAAGCTGCGCGAGCACGGCACGACGGCACGTACCGAAGTGATCGCCGGTTTCACGACCTTCCTGACGATGGTCTACATCGTTTTCGTTAACCCGCAAATTCTTGGCGTTGCTGGCATGGACACCAGCGCGGTGTTCGTTACCACCTGCCTGATTGCGGCGCTGGGCAGTATCCTGATGGGCGTATTCGCCAACCTGCCGGTAGCACTGGCACCGGCAATGGGCCTGAACGCATTCTTCGCGTTCGTGGTGGTGCAGGCGATGGGCTTGCCGTGGCAGGTAGGTATGGGTGCCATCTTCTGGGGCGCTATCGGTCTGCTGCTGTTGACGATTTTCCGCGTGCGTTACTGGATGATTGCCAATATCCCGGTGAGCCTGCGTGTGGGTATCACCAGCGGTATCGGGCTGTTCATCGGCATGATGGGCCTGAAAAACGCGGGCGTTATCGTCGCGAACCAGGACACGCTGGTTTCTATCGGTAATCTGACCTCTCACAGCGTACTGCTGGGCGTGCTGGGCTTCTTTATCATTGCGATTCTGGCCTCCCGCAACATTCACGCGGCGGTGCTGGTCTCTATCGTGGTGACTACGCTGCTGGGCTGGATGCTGGGTGATGTGCACTATAGCGGCATCGTTTCGGCGCCGCCGAGCATTACCACCGTGGTCGGCCACGTTGACCTTGCAGGCTCCTTCAACCTGGGTCTGGCTGGAGTTATCTTCTCCTTCATGCTGGTAAACCTGTTTGACTCCTCCGGTACGCTGATTGGCGTGACCGATAAAGCCGGCCTGGCCGATGCGAAAGGCAAGTTCCCACGCATGAAGCAGGCGCTGTTCGTGGATAGCGTCTCCTCGGTTGCGGGCTCTTTTATCGGTACCTCTTCCGTTACCGCGTATATCGAATCCTCCTCCGGTGTGTCCGTAGGCGGTCGTACTGGTCTGACGGCGGTCGTCGTCGGTCTGCTGTTCCTGCTGGTTATCTTCCTGTCGCCGCTGGCGGGTATGGTGCCGGGCTACGCGGCTGCGGGTGCGCTGATTTACGTGGGTGTCCTGATGACATCCAGCCTGTCTCGCGTGAAGTGGGATGATCTGACCGAAGCCGTTCCAGCGTTTATTACCGCCGTGATGATGCCGTTCAGCTTCTCAATCACTGAAGGTATCGCGCTGGGCTTTATCTCTTACCTGGTGATGAAGATTGGTACCGGCCGCTTCCGCGACCTCAGCCCGTGCGTGATTGTTGTCGCACTGCTGTTTATCCTGAAGATTGTGTTTATTGACGCACATTGATGGAAATGACCCTCACCCCGTCGGGGTGAGGGTATCAAGGATTATGCTTTAACGCGCTGAATATACTCGCCAAATGCGGTCAACTGACCGGTCAAATGATCCAACGTCCCTTGTTCAATCACTTCACCCAATTGCGGGTCGACTTTATTCTGAATCACACCACCCATAAACTCCGGCTTGTTCATCACCATCGCATCCAGGAACACCAGAATCTGACGCAGATGGTACTGGCAGCGTGCGCCGCCAATCGCGCCCATGGAGCTGGTCTGAATCAGTACCGGTTTGCCGGAAAGTGGCTGATCCGGCAGGCGAGAAAGCCAGTCGATGGCGTTCTTCAGGCCACCCGGCACAGAATAGTTGTACTCCGGTGTTACGATGACCACGCCATCAGCCTGACGAATTTGTTCTGCTAGCGCTTCGACGCTCTGCGGGAAACCGTCTTCCTGCTGGAGGTCTGCGTCATACAGTGGGATATCGCCGATGGACGGCAGGGCGGAAACGTTCATACCCGCCGGGGCAATTTTAGGCAGGGTACGAGCGACCATACCGTTGAATGAGCCTTTGCGCAGGCTTCCCAGTAACGTAACAACGTTCAACGTTTCAGACATGACTACTCCTTTCCATCTTGGCGGCTGAAATCCAGCCGAATCAGTTGAGTATAAGCGCTTTCTCCGCCGGTAGGCTGGTGAATCTCATCAGGCGTGCCGAAGGTTCATTGGCCCGGGTCTGGGCATCAGGCAGGCTACGCCAGCCGTACTTACCATCAAACTCCCAAACCTTTAGTTTGTCGATAGACGGTGAAGCCGCCAGCGACCAGACCAGTACATCCTCCGCATCGCAGATAACCTCGAGCTGGTCGGTTAATGCCGAGCGCAGACGGCCTGAGCCTGGCAGGAGCTGGAGTGTTTGCGGGGAGTCGTGATGAACGTCACCTGACAGCTTGAGGACGCTCTGACGCAGCGTGATGAGCTGCGCGCGCGCCTCATGTGGATCGTTCTGGTTGTTGATCCACAGATTCTCATTACTGGTAAAGCGGTAGCTTTCCATCATCGTGGCCTGCGGCGTATTGCGCAGCGTGCGCAGCAGTTCCATATCGAGGCCGCACTGGCCTTCGGTAGTCAGAGCAACGCCGACGATGTTGCCCGCATAAGCGATAGAAAAATCAGGCAGATGGCTGTCCTTAAAGTACGGTTTACCTTCTTCCTGAGTCTCGATTTCAGGCAGTTCGCTGATGCCGTACAGCATAAACAGCAATTCCGCCAGCAGCGCGCGGGAAGCCAGGTAACGGGTCCGTCGATGGGCCGGCAATTGGCGTGCGATATTATGGCTGGTGGATGAGAGCCTGACCGATAGTAGATGTCCGTCCTTAAGGATCCCTCTTGCAAAATGCGTCGCCATTTTTCGCTCCGTGATTAATGGACTGTGGATATGACGAGATTAACATTTACGTCAGTTATGATCAGGTTTTACTGCCTAAAAATGCGATTGAAAAGGGGTATTACGAGACTTTTACACTTCGCCTTAACTGAAACGAATTATTTTTACGAATAATGAATCAGGAAACAGTGAGGTATAAGGCTTTGAGGGTATCACGGAGCCAAATAATTTTCGGGTTGTGACTATTTCGTTTATGCCAGAGAAGGGTAAACGGCACCTGCAGTTTTTCCCGTTGAACGGCATCGAACGGCAGAGGGCGAGCGACTAATGGCAGATTATGCAGCTGGTTGTGGTGCTGGCAATAACGTGGCGCAGTCGCAATCATCTGGTGGTCTGGCTGGGCGGCCATAAATAGCGACTGTTCAAAACCCGGTAGACTTAAGGCGATATGGCGCTCGCGTCCCATCTCCTGTAACACGTCGTCCAGCGCCCAGGTATCGCTCTGCTCCCAACAGATGCTGATATGCGGGTAGCGCAAGAACGTTTCCAGATTCCACTCTTCCTGAAGCGCTGGATGGTCTTTACGCAGCCAAACCCAGGGCAGGTCGGTAAAGAGTACCTCGTAGTCTATCGACAGCGGCAGCAGGCTCAGCAGCTCGCGTGAGCGAGGGTGGCTTTCGCGTCCGGTGAAGCCAATGTCGACCTCGCCGCGAATAATCGCATCCAGCGAATCATAATCCCAATTACGCACTTTGATGGTCGCTTGGGGATAGCGTTGGTAGATCTGGCTGGAGAGTTCGTTGAACATGATCATGACTAGCGGTGTCTCGGCAACCAGATCGAACTTCAGCCCGCGCGGCGTTTCGTGATGCGGCTTATCCAGCAGTTGATTCCCCATCTGCATCCACTCGGCCAGACTTTGCTCCATGCTAACCATCAGCGGCGTTGGCGTTAGCCCTAGCGGGGTGTTCACAAACAAGGGATCGTCAAACCAGGCGCGCAGCTTCGACAGCGACTTACTGACCGCCGACGGCGTGACGTTCATCCGTTTGGCGGTTTTGGTGACGCTACGCTCCTGCATCAAAAGCTGCAGGCAGAGCAGTAAGTTAAGATCGAGACTGGTGAGGGACTTCTTCATGTGTTGGCGCAGACCGGTTAGGAGCAACTGAGATAATCAGCATGATGCTCACTATGCTACAGCCAATCAGAATCCCGATCAGCATATTCAACGCATCGAGACCGAGGATAGCCGACAGCCATATCCATAGCGACGACCCGCAAACCTGAGCAATACCCAGCGCTGAACTGGCAACGCCGGCCCGTAGCGTAAACGGCCCCAGCGCCTGACTCATGGCAACGCCAAAGCCAACCGAGAAGCCTGCGCATATTAAGGTGAGCCCGAAGAGCGTCACGGTATGCGTGCCTGCAAGCGTCAGTACAATGCCTGCCGCCAGGAACAGTACCTGTGACGTCAGCATCAGGGTTCGTGGCTTAAACAGGCTTAGGGCAAATGGTGTCGAGAACGACACTGCCATGCTGACGCCTGCGGTCATCGCCATGGTCGTGGCGTATTCGCCACGGTCGAAGCCCATCACTTCCATCAGCAGCACCGGTGAGGTGTTCACAAAAGTGAGGATCACCGACACGCTCAGCGTGGTGATGGCCAGGCGGCTGAGGAAAAAGCGGTTAACCAGCGACTCTGCTCCCGACGTATAGCCTGCCGAGGCAGGAATCGTCGCCGGGCGCGATTCTCGCAGCACAAATACCGACAGCAGGCAGACCACGATGCCCATGCCGATCATCGTGTAGAACAGGCTCTGCCACGGGTATTTGAGCATAATCAGATGCCCCATCACCGGTGCGAGCACCGGCACGATACAGGTGATGCCATTAAGCAGCGACAGTACCTTGGCTCGGAGACGATCGTCGAGCGTATCACGCAGGATTGCGAAGGCCACCACATAACAGCAGCCAGCCCCCACGCCTTGAATAAATCGGCCGACCAGGAAGGGCGTGCCGCTCTCCGCCAGCGAACAGATAGCAGAAGCGACGATGTAGATCAGCGCCCCGACAATGGCCACCGGCTTGCGACCTGATTGGTCTGCCACTTTTCCGGCGAATAGCATGGCGGTTGCCATCCCGGCCAGATAGACCGAAAACGCGATGTGCAGCTGTGCTTCGCTGGCCTGTAAATCAGCGGCGATGCGGGGCAATCCCACCAGATACATATCAATACCGGCGGGATAGAGTAAAACCAGGGCAAAACAGCAGACGAGAAAGCGTGTCATGGCGACCTCACGAGAAATGTGGCGCTCAGCATACTGGGGTGTATGAGATGACACGAGTTGCCATTTGGACAACAGTGATTTCCTGCAAGGAAACTTACTTCCAGACCCTCGCCATGCCTTCGCTTTCCGGGCGTACGGATTCGAAGCCGAATTTGGCGTACAGCTCCGGAACGTCGGCGACGAGTGAGACATAGCTGCCTTTAAACGCATGGGCATTCAACCAGGACACGAGCGCTTCCATAATTTTACGCCCCAGGCCTTTTCCCTGATGCTCAGGATCGACGGCGATATCGACGATTTCAAAATTCAGCGCACCGTCGCCGACGATCCTCCCCATGCCTACCGGTGTGCCCTGCCAAAGGATATGAACGCCGTAGCAGCTACGTGGCAGGCCGATTTCGGCCGCCGCAAGCGGGCGAGCAGACAAGCCAGCTATTTTGCGCAGGCGGCAGAAGTCTTCAGCAGATGGAGTGGTTTCAATCAGCGTGTATTCAGTTGTCATGGCGGTGGCCTGTTTAACAAGAAAAGAGGACTGTTAACCAGTTTAGCCGAAGGTGAGGGATTAGTGCGGCACGAGAGAAAAGAAAACCAGAATTAACAACATGTTAATTCTGGTTCAATACAGAAGCTGGAAAATCGAACTAACTCGTTAATCTATCAGCGATGCATTGCCTAGAAAACATGGCTATGGGCACATTCAAGGACACAAAAGCAGGATGCTGAAGTGCACTCACATCTATTCAAGAACTCATTTCCATGGTTGATTTATAATCAAATATGCTTGGGGATTTTCATAAACCTTGTGGAAAGGGAAGGCAGAATGCGTTCTATACGAATTAGGTTGCTCAATTTGAACTGATATCTGACGTTATATCATTCATTCAAGTACCAGATCATGCATTCAACAACGGTGAGGATATGTTCGATGCGTTGAGCACATTGTAGTCACATTCTGAGGAAAATTTCGTTAAAAGTAAATAACTTGAATGTTATGATATACAATAGAAAAGCCTTGGGATACCGGGGGTGAGTTCGCATGGTGCAGAACACCGAAACGCTTTGCGGTGAGAAGGTACACTAATCAGTTTCATTGTGCTTTATTAATCGATAATGAGAATGAAAATGGTCATATCAAATGAATTGCAAAAAATTGCGGATAAGTTAATTTCGTATGAAGATGTTGATCTGGATAAGTTAGACGAATTTTTAAATATTAATGATAATGTTGCAAAGTCATTTTCAGGTTCATGGTTAGGCTATCATTCTCGGGTTTATTACAAGGGATTTAATCGTCCTCCTGCTGGTGCTGTTTTCAGCTCTGAATGGGGTATGATGGATGCTTTTTCTATGGGATCTCGAGGAGATTGGGTTGAGTATCAATACGACTATGTAATTGATTATATCTATAATCAGGCAAATAATATCGATTTGGATGATTACGAAAAGAACTCTATTGAAGCTAGCACTACATTTGAAAATTGTAAGAGTGATGTTTTATCTATAGTATATTCAAATAGAGATAACATTAAAGATGATAAATTTTTAACTGATTTGATTGAAAAAATAGAGAAATCCTCGGTATTAAAAAGAAGTGATATTTTAAGCTATGTTAAACCTAGCGGTAAATTTATCAGTAGGGATATGAATGCCTTAACTCATGGATTTCAAACACCTCCCCATATATCTATATTCTGTGATGTTATGGCCATAAAAGCTCCTTACACGGCATGTAAAGAGTTAAGGTTAGATCTCATAAAACTAGCTAATCATCTAAAAAACAAAGAGAAAAAATCAGAAGTGGAAGATCGTAGAGGTGTAAATGTTTTTATTGGTCATGGACGTTCCTATATGTGGCGAGATTTAAAAGATTTTGTCCAAGATAAATTACGGTTACCTTATGATGAGTTTAATCGAGTCCCCGTTGCTGGGGTTACTAATATTACTAGGTTAGCTCAAATGCTAGATCAAGCCTGCATTGCATTTCTTGTAATGACAGCGGAAGATGAAATGATGGATGGAAATAAGCAGGCGAGAATGAATGTTATTCATGAAGTTGGTTTATTTCAAGGAAGATTAGGGTTCGAACGAGCTATTGTATTGTTAGAAGAAGGATGTGAGGAGTTTTCTAACATAAATGGTCTTGGTCAAATTAGATTCCCTAAAGGAAATATATCTGCTGTATTCCAAGATATAAGAGAAGTTTTAGAAAGAGAGAAAATAATAAATTAAAATGATTCACAATATGACGTTATGCTAAAGAGGTCGCTGCGGAGATTTTTCGCAGCCTTCTTTTTAGTTTTATCGGTATGCGGGTATCTGAACTTCGCCAATTGAAAATGGACCGTTGCTGTAATTTTTTGGCTATTGATTAATATAAATGTATATTCCCTTTTTTATTCAAACTTCCTGTATACACTACTAGTGTAGTCTCTGAAGCCGATATGTTGATCTAACCTATTAATTTATTGCAGTATAATTTTTGAATTTATGACTATATGCGGTTTCAAATACTCACAAGGTTTTATGCGGTGCGCATAAAACGATCTCGGTGATGAGGCGATAAGCATAGTTTTTGCGTGCTGACTTGCGCTATAGTCCCCACGTTGCGGCAAAACTGCAACCGGAATTGGCGTTCCGAATTATCACGAGTGTCGGTAGCGATGTTTACAGTGCTACTGGCGCGGCCTGCGCTCGCCCCTTCAATGGTGGCTCAGGCAGGGGCTTCGAAAGAAGCGCCGGGTCGTGATAACCGGTACGCCAACCCTGTCTGGGTCACCACCAGTGAGCCTGGCGTCTCCGGTGGTGGCGTTAACCTGCTTATCACGAAGCGGAGCGCTGCGTATGTGTCCTGTCCCTGAATTTCCCATTGCACCAGCCTCCGCCGGAGGTATCTATGAAAATCACCGTAGAACAACCCTCAGCCAGAGAACTGGTCGATCGCTCGCGAGTCCTGGTGCATGTGATGCTCGAGCATCCTGACGATATCGGCCCGAATTATGCGTTGCTTCTCATCCTCCCGATCAGCTACAACTGTTAAGAGATGCTTTTGAAGAGGATGAGGTCAGACGTCTTAGAGATGAAAAATTGCCAGTATAAACACGGCCCACAACATCCTTGAAGGGTGTTGTGGGACCTTCATCATTTAAGTTGTAATTTATTTATTGTTTCACAAAATATTTGATAAACGTTACTTACAGGACTTCCTGATATAATTGCCATTCTTCCAAGCCAGTTTCCTTTAATTTCATCATTTACCTCTGGATGTAATATTTTTATTTCACGAGTATCTTTAAGTATATTAAAAAGTGCTATAATTAAATTAGGCGTTTCATCTAAATTACGTTGAAGATTAAATTTACTTAAATTAAATAGTCCAAGTGTGGAACCAATATCGTAACTGCCATTAGCGATATTAATGGCTAAGTTTGTATTAAAGCAAAATATGTAAACAGCAATCAATTTAGCTAGCGCTTTACCATAAAGAATATTTCCAATTTCATTATTATCGATACGTTGTATTATCTTAATGTATCTAATGAATTTTTCAGTGTCACGCAATGATAAACGATTGCATTCGACT
>NZ_JMPL01000025.1 GCF_000735365.1 Kluyvera ascorbata ATCC 33433 | reverse complement strand
AACCACGAAGTGGCGATTTTGCCGCCAGAGCCCGGGGGTGCAGGGGGCGGCGGCGATTGGCCTCCCCCTGCGCGCTCTCTGCGCCGGAACCATTTATATGGCTAGCACTGAAAGAGAGCGCAACGGAGTGATAAACCCAAATAGATCCCCCCTTACCTGATAACCGCCCACAATTGTACGCACAGCAATCAGCTCAAAGAAAAGCCCTACTCAGCAGCCGCCGGCTTCACCCTCACCCCCGCAAACACCATCACCATCGCCCCCACCAGCAGCACCCCGCTCACGGTAAACACACCGCTAGCACCATTAAGATCGAACACCAGCCCGCCACCCGCGGCCCCCGCACTAATAGCCAACTGGATAGAGGCGACCATCAGCCCGCCTGCGCTCTCCGCTTCGTCGGGTACGGTCGTCGCAAGCCAGGTTGACCAACCGACCGGCACCAGCCCAAAGGCAAAGCCCCACAGCGTCACCAGCAGCCCATCCAGCAGTGCCAGATGCCCAAACGCCACCATCAGCAGCGCCAGCACGCCCATGCCAAATGGTACCAGCGCCAACGTCAGACGCAGGTTACGTGCCAGCAGATGCCCGGCAATCGAGGTGCCGACAAAGTTAGCCAGACCAAAGCCCAGCAGGATAAGCGAAATCGTCTCTACGCTGGCGCGGCCTACCGTTTCCAGGAATGGACGCAGGTAGGTGAAGAACGCAAAGTGGCCGCTGAAGATAAAGATGGTGGCCAGCAGCCCGCCAATCATTCCCGGACGACGCAGCACGTGCAGCAACGTACGCAGGCTACCGCCGTTTTCCGGACGCATCGACGGCAGCACCCACAGTTGCCACAGCAATGCCAGCACACCCGGCACCACGCAGAGGATAAACACGTTACGCCAGCCAATCAGGCTGCCGAGAAAACTCCCCAGCGGCGCGGCAACAACGGTGGCGATAGAGACACCGGCAAAGATTATCGACAGCGCCTTCGGCACATCGCGCGCGGGTACCAGGCGCATGGCGGTCGCCGTCGACATCGCCCAGAAACCACCGATTGCCACCCCAAGCAGCAATCGTCCCATCAACAGCACCTGCAACGACGGCGCAAAGGCCACCAACAGGCTGGAGATAATCTGCAAGAACGTGAAGAACATCAGCACCCAACGGCGGTCGATGCTTTTGGTCGCCGAGGTAATCAGCAAGCCGGTCACCAGCGCAACCAGCGCCGTGGCGGTCACCGTCTGCCCGGCAACCCCCTCGGTAACACCCAGGCTTGAGGCCATCGGCGTGAGCAGGCTGGCAGGTAAAAACTCGGCGGTAATCAGCCCAAATACCCCAAGGCCCAGTGACCACACGGCGCGCCAGGCGGGTTTGGCAGGGGCGGACGACTCGCTTTCTGCGACGTATGAATTCATCGGTTAATCTCCGGTTATAAAATTGTGATGTGTGTCGCAAAGCATAGAAAGTTACGTCAGGACGATCTATGATGGATAATCTTCATTTTTTGATAATTCGTCCGGAGTTGCGAAAATGGCCCTGAATGCCCCTGATATGATTAGCGAACTGCTGCGCGGCATGCGTCTCTCCGGCGTCAACTATCGCCGCTTTGAAGCCAGCGCCCCATTTGGCGTGTCGTTCGGTGATGTGCCAGGAAAAGCGCAGTTTCATTTTGTCAGCCGTGGACCGACAATTTTGCGCATGCAGAGCGGCGAGCGCTTTACCCTGAACAGCGGTGACGCGGTGTTTATTCCCAACGGTGAGGGCCATGCCCTGCTCTCTGATGACGCCGCCGCGGTCACGCCCATTACCGATTTTCCCAGCGAGCCTATCTGCAGTGAGGTCTACGATATTCACTGTCAGACCTGCCCGGACGGCGAAAACGTGATTATCTTTACCGGCTGTATGAATTTTGAACTGGGCGGGATGCAGCCGCTTATCAAAGCGATGCCGGAAGTGATGATGGTGAGCAGCCTGATGTCATCGCGACCTGAAATACAGGCGCTGCTTTCCGCGATGGAACGCGAATCATTGGGCCGTCAGGTCGGTTTTGCCGGGATTTTAGCGCGTCTGGCGGACGTAGTGGCCGCGCTGATTGTGCGTGGCTGGGTCGAGAGCGGCTGTGGGAAAGCAACCGGCTGGATTCAGGTACTGCGCGACCCGCGTCTGAGCCGGGCGATTTACGCCATGCACCAGCAGCCGGGCGCTAACTGGAGCGTCGCCGATCTTGCCAAAGAGGCGGGAACGTCGCGATCCGTATTTGCCGAACGTTTTCTTTCCGCAACCGGCACCACTCCGGCGAAATACCTCGGCGAGCTGCGGATGCGGCTTGCTATCCAGTATATCGGTCAGGAACAGCAAACGATTGAAACCGTTGCCCTTCGTCTGGGATACGGTTCAGTCGCCGCCTTTAGCCGGGCGTTCAAGCGGGTGGTTGGCCACTCGCCGGGGACATTACGCGAAGCGCTGCCTGTCCCCGAGGAGGTATAGCCTTCTCGCCTACAGGTAGGTCACATTATCAATCTGGCGCTGCGTTTCATCGTTCAGCCCCTGGATATCAAACCCGGGCATATCGCGAATGAATTCGAGGAACGGAGGCGCAATGCCGAGCAGGTCGAAATCCGCCGCGTGCAGGTGATAGCGGATCGCCTCTTCGTTACCCGCGGCCACCTTTTCAACCCAGTTCGGCTCAATGATTAACTGATGTCCCAGCGCCACAAAATCAATGCCGCTCTGCATCACCTCTTCCGCCTGCTCCGGCGTACGGATATTACCGACGGCAATAATAGGTTTGCACGGACTCACCGCTTTAAGCTGGGTCACAATTGGCGCCGTATTGTGCTTATCGCGCAGGGATGGTCGCCAAACGGAACCTAACGATACGTGAATATAATCCAGCGCCGTCTCCTGCAGTTTCTCGACGAAATAGCGGGTATCGTCGAGGCTAATGCCGGGCTCTTCAATCTCCTCCGGCGACAGGCGATAGCCAACGATGAAATCCGCGCGGCCGTACTGCTGTTTCACCTTCATCACCGCGTCAATAACCGCCATCGGCAGCGCCAGACGTTTATCGAGCGAACCGCCCCATTGGTCGGTACGGCGGTTAGAGTGCGGTGACACAAACTGCTGGAGCAGATAGGTATTCGCGCCGTGCAGTTCAATCCCGTCAAAACCGGCCAGAATGGCGCGGCGGGTCGCTTCGGCAAAATCATTGATGAGGCCGACGACTTCATCACCGCTCAGCTCGCGCGGCGTTTCAGCACCGTGACGCGGCGCAGCGACCGCGCTGGCACTTACCGGCTGGAGACCGCGGGTGATCCACTGATTGGTCATCCGGCCGGCGCTGAAGATTTGCAGAATGGCTTTAGCGCCCCGGGCTTTTATCGCATACGCCAGTTTTGCCAGCCCGGCGATTTTACCGTCATCCTCAACGCCTAATTGCCCTTCAAACCCTTTACCCTCTTTGTTGATATACGCCACCGGGGTAATAAACAGCCCTACGCCACCGGCACGCTGCTGCATATAGTGAATTTCTTCCAGGGTGACGGAGCCATCTTCAAATGACATTTGCTCCGTCATTGGCGGCAGCACCACGCGGTTTTTAATTTCTACGCCATTCGGCAAGGTAATATGTTTAAGAAAACGATAGTCCTTCATGTCTGCTCCACGATGAAAATACTAAGACCGGAATGGTCATCGATGGTGGGCATACTAAAACAAACATTCGGGAATGTGCGTCCCATACCAGGGGCGCACCACGCGCAGAAAAGGCCTACGGAGGGGTAATGCGCTCCCAGGGCGCGCCGAGCGTCTGCCACTCTTCGGCAATCAGGTCGACAAAGCCACGGATGCGCGGAGATAGATAGCGTTTACTGGGATAAATAATGCGTACCGGATCCGGTGGGATCTTAAATTCGGTCAGAATAGCCACCAGCGTGCCTTGTGCCAGCGCCTCGGCGGCAAGGTAGTCCGGCAGTTGAATAATACCAAAACCAGACAGCGCGGAGGAGAGCATCGCCTCCGAGCTATCAATATCAATACGCCCTGGCCCTTCATAGACAAATTCCCCGTCGGGCATCGCATAGCGCCAACTCCTGCGCCGTTCTGCGCTGCGAAAGAAAATGGTATCGTGCTCGCAAAGCGCCTCTGGGGTGGTCGGTATACCGCGGTCAGCAAGATAGCTGGGCGACGCGCAGGTAATCATATGCTGGGTCGCGATGGTACGGGTCAGGATCTGTGAATCCACGCGCGGCGCGCCAATACGAATGGCGATATCAAACCCTTCATCGATGAGATCCACAAAGCGGTCGGTAAACACCACATCGGCACGTAGCGCGGGCGATGCCCGTAAAAAGCGGTCAATAACCGGCAAAATATGGCGCTGCCCCAAGGAAAGTGGTGCGGTTAGCCGTAGCGTCCCGGTCGGTTTTTCACGCCGCAGCGCCATGGCGTCATCTACAGCTTCAAGGTCTTCCAGGATACGTTTGCAGCGCTCATACATAATGCACCCTTCCTCCGTCAAGCTAAGCTGACGCGTGGTGCGGTTGAGCAGCCGCACGCCGAGCTGTGCTTCAAGGCGCGTAATGCTTTTACCAATAGCCGAACGCGACAAACCCACGCTGGCAGTCGCCCGGGTATAGCTGCCAGCATCGACCGCGGCAATAAACGCCGCAATATCACCAATACGGTTGAGTTCCATGCATTCCTCACCTATACGGGAAAAATATTCCCCAAATGCGTGCAGTATAGCGAGCACAAACTTCCCCGGATAGCGACAAAATCAGCGTCCAGAAACTGACAATATTTCGCTGGTGAGTTTGTGCTTTTTACATGGGGCAGCGCCCCCCTGCGGAATGAGAATCGCCTTAATCACATCGTAAAAAATATGGCTATTTTTGATGTTGAGTTGACTCATTGCATCGCGCTTGATGGCGCTGACTCTTTTTTCCGAGCGCCCTGTAATACGGGTTAATAGCTCTGGCTTCATTCCCATACTAAGTGACAGCAGAATAAAGAGTTCATTATCTGACAACGAGAAATAGTGCGCCTGTTCTATTTCCTTGCGAGGTTCCCGACTCTGCACATCTATCAGCACGTGGCTCACGTTGTTTTTAATACTATAAACCACCAGCCCTCGGCATTTGCGCAATAAATAGCCAACAATCAGCGGTGAAACGATCTCCGTGAGTACCATGACGTTCTGGTACAAAAAACGAGCGCTTTCCGCTTTCAGGGCATCAATCGTCTGACGAATATCCAGGTCATTGAGGATGATAATAGAATCTATCGGCGCATTGTTGATTTTATACTGATGCGGTTCTGAAGACGAAAACCTTAATATTTCCTTAATACCATAATTAAGAAATATATTATCACTATAACTGATAACCTCCATTTCACACCACTCTCACTGGTCTTTCTCACTGCAAAATACTAACCAGCACGAAATATTATTACAATAGGTGTCGCCGTCCATTATTGGACTCATCCCCTGCATCTAAAAATAACGATTTCGGACTCTGTTAAAGGATTAGTCTTATTCGATAAAACAAATCAAAAACAATCATTAATATCAGCTATATAATCCAATTTCGGCATGCTATACTCCTTTCATATTACTCACCGAGAAATAATGCATGTCGCAATCAGATGATTTACCTCGTCCATTGCACGCCTTCGAGTTTAGCCAACAAACTAAGCCGCTAAAGGCAATAATGGATTTACATAAAGTACTGGCACCTTTCGGTACGGCCTTTACCCTGAATGCCGGCACTAAAATGTTGCTCAGTAACGATAGGGAAACGGCGTTTATTTTGTTGGTGACGACCGGATGTTTTTCCGTAAGTCACGCGCAGGTTGATTTGCATATGGCGACCGTATTCGCGCCTACCGTCGTAGGACTCATCGACGGTTACAGCCTATATTACGATGTTCAGGCACGCCCACAACACTATATTCGTGCAGAAACAGAATGTACCGGATGGATTATTCCGCTGGATCTCTTTGTTGAGAAGTGTGATGAATTTAATTTATGGCATGATATTGCCCGAATTCTGGCACAGCGCGTGATGGTAATGAGCGCCCGTGACAGTGAACTGGTGGGCAACGATGCCTACAGTAAAATTCGTTCACTGCTCATGGAATTATGGCTGTATCCTGAGGATATACGCCTGCAAATCAAGGTTTCGTCATTTATTCAACGCCGCACCCGAATTTCGCGCAGCCGAATCATGGATGTTCTTGCTGAGTTAAAAAAAGGAAATTATATCGAAATGAAATCAGGCGTACTGATTGCTATGGATAAATTACCTGTCGCGTTCTGATATTATTGGAAACGACGTTCTTCGCTAAATATCCGTTGCGCTTCAGATTTTAACGTTTGGCCGGCAAACGTGTTACCCAAAAATAAATTAATATTGATCAGATTATCGTACATGTCGTCATCAACCCAGATATTTAGCCAGTTTCCCGCCTGGGCGGTGAATGCCAATAACGCCTGCCGGTTGCCGGAATGTTGATATTCCACAATCAATGCCTGTGCACGATCTTTCTTTAACCGCTCGATACCTAACCCCGTCTCATGCAGCATTAACACCTCACGGTAATAGCTGTCGGGCTGCTGCTCAAAATGGGTTAAAACGTCCTGCTGGCGCAGCGCCGCTAAAACCACAAACGCCCACAGACAAACACCGCTCAATATCAGCGCAGAAAACCAGGGAAGCCGTGAAAACGTCAACGTATACGCAGCGTCCTGCTCCGCGCTGGCAAGGCTCAGCAATAAAATAAAGGTCAGCCAGTGCGCGGTCGATTGATAAAACGGGTATTCCACCTGGGTATGGAGCAATAAAGGGAGTAAGCAGCACAGCAGCGACAGCCTTGAGCGGGTGGCTCGCCGTAGCAATATCATCCCGCCCGCCCACGCCATCATCACCAGCCCCAGCAGCGCGATAATCCCCCCCTCCACCCACCAGTAGAGGATTTCATTATGCGGATGCGGGATGACGCGGATGCCGTTGTCAATCGGCACCGCGCGGTCGGCAATAAAGTGGCTAAAGTGCCAGACATAGCTACCATATCCCCAGCCGGAAAAGGGACGCTGTGCAATCATGCGAACGGTTTCGTGCAAAATCATCAGCCGCTGCAACGTGGAGCCTTGATGCCGCGCTAGCGCATCGGCAAGTGAAAGAGGCATCATCAGCGCCCCGACATAGACCCCGACCAGCGGCAACCCCAGCAGCACGCCCCGTCGCCAGCCTGGATTTCCACGCCAGTAGAGACAGGCCATCCCGCCATATACGCCAAGCGCGCTAAGCCAACCAATGCGGGATTGAATCTCGGTTAATGCGCAGAACAACACCACAATCGCCGCGCTGGCCAGCGCCATGCGCCAGGCTTCCAGACGCGGATTCTGACAGCGAAAAGATGGGCAGCCCGAACTATATAGCCACACCGCTGCGCCACAGGCCAGAAAAGAACCCGCCACGTTTCGCTGCTGAAACACGCTAATATTTCCCGGTGACGCCGCCAGTACCTGTTGTTCAAACTGCGGAAGTATGACGGGAAGATGCAGCCCCAGCAGGCTGTAGACCGCTTGTATCATCCCGGCTAGCGCCACCAGATATAGCACTATCTGCCGCTGACGAAGGCTAAAGCGGCAGTTTGTCATCAGTAACAGCAGAAGAACGCCACCCCACAACCCGGCGAAGCGCGGCAGTGCCTCAAGCCGCCAATCCGCGCCTGGACTCCAGGTCATCGGTACGCTCATCAACAGCGCCCCGAACATTATCCACCGGGTGCCCGGCGCCAGAATTACCGTGGTGCGAATCAACGATGACCAACCGCAGCCGAGCATAACCAGCAGGCAAAACCAGACCCACAGCGAGGTCGGCAGTTCGCTGCCGGTACCACCCATATTGGGTATCACCAGATGCATCACGCCGAGGTAAATCACGGCCAACATGACCACTAACATGGTGGAAATCGAATCGGTAACGTCCCTGTTTTGGTTCTCCATCGCCTTACCTCAAGGTCTGCGTCAGTTCGGGCATGACGCGCCCATAATCATTGATAGTTTGCCACTGCACCACGCAGGCACCCGACGCCGGACATTCGCTTTTAGCGGCGGTCGCGAACGGCGCAACCATCCCGGCATTGTCAACCGTGCTGCCGTTCACCCGCAGATTAAACAGCGTGATGTAATAAGGCGTGGGGTTATTTATCTGAATCTGACGCCCCTGCTTTTTCCAGACCAGTTGGCGATAGGCTTCCTCTTCGCGCCCTTTCAGACCTGCCGGGCGATAGAAAAGCTTCATCCGGCTACGAATAGCCACCTGCAACGAGTTTGGTGGTTGCTTTCCCTGCGTTTCTGGAATGCTGGCCACGCTCAGCCAGAACAGACTTTCCCGGTCGGCTGGCAGGTCGCCGCCGATGCGCATAATGCGCACAATATTGCTATGGCCTGGCAGCAGTGGAAACAGGGGCGGCGTAGTCATAAACGGTACGTCATTACCGGCCTGGCCCTGCGCATTCAGCACTTTCGACAGAACCAGATAACGTTGTTGCGCAGTGTTATTCACCGTAAACGTAATACTCGGTTTGTCGGCATCAAAAATAAAACGGGTACCGTCAACGGTGACGCCCGCATGGGCCGCAAAGCAGCAAGCCAGCAGCGCAAAAACGGCCTTTTTCATCACAGAGTCCCTCGCTATTGCCAGGTCAGCGTAAACGTCGCGGTCGCCTTCGCCGTACCGCTGGTCACGCTGTTCGCCGTCGCAATATAGCGGGCGTAAAAAGTAAACTGATTGTCGGTGAGCGTCGGGTCCAGCGCATAACGCGTGGAGGCCTGATTCAGCGGCAGACGAGTGTGATCCGCATTTTGCAGTTCGATACCAATCCCCTGTGCCGCGTCGCTGCCGCTGTCGACAGCCAGCAGGGTTTTATCATCGCTATCCGCCGTGCCGCTGAAAGTAAAATCCACGCCCGTAGCGGCCGCACCGCACTTTTGCAGGTCGATGACAAAGGCCACCGGCTGCGAGCCGCTACCCTGAGTGGCAAACTGTTTCGCGGAAATGTCGCCCAGCGGCACGGTTTGCGCCTGGGAAGAAGGCGCCACGATGCAGGTATTGTCCTGAATCGTGCCGCTGACGTTAACGGTGCCGTCGTGAGCCTGCGCGCCAGCACAGGCCAGCAGGAGAAACATGAGGTTAGCTTTCATTACTGATAACTCAGGTCAAAGTACATGACCGACGACGCGTTACCGGCGGTCACCGGGATTTTCGTCGCCATATAGCGCAGGTAAAAGGTCAACGTATTATCCCCTTCACTCAACGCAAAAGGCTTGCTCTGGCTATTGAGCGGAATCTGCCCGCCATCTTTATCCAGTACCTCCACCCCCACGCCGCTCGCCATATTGCCGCCGCCGCTGGTATCGCTCAGCGCCAATAGCGTTGTGTTATCGGTATCGGCATCGCCGCTGAAGGTAATGGCCCCACCGGCGATTTCCGCCGTGCAGTTATTCAGGGTAATGCTTAACAACGCGTTACCCTGAACGTCACCTACGCTGCTAAAACTGTTGGCGGCAAAATCACCAATGCGGATATTTTTGGTCTGGCTGTTGCTGTCCACGTCGCAGCTGCTGGCATAAATTGACCCGGTAATGTTGACCGTGCCGTCATGGGCCATTGCCGCCAGGCTCAGCGTACTCATCAAAAAAAGACAAAGGCTTTCATCGTCCACTCACTGGTAGGTCACATCGAAATACATCACCGACGAGGCGTTACCGGCGGTGACCGGGATCTTCGTCGCCTGATAGCGCAGGAAAAAGTTCAACGCGTTGTCGTCACCTTCCTGTAGCGTCTGGCTGTCGCTTGCGGTGTTGATGGGCACACTTTTTTTATTACCGTCGAGGATCTCCACGCCGACGCCGGAGGCCATTCCGCCTTTACCGGTGGTGTCGGATAACGCAAGCAGCTTGCTGTTGTCGTTATCCGGCGAACCGCTGAACATCACCGAGGCTCCGGCGATATCGCTGCTACAGTTAGTCAGCCGAATCACCAGGTTAGCCGTCGATGAAACGTCCCCCACCGCATGAAACGCGTTGCTGCTGAAGTTGCCGATAAAAATGGTTTGTGCCGTGTCCGCCGTATCAACATCACAGGTTGCCGCCACGACGGTGCCGCTCATATCAATTTCCACGCCGTTATCCGAGGCATGGCAGGTTGTCATGCAAAGCGCCCATCCTGCCGCCAGCCAGTATTTCTGTTTTCCGCTCATCCTTGTGCCTCAGTTAAAGTCGACCACGATGTAGGCCTGAGCATGGAATACCCCCTGCTGCGGCTTTTTACCGGTAGCGCTGATAGGAAAGACGGTAAACGGCACCGTCGCGGTATAGTTTTCAAGCTGGAACGGGATAGTGCCGGTGTTAGGGGTAATCACATTGCCGAGAATATCGGTGAACTGCACGGCGATATCGCTGTTGTCGCTGGCAATCGCCGTCGGTTCGTTGACGTCAGCCTGCCCCTGGAAACGGAAACTCAGGCTCGCCATTTCGCTCACGCCCCCCGAGCACTTCACCGGCACCTGTTTGCTGACCGGGGTAAACCCTGAGGGTTTTTGCCCTTTGGTTTTAAAGTTGCCGGAGGAGATCGTGCCAAAGTCGATGGTGATAACCTGATTGCTATTCACCTCGCAGCTTTGCGGTACGGTAATCGAGCCACTAAACGAGATGGTATAAACCGGCGTGCCGAACGACGATGTGTTGTTACGGTTGATATAGACGTTAAACAGCCGCGTCTGGGGAATCGTCACGTTGCCAACAAAAGGCTTGGCGATTTTTATCTGCAACGTGATGTCCGAATCCGAGACGGGGAAATTGCAGCCCTTGGAAACGCAGCTGTCCTGGCCCATTTTGGCGTAGTTCGCCGGTGCGTAAATATCCCCGGCAACCGCGTCAGTCACCCGCAGCGCCCCTTCGAGATAATCGTTGAGTGACAGGTATTTCCAGTTGCCAGAGGTTTCGACCACGGGGTAATTCGAAACGTAGGAGCGGTAGGTATAGTTGTTCTTGTTAGAACTCACCTTCGGGCAGATCGCGTGCATATTAATATCGCCAGAACGAACCACCTGAGTGGTTTTCCCCGCCACGTTGGTATCCGCCGTCAGCGACGTGGTGACGTCGAAATTTTCGTTTTGCGTAGACCCAGAAGCATTGGTACAGCTGTCAGATGAGCTGGCAAATGCCGTACTGGCCGCGCCCATCAACACAAGAAAGAACAGAAGATTTTTTATCGTTTTCATGACCGTTTCCACATCGTTAATGGCAGGTTTCAGCAAGTCGATTAAAGGTGTCCATCTGCTCGGCTGATAGCTGCCAGGCCACGGAGCAGCGCTTATCATCACCCTGCCCCCACTGCACCGTCAGGGTGCCAGACTGCGGTAAACCGGAGAGATAGACCTGCCCGTCATCCCCCACCAGGCTGCTCTGCTGGCTATCGTTCACCGTGACCGTCGAACCAAACGGCACCGGTTTGTGGCTGTGGTTGAGCGTCATCAGCACGCGCGCGCCGATGTGGGCATTAAACTCTGCACGCACCATCGCACCCTGGGTGGGTACCACGTTCACCACCGCGTCATCGATGTCGACGTTTTGCCCCATTGAATTCGTGTCCAACGCCACACGGTTCTGCCGATAGGTGGTGGCGTAAGGCACTACCGCATAGCCTCGCCAGTCGGTTTTAATGCCGGTGGTGTTTTCCAGAGCAATACCCGCGGCACCCGGCGCTTTCACCAGAATATTGGTATCGCCCAGCGGTTGGCTGAGGGTGACGCCGTTGCGATGCACCACCACGCCGCCGCTCATACCGTAGTTACGCTGGTGATACCCATCGCTGTAGTTGTAGCCGGCCTTCAGGTTGCCGTAGGTGCCCTGATAGCTAAGGCTGGCGTTACCGCTGTCGCCGGTGCCATGGTTGCCGTAGCTCTCCTGCACGTTGTAGCTCAGGTTGTTTTCAGCAAGCAGCGTGCCGTTGACGCCCGCCGTCTGTGAGGTTTTACCGTGACGGTCGGTACTCATGTTGTACGACGCATTCAGGGTATTTGCCGCGTGGTACACATCGGCGTTTCCGCGCCCGGATAGCCATTCGCCAATAGGGAGCGACACGTTAAAGGCGTAAACCTGGTCGGCCTCGCTCTCCCCAGGCGTTCGGTCATAGTTCCAGCTCAAGCCGTAGGAAATGTCATTCCAGCTACCGTTGTAACCCACCTGGATAAGCCGGTCGGTGTCGTCGGTGTGCCAGTAGCTTTGTTCCGAGCCGGTGACAAAAAGCGATCCGTTATCGCCTACCGACTGCGAAATGTTGATCTGCACCTTGCCTTTCCTGGTGTAGTAGAGATTGTAAAAATCGGTCCAGTCGGGCTTATCCTGCTTGCCGTCATGGTCTTCATCCTGAAAACCGTCGTTACCGGTATAGCCGTCCATATGCTGATAGGTGGTTTCATCAAGGGTATAAAAGCCCTGCGTCGAATAGCGATAGCCCAGCAGTTGGAAGTTGGTGCCGAGCGAGTTCAACGCCTTGGCGTACAGAAAACGTACGGATTGCCCTTCGTGCTGGCTGCCGTCCACCAGCGTACTGTTGGCCTGTGTGATATCCGTCGAGACCGCGCCAAAATCGCCCATATTGAGCCCGATACCCAAGGCAAACGCCCGGTAGTCAGACGATACCTGGCTGCCGCCATAGGCGGTGAAGCCCTTTGGCAACCCCCAGATGATTGTCCCCTGGGTAAAGTTGACCTCATCCTGCTGATCGTTGCTGCTGCGGTATTTCCCGGCGGTCAGCGCATATTTCACGCGCCCTTCACGCTGGAGCAACGGCACCGCCGAATACGGCACCGTGTAGCTATTTTCGCTACCGTCTGTCTCCTGAACCGTCACCTGTAAATCACCGCTTGATGAAGTGGGATAAAGATCGTTAATGGCAAACGCCCCCAGCGACACGTAGGTCTGGTAAATGACGTAACCGTTCTGCTTAATGGTCACTTTGGCGTTGCTACGGGCAATACCGCGCACGGTCGGCGCAAAGCCTTTCAGGCTGTCGGGCAGCATATTGTCGTCAGAGACTATCTGCGCGCCGCGAAAGCCGAGCGAGTCAAACACATCTGATGGCGTATAGCTTTCGCCGAGCGTCAACTCGGCTTTTAAAGGAATAATGGTTCGCTCGGCGTAGGTGCTGATATGCTCCCATTCATTCTGCGAATCCCCCTCGCCGTGGCTGTAGTTCCAGGTCGAATAGTCGCGCAAACGCCAGGCGCCAAGGTTCAGACCACTTTGCAGGTTCAGGTAGTAACTGTCCTGGCTGCTGGTCCCGCCGCTGTTACTGCCGGAAAAGTCATAGTTCAGGGTCATGGCGTTGATTCCCTGATCCCACTGTTCAGGCGGAATATAACCGCGCGCGCTCTGCTGCATTCCGGCCTGCGGGATGCTGACATCCAGCTTCTGGTGTTCAAAATCAAAACGCGTGCTGCCGTCAGGAATGGCGTCAAACGGCACGCACTGGTCCGCCGCGAGCGTTTTAAGCGCCGGGAAGGCGTTCCGGTTAAGCCCCATCGCTTCGAGACGCGTAAGGGTAAAACACGGCGACAGCCCGGTATCGTCCTGGCTTTTTTTATCCGCTTTAAAGTCGACATCTTCGCTGGAAATAAACTGCTGGTTGATATAAATATCAACCCGATATTTCCCCGGGGCCTGTCCATTGCTATTTTCAAAACGCGACAGGTCCGCCACCGCTGAATTATCACCGGATAGAAACGCGGGGTTAAAATAGCTATCCGCATACGCCGTATAGGGAATAGCGCCTAGCGCCGCCGGCAAAATAAAGGTGTAGCCATACTGTCGACGGCGCAAAATTCGCGCAATGGACCGCGTGGCATAACGAATACGATGTGTCATTATTTCGCCGACCTGTCCCACAGATTAGTCCATCACCGCATGCTGTTTAGGCGTATTCGCGCCGTAATCATTTACCGTCTGGAAGCTGATATCACCGTGCGCCGTTGAAGGCACAACGAGGCTGCTCTGCCCTAATGGCGGAACCATCGTGGCAGGAAGCGCTGCGCTACCTTCGGTAAGCTCAACGAGCGTCACGTAATACGGCGTGGGATTTTTTATCGTCAGCTGTGAACCGGTCTGATGAAAACGCAGCTTCGCAGGCGCTTCGGCAGGCGGCATATTTAAGCCTTTCGGGCGGACAAACAGCTTGATGCGGTTCAGGACAGCAATTTGCAGCGTATTTTTATTTTGCGATTCCTTCGTGGCTGCCGGAATGGCTTTGACGTTCATCCAGTACAGGCTTTCGCGGTCTTTGGGCAATGACGCATCCTGGCCGATATACATCACCCGCAGGGTATTTTCTTTTTTCGGTTTAATCACAAACAGCGGCGGCGTCACCACAAAATCGCTGCTCTTTTTGCTATCGGCGTTTTCCACCCACGACTGAATTAAAAAGACGCCCTGGCCGTCGGTATTATTAACCGACAATGAAATTTGCTCGCTGCCCTGAGGATAAATAACCCGCGTGGCACCCAGCGCAATACCGCCGTAGTCGGCAGCCTGGGCAAGCGGCGAGAATAACGGCAGGCTGGCTAACGTCAGCGCCGTCGCCCATAAGCCGGTTCGGGAAAAAATAGACATGAGTTACCTTTTAATAAAATACGCCCGCCGCGGCGGAATAATTACATGTAAGTCAGCGTGAACCAGGTTTGTGCATCCGCCTCACCCGGAGAGACGTTTTCCGCAGTAGCCCGATATTTGGCGACAAAGTTCAGCACGTTGGTGTCATCTTTCAGCGTGGTAAAAAGCTGCGGCGATGTATTAGGGACAATCACACTCCCGCTGCTATCAAAGATGCCGATACCCACATGAGCCGCGCTGCCTGCGCCGCTGGTCACCGCCAGTACGGTTGGATCGCTCTCGTCGGTCACACCGTTAAACGCCACGCCGACCTGCTGGCTAATGGTGATGTCACAGTCCTTTAACACGATGGTGAACGGCTGCGGGTTTCCCCAGGTACCGGTGCCGCTAAACAGGCTGGATCGCACCTGCCCCATGTCCACCGTCTGGGCATCGCTATTGGTATCCACCGCACAGGCGGCTTCCACCACCGCGCCGGTAAAATGCACATCGCCGCCGGGTACGGTCACCACATGGTGATTACCCGCCCAGGCGAGCGGTATCAGGGCATTCAGCAACAGCGCCAGACCCGGTTGCGATAGCTTCATCCCTACTCCTCTTCACAAAATTGCCGTCCGTGGCTTAAGCCATTCCTGAAAAGTTACTGGTAGGTAACGTTAAAGGTCGCCGTCGCGTCGACGTTACCAGCGGTCAGCGTACTGGAGGTGCTGACGTAGTCCGCAGAGAAGCTCATGACGTTATCACCGTCGATAAGCGTGGCGGCTTTAGACTCCTTGCCCAGATCCAGCGCCGTGCCGTCGGTGTCATAAATCTGCACGCCAACCCCCTGCGCCCCGCCCGCACCGGCCATGTTGTCCAGTACACCGGCGCTACCTTCTGCCGCCGCGCCGTTAAAGGTCACCGTTGCCTCGGTAGATACACTGGTGTCGCAGTCGGTCAGCGTGATGCTGAACGGGGTTTTCTGGTTTGCCGCCGTGCCTGCCACCGGTTGATCACCGAAAGCCGCCAGACGAACCTGACCCATATCAACGGTTTTGTTGACGGAGTCTTGCGAAACGGCACAGGCCGCGTTAACCACCGAGCCGGTAAAGTGAACGGAGCCACCGGTCACGGTCGTTGGCCCCGTAGCATCGCTAGAACCGCCCATTGCCATTGCAGACGTCCCTACCATCATTAATGCCAGCGTCAGTCCTTTAACCGTAAAATTTTTCATTCTCATTGCCTTTGGGTTGTAAAATTAATATTTCCCTGATGTTTAAGACAAAATACGGGAACGTTCCCATTTAATAAATTAAATAGTCCGCAAAGTAATTATTGAGTTGGATAATTTTTCTCGCAGCAATCGCTACAAATAATATTCTGTCATCAGATAATCCTCATCCGACGGCGCAGATTATCCACAATACGATTAATGTTTTACAACGCCGTTTTTATCCGATAGTGGACAGTTACTTTTTCCTTCGTTGGTGCTTCATTCGAAGAGTGTGGCGTAACCATTTGTTTTAAATGAAAATAGCAAAACAAAAATTGTTAAATTTACGTGTCATTACCACCTTGGTGGTAATGATGCAATGAAATGGAATAGCGTTTCAGCGGTAGATAATATTTATTTTTTATACCCCCAAAATAAATCTCCTGGGTACAAAATAACAGTAAATAAAAATGCACTTTTTATTTATAAAAATGTCTGTAGGATATTCATAGGAAAAGACTTTTTTACTCGTCGTTTTCTTACTCGTTTAGTCGGGTATTACCGCCTGACGAATGAGGGGATGTACAGGGAAAATGGGGAAACGGCCTTCACGCTGGGCAGGAGAAAGGCCGTTTTTTATCGAAAACTTAAAAATAGCTAATGGTGACTTCGCGAAGTTCAGGATGACCGGGTAACGTTCTCTGACTGACGGAGCCAAGCGACTGCATAAAGCGCGAATCACCGGATGTCGGAACCACCATCCGGTGCGTCTGTTTTTCACCGTTTCGGTAGCAGGTGACCTGTAGGGCTTGTCTCTGGGGCACCGCACTGCAAGCGCCCTCCACGATGCTTCCGATAAAGTGGATTCTTCCCGATGTGGCTCGGTCCTGAGCCTGAGCCATTGTCGATAACGTTAAAGCGGCCAAGGCCAGACAAACTACGCGTGCTGTATTCATTTTAGACCCCACATCCTGTGAGCAATATCGGCAACGCGGAATTATCGCCCTGCCTCCTTTTAATGCCTGTTTCGCAATGAAAAAGTCATCCTGATAACTATAGTTCTCGCCATTTTTATCGGTATCCGTTATTTGTCGTATTTATCTGTTTTATCCGTAATTTTGCGAGCTGTATCATATTAACTTTAAGAATAACCTCACCATAAAAAGACGATAAAACGGCCATTCTGTAGGTATTCCGGATTGCCAACCCGTCACGATATGTTAGGGTAAGGTTATTATTGTTAATTATCTGAGGGAATATTCGCACACCTTTCTTTATTTCCACCTTTTATCCAAGCGGGAATAACCTGTCGTTTCTGGCTTAACACGCGAAAATAACAAGGTCTTATTATGCAAACTACAACAAAAAGCGCCCTTACGCTTGCCGCACTACTTACCTCTTCTACCCTCTATGCCGCAGACCTCCCCGGCAAAGGCATTACGGTGCATCCAGTACAAAGTCCTCTACCGGAAGAGACGTTTCAAACCGAAATTATCAACCGGGCGCTGAAGCAGCTTGGCTACGATGTCGCGCCTATCGAAGAGGTAGAATACAACGTTGCCTATACCTCAATTGCTTCCGGTGACGCCACGTATATGGCGGTCAACTGGATGCCACTGCAGCAGGATATGTATCACGCCAGCGGCGGCGATAAGAAATTCTACCGTCAGGGCACCTATATTAGCGGCGCGGCACAGGGTTATTTGATTGATAAAAAAACCGCCGACAAATATCACATTACCGATATTTCACAGTTGAAAGACCCTAAGCTCGCGCAGCTATTTGACGCCAACGGTGACGGCAAAGCAGATTTAGCAGGCTGTAACCCCGGCTGGGTGTGCGGCTCGGTGATTGATACCCAAATTAAGGCTTACGGCCTTGATAAGACGGTGACGCAAAACCAGGGCAACTATGCGGCGATTATTGCCGATACCCTCTCCCGCTATAAGGCCGGAAAGCCGGTGCTTTACTGGACCTGGACGCCGTATTGGGTCAGCGATGAGCTTAAACCGGGGAAGGATGTAGTGTGGCTGACCGTGCCGTTCTCGGCGAATCCGGGCACGCTTAAGGATTTGAATACCGAACTACCAAACGGCAAGAACTACGGTTTTGCCGTGAACAACGAGTACATCGTCGCCAATAAAGAATGGGCGGCAAAAAACCCGGCGGCGGCGAAGCTGTTTGCGGTGGCGAAACTGCCGCTGGCGGACGTGAACGCCCAGAACCAGCTGATGCATACCGGGAAATCAACACCGGAGGATATTCAAAGCCACGTCGACGGCTGGATTAAGGCCCACCAGGAAACATTTGATGGTTGGATAAAAGAGGCGCTGGCGGCGAAGTAAGCTGCGTTGTGGGAAACCCGGGGTCGGCGTAAACGCCTCGCCCGGGCTACGCCCGATGGTGAGTTTTGCACGATTGTCGCCCAGGCAAGCGCAGCGCCGCCGGGGCGGTACCACGCCTCAAATCACTCCATCACACGCGCACGCTTAATACGGCTCTCTTCGCTGGTTTCAGCCGATTCCACCAGCGCAAAGCTAAAGCTCACTTCGGTATGCGGCTGGTTGATGTTGCGCTCCTGAGAAAGCGCAACGTCGGTGATTTTCACCGGATCGGCAATCAGCTCTTCGCGGGTGGCAAAGGCAAAATCGTCCCACAGGTAGGCATCGCCGTTGAGGTTAATCTGCGTGGTCAGGTGCTTATAGCCCGGTGCCGACACGAAGAAATGAATGTGCGCCGGGCGATTACCGTGACGGCCTAACTGGTTGAGCAGCTTCTGCGTTGGGCCATCCGGCGGGCAGCCGTAGCCGCAAGGCACGATGCTTTGTACCGCGTAGCGCCCATCAGCACCGGTTTCCACGCGACGACGCAGATGATATTCGCTCTGCGACTGGTCAAAGAACGAGTAGCCGCCCAGCGTGTTCGCGTGCCAGATATCGACAATTGCGCCCGCCACCGGTTTTCCCTCAAGGTCGGTCACCTGCCCGTGCAGCCACATCGGCTCGCCCTGCTCGCTGCCGTCATCCATGCGCGCAAACTGCTTGCTGAGCGGGGCGCCCGCCACGTACAGCGGCCCTTCGATGGTGCGCGGCGTGCCCACGTCATTACCGGCGGCGGCCTCTTTTTCATCAGCGCGCATATCCAGATAGTGCTCCAGCCCCAGCCCTGCCGCCAGCAGCGCCGCTTCTTTGCGCTCGCCCAGTTCATTCAGGTAGTTCACCGCCAGCCAGAACTCTTCGTCGGTGATATCAAATTTGCGGATGGTCTGGCACAGGTCGCTCAGCAGCTGATGCATGATAGCCTTAAAGCGCTCGTTGCCCTGCTCGGCGTTCAGGCCGCTGCTGATGGCCAGTAAGGATTCCAGTTCGGTCTGTTTTGCGGGATTAACGGACATTGCGTATTCCTCTTCGTAGGGTAAGGGTTGTTGTTTTAATCAATGGCCGACGGATGTCGGCATAACGGCTGCACGCTGATATCCATGTACGGATACAGCGGCAGCGCGGTTAAGAGGTCGTGGAGTTCCTGGTTATCGGCCACGTCAAAGATGCTGACGTTGGCGTACAGCCCGGCGACGCGCCAGATGTGCAGCCATTTCCCTTCGTGCTGAAGCTGCTGGGCGTAGGCTTTCTCACGGGCCTTGATCGCATCGGCCTCGGCTTTGGGCAACGACGACGGGATATTGACGGTCATTTCAACTTTGAACAGCATCGGGATGTCCTTTTAGTGGCGCGCGTAATAACGCAGTTTGTCGAGGTCAATCTCTACGCCCAATCCCGGCCCCTGCGGCAGCGAAACCTGCCCCTGGCGGAAGTCGAACGGCGTGACCACGATGTCGTCTTTAAGCAGTAGCGGGCCGAACATCTCGGTGCCCCATTGCATCTTTACGGTGGACCAGGCGTGCAGCGAAGCTACCGTGCCGAGCGAGCCTTCCAGCATGGTGCCGCCGTACAGCGCCACGCCCGCCGCCTGTGCGACGTGCGCCAGCTTCAGCGCCTGCGCCGGGCCACCCGCTTTAGCAATCTTCAGCGCATAGGCACCGCTAAAACCGCCGTGCGCCAGAGCAAAACCGTCGTGGCTGGTTGCCACCGCCTCATCGGCGAGAATCGGGACGTCAAAACGCTGGCTCAGGGTAATCAACCCCTCTCTATCCCAAAGTGGGGTTGGCTGTTCGACGAGGTCGATACCACCATCCTGTAGCTGACTCATGCCTTTCACCGCGGTGGTAAAGTCCCACGCCTGGTTAACGTCAACGCGAACGCTGACCTCGTCACCAAGCGCCGCTTTAATCGCCAGCGCGTGGCGGATATCGGTTTTGAGATCCCGGGCACCAATTTTCAGCTTGAAGGTGTCGTGTCGCCCTTCCGCCAGCAGCCGTTTCCCTTCTTCAATATCTTTATCGGTGTCGCCGCTCGCCAACGTCCACAGCACCGGCAGGCGGTCGGTTATCGCCCCGCCGAGCAGCGCGCTCACCGGCAGCCCCAGCAGTTTGCCCTGGGCATCCAGAAACGCGGTTTCCAGCGCCGATTTAGCAAAGGTGTTGCCCTTGACGCTGGCGTTCATTTTCTCGGCCAGCGCCGCTACGCCGCTGAAGGTCTGGCCGCACAGCAGCGGCGACAGGTAGGTTTCAATAGCCGAGCGGATGGCTTCCGGGCTTTCTGCCCCGTAGCTCAGCCCGCCGATGGTGGTGGCTTCACCCCAGCCAACCACGCCCTCGGCGCACTGCATGCGCACGATGGTCAGGGTCTGGCAGCCCATGGTGGCCATCGACAGCTTGTGCGGGCGAATGGTGGGAATATCCACCAGCCAGCAGGTCAGTGATTCAATCGTTAACATCCGTAGCTCCTGCATTGTTGTGTGGTAAAGGGGTTGAAGGCAGGCTTCTCAGGGCAATCCATGCCAGCAGCGCGTAGGCCATCAACAATAAAGAGACCGGCCACGAGGCATCGAAGGCCATCAGCAGCGCCACCGCCAGCATCGGGCCGAGGCCGCCGGAGAAGATGGACCCCACTTCGTGGCCCAGCGCCAGCCCGGAGTAACGCACCCGCACAGGGAAGAGATCGCTCATGATGCACGGCTGAGTGCCAATCATCGCGCCGTGGCACACCGGCAGGCCGAGGAACATCGCCAGCATCACCGCGCCGTAGCTGCCGGTGGAGAGTAGCCAAAAGAAGGGGAACGCCATGACCAACAGGCCAATCACGCCGATGTAGTAAACGGGTTTCAGGCCAATCTTGTCCGACAGCGCGCCCCAGAAGAGGATCGAGAAGAATTCAATCAGCATCGCCAGCGTCACCGCGCTGATAATCTCCCCGGTGCCGATACCAATGTGTTTGGCGTAGACCACCGAGAAGGTGAAGAAAATGTAGGAAGCCCCGTTTTCCGGCAGGCGCAGGGCAATGGCCTGTAACAGCGCTTTCGGGTGTTCGCGTACCAGCACCAGCAGCGGGATCTTTTCGTGTTTGTCTTCCGGCTTTGCCTGCGTAAAGGCTTTGCTCTCGCGAATGTTTTTGCGGATATAAACGCCGACCAGGAAGATGACGATGCTCAGCAAGAACGGCACGCGCCAGCCCCAGCTCAGGAAATCGCTCTCCGGTAACTGCTGGACGAGGTAAAAGGCGAAGGCCGAGAGCACAAAGCCGCCGGAGACGCCCATCTGGCTCCACGCGGTGTAGAAGCCACGGCGCGAGGCCGGTGCGTTTTCACTCAGCATCAGCACGCCGCCGCCCCACTCGCCGCCGGAAGCCACGCCTTGTAAAAAGCGCAGGATGATGAGCGACAGCGGCGCCCAGATGCCTATCTGCGCGTAGGTCGGCAGCAGGCCAATAACAAAGGTCGTCGCCCCCATCAGCGTCAGGGTCATTATCAGCGTCATCTTGCGGCTATAGCGGTCGCCGATATGACCGAACAAGATGCCGCCAAGCGGGCGCGCCAGAAAACCGACCGCGAAGCCGGAAAACGCCAGCAGCGTGCCCTGCAACGGGTCGCCGCCCACCGGGAAGAACAGTGGGCCAAAGACCAGCGCCGCGGCGGTGCCGTAGAGAAAGAAGTCATACCATTCCAGCGCATTACCCAGTACCGACGCGACAACCAGCTTGCGCATTTGCTGCGCGTCCTGGCGGACGGTCGTTGATGTGACGGCAGTTTCAGAAACGACATTGCTCATCCGGCATTCCCCTTTTCGTTATCAGGCTTCCACGTCGCAGCCAACCGTGTGGTAGCGGCGGTTGAAATAGACCAGCCCGCGCGGCTGCTCGCTGACGCGAATCGCCTGCACCCGGCAGTAAAAGACCGAATGGCTGCCCACTTCGTGGCAGTCATCAATCACACAATCGAAGCTCGCCACCGCAGAACTCAGCACCGGCGCGCCGCTGGCCATCACCTGCCAGCTGTCGTGGCAGAAACGCTCTTCGGAGCGCAGGCTGGCGTTGGCAAAAATGCCCGACAGCGCCTGGTGGTCGCTCGACAGCACGTTGACGCACAGCGCGACGTTTTGCTTGAAATGCGCGTGGGCAAAAGAGTTGCGGTTCATGCACACCAGCAGCGTCGGCGGCTGGTCGGTCACGCTACAGACGGCAGAAGCGGTGAAGCCAAATTTACCTGCGGGGCCATCGGTGGTGATCACCGATACCGCGCTGCCCAACTGCGCCATGGCGTTTCGAAACTCGGTTTGCAGAGTCATAGGGAGATCCTCAAAGATCGATTATCAGACGGGCGCTTTTCGCCCGGGAGCAACACAGCAGGATCTGATCGCCATCGGCCTTCTCTTCGTCGGTCAGATAGTGGTCACGATGATCCGGCTCACCTTCCAGCACGTCGGTCAGGCAACTGCCGCAGATCCCCTGTTTACAGGAGACGCAGACCTTGAGCCCCGCTAACGCCAGTGCTTCAACGATGGTCTGGTTTGCCGCTACCTGCACGGTGATGCCGCTGGCGGCTGCCACCACTTCAAACGGCTGACCACCGGTTTCCACCTCGGCGCTAAAGCACTCCTGGTGGATCTGTTCCGGCGCATAGCCCTGGGCAGTGGCCTGCTCGCTGACCGCATCCATCAGCCGTGTCGGACCGCAGACGTAGACGTGGGTGCCAGCAGGCACGTCGCACAGCACCGCATCAAGATTAATGCGCTGTTCATCGCTGAAGTGCAGATGCACCTGCGGGGCGTAGGCCGACGCCGTCAACTGGGCGACAAACGCCGCCTGTGCACGGCTTCGCGCACAATAATGCAGGCTGAAAGCGCGCCCGGCCGCCATCAGCTCCGCCGCCATCGCCAGCATCGGCGTAATACCGATACCGCCGCCGATAAGCAGGCTGAAGCTCGCCTTTTCATCCAGTGCAAACAGGTTGCGCGGCTCGCTGACCTGAATCTCATCGCCTTCCTGTAGCCTGTGAACGGCAAGCGAGCCGCCTTTGGACTGGCTATCTTTCAGCACGCCAAGCTGGTAGTGATTGAGTTCGCACGGATCGCCGCACAGCGAGTACGGGCGCACCAGATCCTCGCCCAGATGCAAGTCGATATGCGCCCCGGCGGTAAACGCGGGCAGCGCAGTACCGTCGGCTTTCGCCAGCGTCAGAAGCACCACCTCACCCTGAAGCTCGCGACGAATAACCTGTAATGTCAGCATCGATGGCCCCTTAACGCATAAACAGCCCGCCGTTAATGTCCCAGGTGGCCCCGGTGACAAACGACGATGTTTGGGAAGCCAGCAGGGCCACGGCCTGAGCGACAAATGCCGCGTCGCCAAGCTCACCTACCGGGATCATCTGTAACAGGCCGGGCATCTTCTCTTCCGGCACCAGCGCATGCACCGTCGGCAGGTCCATCGGCCCCGGTGCAATGGCGTTAACCGTCACGCCGGATTTCGCCAGCTCGCGGGCAAAGACTTTGGTCAGCGTCAGAATGCCGCCTTTTGACGCCGCATAGTGCGCCCCGGAGGCGGTGCCGCCGTTCTGCCCGGCGAGCGACGCCAGGTTGATGATGCGACCGTAGCCGCGACGGGCGAAGTAGCGCCCCATCGTCTGGCAGCCAACAAAGGTGCCGCGCAGGTTGGTGGAAATCACCTGGTCAAACTCTTCGGCGGTAATGTCCATTACCGGGGTGGCGAGCGTCAGCGCGGCGTTGTTGACCAGTACCTGAAGGCTGCCGAAACGTTCGATGGTCGCCGTCAGCGCACGGTCAAAGGCTTCCGGCTGGCGGATATCCAGCCCCAGCGCCAGGACTTTGCCTTCGCCGTTATCCAGGTTTGCGGCAGCCGCTTCGGCGCGGGCGGCGTCAACATCGGTCAGCACCACCTGAAAGCCCTCGGCCAGCAGATGAGCGGCAATCACGTTGCCGAGACCGGAAGCCGCTCCGGTTACTAATACGGTTTGCGTCATAAACGGTTCCTTACAGGATGTAGCCGATGCTGTGCAGCACATCGTCGCTGTTGACCAGGCGAATCACCTTCTGCGTGATACGCCAGCCGCTTTCCTGCGGGCGCAGACGCCAGGTAATGTCGGCGGCGTAGTGGCGGCTGTGGCCTTTACGGTGCTCCCACAGCGACTGTGCGCCGCGCACCACCACTTCGTTTTCGCTGGCCTCCAGCAGACGGAAGCGCGACAGCGTGCGCAGCGTTCTGGCGCGCGGCGTGGTGGAAATGGACTCGCCGCTGTAGAGACGCTTCACGCGCTTAGCGCGCATTTCGTGATCGTCACAGGCGTAGTTGAGCGTGTTTTTAAAGTCGGTTTCGGTCGGATCGATCGGCACTACGTACAGGCCGTCGTGCTGCCAGAGATCCAGCCACGCATCGAACTCGCCCTGATCCAGCAGGTCGCCCTCGAGGTTGATAACCGCGATGGCGTTAAACAGTACAGATTCAGCGGTCGTCATTTATTCCATCTCCGTCATCAGTTTTTTCCACTGCTGGTAGGCCGCACGCATGCCGGTTTCAGCGCTAACGTCGCTACGCCAGCCGTCGTCGGTGCGGTATTCCCCCGCCAGGCCACGGTTGAGCATGATCCACAGGTCGTCACCGGCGGTGGCTCCGCGCTGTACGCGCTCCCATGCTTCCGAGTCGTCCGGCGTACCGAAGCCCATCGGCCCCTGGAAGTGTTCGTGCAGACGTAGACGCGCCTGGTTAGCGATTTCCGGGCCACCGTCCATGGTGATCACCGCATGGTGAATTTCGGTTTCATTTACCGACACCGGCTGCAGGACGCGGAAGAAAGCCATCGAGCAGGCAATGTTCGGGAAAATATTGAGGTTGAAGCCGGAGCCGCCGACCGCGCGGACGATGCGGCGTACCTGATCTTCGTCATGATCGGCGCGCAGGGCGTCGGCCAGTTCGGTAAAGCGTTCAGGGATTGGCGCATCAAGGTTGGCTTCCAGATCCACCAGCTCCGGGATCATCACCATCACGCTATGGCCGTTGCCAAGGTCTTCGACGTAACCGCTGCCGTCGACGAAGTTGAGCATCTCCTCGGTCTGCTTATCGACCGAGCTTAAAAACGAACGGTGCACCACCGGGAAGTGGTAGCCGTCGGTGGTGTTTTCGAGCTGGATTTTCCAGTTGCCCGGGAAGCGGAAACGGTGTGCCGGGCCGGTTTTGATCGGGTAGCCCGCGCCCTGCTTCATAAACAGATCCATCCACTTTTTCGCCGCGCCGAGGAAATCTTCCAGCGGTTCAATGTGGTCGTTAAAGGTGGCGAAAATCATGCCCGCGTACTGTTCGGTGCGCAGGGACACCAGCCCCAGTTCGCCCTTTTCTAACTGGTCGGCATAGCTTTCCGGGTGCGGCACGCCGCGCAGGCTGCCGTCCAGCGCATAGCCCCAGCCGTGGTACGGGCAGACAAAGCTGTTAGTTTTGCCGCTGCGATGTTCACAGACGGTGGCCGCGCGATGGCGACAGCGGTTAAGCAGCGTGTGGACGTTGCCTTTACGGTCGCGCACCACAATCACCGGCTGGGTGCCAATTTCAGTCGTTTTGAAGCTGCCGGTCTCCGGAATTTCGCTGGCGTGCGCCACCCAAACCCAGGTTTTACCGAACACGCGATCCAGCTCCAGATTGAACAGTTCTTCAGAGGTGTACAGCGAGGTGTGTACACGGTCGTGCTGTACCAGCGAGGCAAGCGCTTCGCGGCTCGGCGCGTTCGGCATCGTGGTATCGATATTCTTCACATTAATCAGGTGGTCACACTGCATGTCCATTCTCCTGCACGTCTTCGACGGTCTGATTTTGGTCCGGCACCGGGAGCGTATCCTCGGCGTGCCAGTGGCTTACGGGTCGGCTAAACAGGTTGCGGGTGGTGAAATGGTGCATCACCATCTCCCCCGCTTCGCGCCGGAAGGTGACGTTTAATTCGGCGGCGTTGAGGTGCGCGCCGCCCGCGCTGAAGGCCGACGTTTGCAGCATCAGCCAGCGGCCCTGTACCTCTCCGCCTGCTGCGTTCGTCAGCGCCTCTGAACAGAGAAAGTGCGCGTTCATGGCAAAGTGCGCGGGCTGGCGGACGTAGCCCGCCATCATCGCGATAATCGCCGCGCGTCCCTGATGACGCCCCAGTCGCGCGGCGTAGGGTTCGCCCACGCCTTGCCAGCAGGCGTCGACAGAGAACAGCGCGCCAATGGCCTGTACCGTGTCGAGTGCATCCAGCCGGTCGCACAGGTACATGTAGTGGCTGATACACACCCGCGCGGCCTGCTGGTCTTCGAGCTGCTGGAGGCGCAGCGCATCCTGAGAGGTCATCATCGGCTCCCTTAACCCTGGATAATCAGTTCACGACCCACGCGGGCTTCGATTTTGCAGTACTTCCACAGCTTGCTGCCGCCGTCGCCGACCGGGGTGGTGCGGAACAGGTTGCAAACCGCCGCCACGTTTTCCAGCGCCTGCGCGTCCGCCAGCACGTAGGTGGTCCACGGCGCGGTGGTGGACGGCCCGACCATCAGTTGGTCGTCGTCCATGTTGCCGATTACCGTGATCCCCGGGGTCTCTTCCATCCCTTTCATCATCACGCCGAAAGCGGCCCATACCTGTTTGGCTTCGGCCTGGCTGGCGTCAAAAAAGTTCTGGTTCACGCCGATGCAAAACAGCACGCGCAGTGTGGTTGATTGGCTCATTGGTTGCTCCTTAGGTTAAAAATTACAGGTAACCGGGCATCGGTTTACCGCCGAAAAAGACCGTACCGGCGTTGAGGTACGAGAGGTCGCCCATAAAGGCGTGTTGGGTAATCACCATCGTGTCGCGGACGTAGCGCTGCAGCGGGCTGGTCATGGTGACGCCACCCATGCCGTTTAGCGCCAGCGCCTGGCGCGCCACATCGGCAGCGACACGGGTCACGTGGGTTGAGGAAAGTCGTAAGGCGTTGATCTGCGCGCAGTCCGCATCATCGCCTCTGAGCAGTTGCTGCCAGACATCGTCGATAGCGTCATAGAACCAGGCGCGGGCGGATCGCAGGTCAGCCTCGCAGCGGGCAATTTGCATCTGCGCCTGCGGGCGGTCGGCCAGACGCGGTGCGCCGGTGACCGACTGCTGGCGATGAGCAATGGCATAAATTTCGTTGAGCGCCGCGCGGGCCACGCCGAGCGCCACCACAGAAAGCACCTGAGTGGCTAACGAGAGCACCGGGTAGCGGTACAGCGGGCCTTCGAGGTTCAAGGCGCCGCCGCGAATAAAGGTCCAATCCTGTGGCACAAACACGTCGTCCACCAGCAGGTCATGGCTGCCGGTTCCGGCAAGGCCTACGGTGTCCCATACCGGGTCAATCTGCACGCTGGCGCGGGGCAGCACCGCCATGCGCGGCAGCGCCTGGTCGCCGTCGGGCAGAATACCCACGCCCAGCACCGACGCGCCCATGCTGCCGCTGGCAAAACTCCAGCGTCCGCTGACGCGATAACCACCGTCGGCCTGTCGCGCTTTTTGTGTCGGGAAAATCCCGCCGGCAAAGACCACGTCCGGGCCGTCACGATAAAGTGCTTTTAACGTTTCTACCGGCAGCGCACCGAGGTAAAACGGGCTCATGCCGAAGCTCGCCACCCAGCCTGCGGAACCGTCCGCGGTGGCAATCTGCTCAATCAGCTCGCAGAACTCCGCCGGAGTGCACTCGTCGCCGCCGTAGATTTTTGGCACCAGCGCACGATACACGCCCGCCTGTTTAAAACCGGTAATGATGTCGTCGGAAATATGGCGTTGATGCTCAAAATCGGTGCTGCGCGCGCTCACTTCGCTCAGCAGCGGAACCAGCGATTCACGAACCTGGATGGCAGACATGGTTTTCTCCATAATTTTTATAGGCAGCCGTTCGCAGAGCGAACGAGGCCGCAATGAGTCGAACTCACTGAGTCATCAGGGAAAAGGTAAAACGGGTTGGCTTAGCGGCGTTGTCGCGCCGTGAGCCATTCGGCGGCCTGTACCAGCAACCCTTCGGCGCCTTTGCGGGCCACCAGTTGCAGGGCAACCGGGCGGCCATCAAGCGTGCCCGCAGGTAGCGTGAGCGCCGGATGTCCGCTGAGGTTAAACGGCCTCACCAGCCGAGTCAGGTTGACCACGCTGAGTGGGTCTTTCGCCTCGTCAAGCGTGGGCGGCAATTCTGGCAACGTCGCCAGCGCCACCAGCGGCGTGATAGCCAGCAGCGCATCCACGTCGTCGCTGAAGCGCTGGCGCACTTTTTCCGCCTCTGCCAGCGCATCGGCGCTGACGTTAGCCCCGGCACGAATGCGGGTTGCCACATCGGCAGAGACGGTGTTTGTCGCCAGCAGCGCGCTGAAGGCCTGCCAGTTTTCATGGCTGATAATGGCCATACCCGCAAGATGGGCATCGGTAAGCGTTGAGAGTTCGCCCTGCTCTGGCTGCACGTCCGCTTCGGCAAGGAAACGCAGCAGCGCGGCATCAATTTCCGGCAGCGCCGCCGGGATAAAGGTGATGGCTGGTAGCGCCTCCAGCGGGGATTCGACGACTATGTGCAGACGGTTCAGCGCCTGACGGAGCGTGCCTGCATCGCGGGTAAACAGACCGACGCTGTCAAGCGAGCTGTCGGCGGGCATCACGCCGTGTCGGCTCAGCACGCCATAGCCGGGCTTCAGCCCCAGAACGCCGCAGCAGGCTGCTGGCATGCGTACCGAGCCGCCGGTATCGGTGCCGAGCGCAAAATCGACCTCGCCCGCCGCCACGACCGCTGCCGAACCGCTAGAAGAACCGCCGGGAATAAGCGACGGGAAATGAGGATTCACCGGGGTGCCGCTCCAGGGGTTTACCCCGGTCACGCCAAACGCCAGTTCGTGTAACGTGGTTTTTCCTGACAGCACGCAGCCGTTTGCCAGCAAGGTAGCAACGACGATTGCATGCTGCGCGGCGACTGGCGTATCCGCCAGCGCCTGACAACCGGCCTGGGTGCGGAATCCCGCCACGTCCAGGGTGTCTTTGACGGCAAAGCTCAGGTCACCCTCGCCGAGGATGAACCGTTCGATAAACCCATTGCTCTCACAAACTGGCTTCATGATTAACACCTTAACCAGAAAAAATGAATCATATTCAGGCGCGCAGTCGTTGCTGCTTTTTTGCCCTGACCGATGTGTAATCACTATGGAATATTTAGATGAAAATTCAAGTAAATTTTCACGTTAAATTTACTGCAAAATAACAATTAATTAACCTTTTATTGATAAGGGTTAATCGCGCAGTTTGATGAATTACAAAGCAAAATGGCGAATACAGGCGGGCGCTGCCGTTGGCGATGAGGCCAACGGCAGTCATAAAAAAAGAGTTTATTTACAGTGAGTTATGATAATTTTCTACGCGGGTCACAATTTTGTCATTGTGTCGTATTGCGGCTACAGTTCGTTAAGATTATCCAGCACTTTCGACAGCGACTGGTTCATTTTCTCCACCTGACTTACGCTCATCCCCTTAAAGCCTTTGTCGAAAATTTTACCCACCAGCGGCATCGCTTCCGCCACTTTTTGCTGGCCCGCTTCGGTCAGCATCACCACCGTTACCCGCGCATCGCTGGCGCTATTTGCGGTGGTGACCAGGCCATCTTCGCGCAGTCGGCCCACAATCTTGGTGACCGTCGGCATTTTCGCCAGCGCGTATTCGGAGATTTGCGAAATACTCGCCTCGCCGTACTGGTGCGTTATCATCAACACGCGAAAGCGCGACACGTCGAGCGCAATCTTTTTCAGCGCCACTTCTACGGTTTGGGTGTAACGCGCATAGACGTTAACAATCCAGTAGAACGGAAACTCTTCACGATGAAAGGCGGTATCGTCCGATACTTTTTTTATATGACTCATGCGTTTCCTTACCCCATCAAACCACAGATTTTTCGATTATACCCTGAGTCGTTACGCCCGTCCTGACCCCTTTTCACCCCGAATACCGGCGGCTTAAGAATTAGCGCGACGCAGATCTCATTATGATTCACAAATGCCACACACATAACAATTACGTATCATTTTAACTACGTAAAATTGACATTTGTGATGGCTATTTTCTATACGTTAGCAGCCTGCATCTCGGTACCCATACTAATAAACACAATGTGGAGCTTTTCATGAACGATAGCCCTTCTCTGGGACACAAACGCGACGGGGAGCTTGCCACTCCGCCCCCGGCGCAACGGCCGCTGAACCCTCGCCAACAGGCGGTTATCAATAAGCTTTTCCGCCGCTTAATTGTATTTTTATTCGTGCTGTTCGTTTTCTCCTATCTCGACCGTATTAATATCGGCTTTGCCGGCCTGACCATGGGCAAAGACCTGGGGCTGACCAGTACCATGTTTGGTCTCGCGACAACCCTGTTCTATGTGATGTACGTGGTGTGCGGTATTCCCAGCAACGTCATGCTGACCATCGTCGGCGCCCGCCGCTGGATTGCCATCCTGATGATAGTCTGGGGTATTGCCTCGACCGCCACCCTGTTCGCCACCGGGCCGAACAGCCTGTACGCGCTGCGTATGCTGGTCGGTATCGCCGAAGCGGGCTTCCTGCCCGGTCTGCTCTACTACTTAACCTACTGGTTCCCGGCGCACTATCGCGCTCGCGCCAACGCCCTGTTTATGATTGCCATGCCGGTAACCATGGCGCTGGGGTCACTGGCTTCAGGTTATATTCTCAACATGGACGGCTTGCTGAACCTCAAGGGCTGGCAGTGGCTGTTCCTGCTGGAAGGCTTCCCGTCCGTGCTGCTCGGTCTGGTGGTCTGGTTCTGGCTGGACGACAGCCCGTCGAAAGCCAAATGGTTGACCGACGACGATAAAGCCTGCCTCGAAGAGATGATGGAGGCCGACCGCCAGAACGCGCTGCAAACCCAGAGCGCGATTCAGGCGGCATCGGTGGGTCAAAAGAGCGTACTGCGCGAGCTGATGACGCCGACCATTATGCTCTATACGCTGGCCTATTTTTGCCTGACCAATACGCTGAGCGCCCTGAGCGTCTGGACCCCGCTTATCCTGCGTAGCTTTAACGCTGAGAGCAGCAACGTGACCATCGGCCTGCTCAGCGCTATTCCTCAGGTCTGTACTATTGTCGGGATGATCTGGTGGAGCAAGCGTTCGGACCGCCATAACGAGCGTAAGCTGCACACTTTACTGCCCTATCTTTTCGCCGCGGCGGGCTGGGTTCTCACCGCCACCAGTCCGTACCCGCCGTTGCAGTTTACCGGTATCGTGATGGCCTCGATGGGCGCCTTTGCCGCGATGGTCATTTTCTGGACCACGCCGGACAGAGCGCTTTCCCTGCGCGCCCGTGCGCTGGGCATTGCGGTGATTAACGGCACCGGGATGACCGGCGCGGCGCTCGGCCCGCTGCTGATGGGGCTGATGAAGGACGTGACCGGCAGCTTTAACGCGGGGATCTATATGGTCGCCGGGTTCCTGGTGCTGGGCGCGGTGATTATCGCGTTTATTCCGATGAAGGCGACGCAGCGTCAATCAGCCACGGCCGGTGCCGCCCCGGAGTCGGCGTAAACGCCTCGTCCGGGCTACAAGAAACCATCCCGTAGCCCGGCCGAGCAAAGCGACGCCGGGAAGGCTGATTCCCGTCAGAAGGTGTAGCTCGCCCCGAGCTGCACCGTTCTGTCTCGACCAATCCAGCAGTTGGTGCTGTCATAGCAGGTCAACGTTTCTTTGTTGGTCAGGTTTTGCGCGCTGGCTTTCAGCATCAACCCAGCCAGACTGCTGTCCACCGCCGACATATCGTAAGAGAGCGACATATCGTACTGCGTGGTGCCACCGAGTTTGCCAGCCGTATTATCCGGCGCAATCTCCATTGGCCCGGTATAGCGCACCCCGGCCCCTACCGTCAGCCCGCGCACCAGACTTTGATCGAAGGTGTAGTCTCCCCACAGGTTAAACGCGTTTTCCGGAACCTGCGTCGGACGTTTACCCTGATAGGTTTCATCTTCGGTATTAATGGCGTGCGTATAGGCGTAGTTGGCGATCAGGTTGATGTTATCGGTTGGTCGGCTAATGGCCGACAGCTCCGCACCGTTTGATTCAATCTCCCCCGTCTGATGGTAATTCCAGCTCGGGTCCAGGCTCAGCACGTTTTTCTGCTTAATGTTAAACACCGAGGCGGTGAAGGTGGTGGCATATTCCGCCAGCAGGTACTTCACGCCGCCCTCCACCTGTTTACTGGTGGTCGGTTTCACCTGATCGGCCGTCAGGTTACGCGCCGGTGATACCGGTTTAAATCCTTCGGAATAGCTGATAAACGGCGAAATACCGTTATCAAAGGCGTACAGCGCCCCCAGTCGTTTCGTTACTCTATCCTGAGAAATCCACGTTTTCTGGTCAGCGTTAAGATAATCGGTAGTGGCAGATTGGTACTCATCGTAGCGCAGACTTGCCAGCAGATTCAGACCGCCAAACTCAACCTGGTCCTGAAGGTAGTACCCTTTCTGGTTGTAGGAGAGACGGTTTTTCTGGGCTGTATACAGCCCCAGCGCATCTTCATTGACCAGGCCGAAATCCGGATTGCGCATATCAATACCCGGCGTTGTAGACGCGGGAGCATAACGATAGTGGTAATGCGAGTTCAGCTTCTGGTAGTCAAACCCAGCCAACAGATGGTGCTGCCAATCACCGAAGGTGAAGGTGCGCGTCACCTGGTTATCAATATTGAAGCTATGCAGGTCTTCATCCGTGGTGTACGCAAAACGGTCTAACTCATAAACGGGATTGCCCGCATTCCCCGTTGAGTAAATGCTCTTCTGGTGAGTGTCGATATCGAAGTAGCGTGCCTTCTGCGCAATGCCCCAGCCGCTATCAAATTCGTGCTCAAAGCTGTAGCCCACCATCCACTGTCGCTGCTTAAAACCGTTCCATTTATCGCCAGCATAATCGCGCTTATCAGCATAGTTTGAGCGCAGATAAGAGAGCGGCAGCGGGTTCGACGGCGTCAGGCTTGGCGTGTTTTGCGCCAGCGCATCAATAGTCAGCCGGGTTTTATCACTCGGTTGCCAGGTGACGCTCGGCGCAACCAGATAATCCTCGGTGCGGGAGGTGTGCGGCTGATCGTCGCCTTCCGTCGCCTTGCCCAGCAGGCGGTAACTCCAGTCGCTGTCGGCAATGCGCCCGGTGGAATCGAGGTAGCCCTCTTTCAAATTACGAGTACCGGTATTAAAGCCCACTTCGGTACGCGGCGTAGTCTGTGGTTTTTTGCCCTGAATGTTGACCAGCCCGCCCGGCGAACCGTTGCCGTACAGCACGGAAGAAGGCCCTTTCAGAATGTCGACGCTCTCAATCAGCAGCGGATCGATACGCGCTTTGGTATTGCCGGTGACGTTATAAGGCAATTGCAGACCGTTATAGAACTCGTTATCGACGGTAAAACCGCGGATTTTATATTCGCTCATATAGGTGGTACTGCCGCGAGACTCGGTTGATACACCCGGCGCATAGCGCAGGATCTCATTCACCGAGGTGGCATGGCGTTCGCTGATTTCATGCTGGCTGATGGTGTTAATCACCTGCGGGGTTTTACTCTCGGCCACCGCGGATTTGGTGGCGCTGTTGGTCCATGCTGGCAGTTCACTGCTCTCGCCCGACCCGGTGACGACCATCGTGGTTTCATTTTTATCAGCCCAGGCCGACGTGGAGAGCGCAACGGCAATCATCCCTGAAAGCGTACAACGACGAAAAACGGTTTTTTTCATTTTATAGGTGAACTCAAAACGCACAAAGAACGATAATTATTATCATTTGTGTTTTTAGTTCAACATAAAAATGCAGGCAACGATAAAAAGTGGAAAAACACGCGGGGGATAAAACGAAGAACGGCCCCTTGCGGGGCCGTTGAGAGACATTATTCGCGGCGAATCAGGCGGAAAACCACCAGCACAACGATGGCACCGACTACGGCAACCAGGAAGCTGTGCAGGTTAAACCCGGTGACGCTGCCGCCGAGGCCAAACGTGGTCGCTAACCAGCCGCCCACAACCGCACCGACTATCCCCAGAATACAGGTGAGGATGAATCCACCCCCATCGCGCCCCGGCATAATCAGTTTGGCAATAACACCGGCAATCAGACCAAAAATAATCCAGGTAATAATACCCATTTTTCCCACCTCTTCAGTTCCATTAAACAGCCATAAAAGCGCCGACATTCTGCGCCGCTAATACTTCAAGTATAGGTAATTGTTCTTAAAAAACCTGGAAAGGCGATGATATTTTATACGGATAAATACGAATTTTGACGTAAGCACTGTCTTAAGTGCTTTGGTCAGCCTAAAGCTGCGAAGATGTTAAATATTTTCATTTGGGCGCTGAAGTTATAGATTGCTACGCCGATACATAATTAAGCCTCTGCCATTCAGGAGCCATTCCACGTGAGTGAGCACAACACACAGTTTCTAAAGCAAAACCCATTAGCTGTATTAAGTATTCTGCGCGATCTTCAGCAGGCTAACGCCGCGCTGCGCGTCAGCTGGTCGTCCCGACAGTTTATTAGCCGTATTCTTGATGCCAGCCAGCAGCGGCTGGTGATTGATTTTGGCAGTCGGGAGGAAGATAACATTGCGGCCAGAACGGCAAAAAATATCACCATCGTCGCCGAAACCAACGGTGCCAAAATTGAATTCACGGTACCAGCGATGGCGGTCGAGGATTATCAGAACTTGCCGGCTTTCGTGATGCCTACGCCTGCGGCAGTCTGGTTTATCCAGCGTCGGGAGTTTTTCCGCATTCCTGCTCCGCTGCATCCGCCCTATTTCGGCAAAGCCACGTTACCGGATAAAAGCACGCTGCGCTTTCGTCTGTACGATCTTTCGCTCGGCGGTATGGGGGCGTTGCTGGATGCGCCAGCACCGGATGGATTAGTTCCGGGTATGCAACTTAACGAGATTGAGCTGGATATGGCGCAGTGGGGGCGCTTTCGCTTTGATGCGCAGCTGTTGGGAATTAGCGAGCGCAAAGTGGTGGATAGCAAGAACGAAACCATCGTCACGCCGCGCTTAAGCTTCCGTTTTCTGCATATGAATCCGGTGCTTGAGCGCTCGCTCCAGCGCATTATCTTTGCACTGGAGCGTGAAGCGCGCGAACGGGCGAATAACGTCCGCTGATTACATGGCGTCCATCGCTTTCTGAACCTTCCAGATATAACGGGGCGCTTGCGGTGCAGGGTGATTCTTCACGACGTGCTGGAAGAACTCATCCTTATCCATGTCGTTAATTTCGGCAATCGCCTTTTTACGATCCGATGAGAAGGTACGCAGCAGCGCGCCGGCACCGTTAGCATAGGAGACCACCAGCGCATACTGCATCACTTCCGGATCGTTTATCCCAGCAAGCGAACCATGTTCGAGAATGCTCAGATAAGCGGCTCCCATGGAAATATTCCGCTCCGGGTTTTTCAGTTCGCTGGTCGACGGTTGTCCACTCCAGCCCATGTAACGATAAACATCCAGACCAGACGTAGAGGCTTTAAGCTGCATCAGCCCTACCGCGTTTGATTTACTGACAAGCGACGGATTGCCGCCTGACTCCACGGCGATAATCGCCGTCAGCAGACGCGGGCTTACGCCCCATGCCGCACCGGCTTTTTCACTGATTGGCATCCACTGCATTGCGCGCTTCACCGGCACTTCGGGGTTCCAGGGTGGGTTGCGATAATCCGATTGGTGAGAAGAACATCCAGCAAGTAATACAATTAAAAAAGCAAACCATCTCAATTTCACGCATCTATCCTTTTAGCTGAACTTTGCCGCCGTTAATGACAACCATGGGCTCAGGCGGCATGATACTCGTTTCATTCTCTGCAAGGAAATGCCATGTCTCAGTTTCATCTCGTCGCCCCTTCCGGTTATTGCATCAATCAGTCCGCCGCGCAGTGCGGGGTCAAGCGATTAGAAGAGGCCGGGCATCGGGTGAATAACCAGCAGGTTATCACTCGTCGCGACCGCCGTTTTGCCGGAACGGAAGCGGAACGTCTGCACGATATCAACGCGTTGGCATCCCTCAAAGAGAAGAATCAGATAGTGCTGGCAGTACGCGGCGGCTATGGTGCCAGCCGTTTGCTGGATACCATTGACTGGCAGGCACTGGCAGCCCGCCAGCGGCAAGATCCGCTACTTATCTGCGGCCATAGCGACTTCACCGCCATTCAGTCCGGTCTGCTGGCAAAAGGCAACGTGATTACCTTCAGCGGCCCGATGCTGGCCGGAAACTTCGGCGCGGAAACCCTGAATGCGTTTACCGAACAGCACTTCTGGCGCGCCCTGCGTCAACCACGCTATAGCGTTGAGTGGAACGGCGATGGCCCGGTATGCGATGAACAAGGGACGCTGTGGGGCGGCAATCTGGCGATGCTCGTGTCACTGATTGGCACGCCGTGGATGCCGGATATTGAAGGCGGCATTCTGGTGCTGGAGGATATCAACGAACATCCTTTCCGCGTCGAACGCATGCTATTACAGCTGCTTTATGCGGGCATTCTGCCGCGCCAGCGCGCCATTGTATTAGGGAGTTTTACCGGCGCGACGCCGAACGACTACGACGCCGGATATTCCCTTGAGTCGATGTATGAGTACCTCCGTTCACGGCTGTCTATTCCGGTCATCACCGGCCTCGACTTTGGCCATGAACAGCGCACGGTGACGCTGGCGCTTGGCGCGCAGGCACAGTTGGCCCACGCCGACGGGCAATCCCGGCTGACGATAACCGGTCATCCTGTATTAGTTGAATAAAAAACAATAATCACCGTTTATTAGTCCAATGTTCGCGCCGCAATTATGGTAACGTTTTGTAACTAGCTTGTACGTTATCGGGGAGTGCGTGAACATTGGACGCCACGGCAGTCATTAGTCTCTTTATTTTGGGTTCGGTCTTAGTAACCTGCAGTATTCTCTTAAGCTCATTTTCTTCCCGTCTCGGTATCCCTATTCTGGTTATCTTTTTAGCCATCGGCATGCTGGCGGGCGTCGACGGCATCGGCGGCATCCCCTTCGATAACTACCCTTTCGCCTATATGGTCAGTAACCTGGCGCTGGCGGTTATCCTGCTTGATGGCGGGATGCGCACCCAGGCGAGCTCCTTTCGCGTCGCTTTAGGCCCGGCGCTGTCGCTGGCAACCGTTGGCGTTCTGATAACCTCCGGGCTCACCGGGATGATGGCGGCCTGGCTGTTTAACCTCAATCTGATGGATGGGCTGCTGATTGGCGCTATCGTCGGCTCCACCGACGCCGCCGCGGTGTTTTCGCTGCTTGGCGGTAAAGGCCTTAACGAGCGCGTAGGCTCGACCCTGGAGATTGAGTCCGGCAGCAATGATCCGATGGCGGTGTTTCTGACCATCACGCTTATCGAGATGATCCAGCAGCATGAAACCGGGCTGAGCTGGATGTTCCTCGTGCACATTCTCCAACAGTTTGGACTGGGGATTATTATTGGCATCGGCGGCGGTTACCTGCTGTTGCAGATGATCAACCGCATCTCCCTGCCCGCCGGGCTCTATCCGCTGCTGGCATTGAGCGGCGGGATCATGATTTTTGCCGTCACCACTAAACTCGACGGCAGCGGCATTCTGGCGGTCTACCTGTGCGGTTTCCTGCTCGGCAATCGGCCGATTCGTAACCGCTTTGGCATTCTGCAAAACTTCGATGGCCTTGCCTGGCTGGCGCAGATTGGTATGTTCCTGGTGCTGGGGCTACTGGTAACGCCTTCCGATCTCCTGCCTATTGCCATTCCGGCGCTGCTGCTTTCTATCTGGATGATTTTCGTCGCCCGCCCGCTGTCGGTGTTCGCCGGGCTGCTGCCGTTCCGCGGGTTTAACCTGCGCGAGCGCACGTTTATCAGCTGGGTTGGCCTGCGCGGCGCGGTGCCCATCATTCTGGCGGTATTCCCGATGATGGCCGGGCTCGATAACGCCCGCCTGTTCTTTAACGTCGCCTTCTTCGTGGTGCTGGTATCGCTGCTGTTGCAGGGGACGTCGCTCTCCTGGGCGGCGAAGAAGGCCAAAGTCGTGGTGCCGCCGGTCGGCTGGCCGATTTCCCGCGTGGGTCTGGATATTCATCCGGAGAATCCGTGGGAACAGTTTGTGTATCAACTTAGCGCCGAAAAGTGGTGCGTGGGGGCGGCCCTGCGCGACCTGCATATGCCGCCGGAAACGCGTATTGCCGCGCTGTTCCGCGATAACGTGATGCTCCACCCGACCGGCAGCACGCGCCTGCGTGAAAACGATATTCTGTGCGTGATTGGTCGTGAACGTGACCTGCCGTCGCTCGGCAAAATGTTCAGCCAGTCGCCGCCGGTCGCGCTGGATCAAAGCTTCTTTGGTGATTTTATTCTGGAAGCCGGGGCGAAGTTTGCCGACGTTGCCATGATTTATGGTCTGGACGGCGGTGAAGAGTTCCGCGATAACCAGCAATCGCTAGGGGACATTGTCGAACACCTGTTAGGCGCAGCACCGGTTGTGGGTGACCAGGTGGAGTTTGCCGGTATGGTGTGGACGGTGGCCGAGAAAGAGGAAAATCAGGTGCTGAAGGTTGGCGTGCGGGTCGCTGAGGAAGAGTCGGAGTAGTTTGTTGTGCCGGATGGCGCTGCGCTTATCCGGCCTACATGCCCGGTGAGCGAAGCGCCACCGGGCAATGGTATAAAAGTTACACTGTCACAACTGGCACGCGCGGCGCCAGAGCACACATAAGCTCATAACCGACGGTTCCCGCGCTGGCGGCCACTTCATCAATCTTGATCTCCTGCCCCCACAGCTCAACGGCGGTACCAATTCCGGCCTGCGGACACGGCGTTAAATCCACCGCCAGCATATCCATCGAAATCGCCCCAACGGTGCCGGTACGGATACCGTCCACCAGCACCGGCGTGCCGTTGGCAGCAATGCGCGGATAACCATCAGCATAGCCACAGGCTACGATGCCTATGCGCTGCTCCTCGTTGGCACGATAGCGACTGCCATAACCGACGGCATCGCCGGGCTTCAGATTCTGAATCCCGATTATCTGACTGCTGAGGCTCATGACCGGTTTGAGCCCGGTATTGGCAATATCCTGCCACTGCCCGGACGGTGAAGCGCCGTAGAGCACAATCCCCGGACGCACCCAGTCGAAATGGGTCTCCGGGTGCCAGAGCGTTGCCGCAGAGTTAGCGAGCGAGCGCGGGCACTCCAGCCCTTCGGCGGCCTGTTCAATACGCTGCATCGGCTCGGCTACGCCGTCGGTCAGTTCAGACTGAGCAAAATGTGACATCAGCGTCATCGCCCCGACGTTACTAATGCCCCGTAGCTGCTGCCAGACGGTATGGATGCGCTCCGGCGCAAAGCCGAGGCGGTTCATGCCGCTATTAACCTTAAGGTAGATATCAATCGGCGCATGCAGGCGCGCGTTTTGCAGCGCCTTAATTTGCCAGTTGCTGTGCACGCTGGTGGTCAGCCGGTACTTATCAAAAAGCTCCAGCTCATCGGCGTGGAAAAAGCCTTCCAGCAACAAAATCGGCCCTTTCCAGCCGCGTTCGCGCAGCAAAATGGCCTCTTCAAGATTGAGCATCGCAAAACCGTCGGTTTCCCGCAGCGCATTCCAAATGCGATCCAATCCGTGGCCGTAGGCGTTGGCTTTCACCACCGACCAGACGCGAGCACCGCCCGCCGCGCGGCGGACAATGCCCAGATTCTGCTTCAGCGCCTGCAAATCAATCGTGGCGAGCACGGGACGTGACATGCGTTCTCCTTATTGGTGTGCGCCATGCAAATGCTGAGGATGTGCTGGCGTAAAGCCCGGCGAATAGCGTGCAACGCTAAGATCATCATAGGGGATAGCCGGCATTCGGCCAGACATTAAATCACTCAGCAACTGTCCAGAACCGCAGGACATGGTCCAACCCAGCGTGCCGTGCCCGGTATTGAGCCACAAGTTTTTGAACACGGTTTTGCCCACCACCGGCGTGCCGTCTGGGGTCATCGGGCGCAGGCCGGTCCAGAAGGTAGCCTCTTCGATTTTACCGCCGCGCGGGAAGAGATCGCCCACCACCATTTCCAGCGTTTCGCGACGCGGTTGCAGCAGTTCGGTGTTAAAACCGACGATCTCCGCCATGCCGCCGACGCGGATGCGGTTATCAAATCGGGTAATGGCAATTTTGTAGGTTTCGTCGAGAATGGTCGAGACTGGCGCCCCGCTCTCTTCAACAATCGGAATGGTCAGCGAGTAGCCTTTCAGCGGGTAAACTGGAATATCCACCAGCCCTTTCAGCATGGCGGTAGAGTAAGATCCAAAGGCCATCACATAGGCATCGGCTTTCACCAGCTCATCGCCGCATTTTACGCCGACGATGCGGTCCCCTTCCTGAATCAGACTGTCGACCGGAGTATTAAAGCGGAACTGTACGCCCGCCTGTTCGGCCATTTTCGCCAGGCGCTGGGTGAAAAGCTGGCAGTCGCCGGTTTCATCGTTTGGCAGGCGCAGCCCGCCGGTCAGCTTGTGGGCCACTTCCGCCAGCGCCGGTTCAACTTCCGCCAGTCGCGAGGCTTCCAGCAGTTGATACGGAACACCCGCATCTTCCAGCACCGCGATATCGCGAGTAGCATTTTCATACTGTTGTTCGGTACGGAACAGCTGCAGCGTGCCTCCCTGACGCCCTTCATAAGCAATACCGGTGGTTTCACGTAGCGTCTTCAGGCAGTCGCGGCTGTACTCGGCAAGCCGCACCATCCGACCTTTGTTTTCCATATAGTGGCGGGTGTCGCAGTTGCGCAGCATCTGCCACATCCACTTCAGCTGAAAACCGGTGCCGTCCAGACGAATTGCCAGCGGCGCATGGCGCTGGAACATCCACTTAATCGCCTTCAGCGGCACACCAGGTGCTGCCCAGGGTGCCGCATACCCCGGCGAAATTTGCCCCGCGTTGGCCGCGCTGGTTTCCAGCGCCGGACCGGCTTCCCTGTCAATTACCGTAACCTGATGCCCCGCCTGACTTAAATACCAGGCGCTGGTTACGCCAACCACGCCACTTCCCAGTATGACAATGTGCATAGCCACTCCAGAATGAGTAAAAGAACAATCTTCTAATTACAAATTGATAACCCAGATGAAAATATTATTCAACATATGCTTTTTTTATGGTGACTTACCTCACAGAGTGCCCATTACACGGGGTGGCGGAGAATTTGACATCTCCTGCTACCCTCTATTTTTTGTCAGCATTAAATTCTGCAAAATTGAAAAATAGTCGCTATCAAAATGAATAAATCATGAAGAAAAGAAATGCCGCTTGTTACAGAATTTCTGCGGTGTTCTATTCTTGAAGAGAGGCTCTCCAGACAGAGAGAGTCGCCAACAATGAGGGCGCGCTAATGGCTACGATTGACTCGATGAATAAGGACACCACTCGTCTGAGCGATGGACCCGATTGGACGTTTCCGCTGCTCGAAACCTACCTGGCAGAGATCGACCGGGTAGCGAAGCTGTATCGGCTGGACACCTATCCACACCAGATTGAAGTCATCACCTCCGAGCAGATGATGGACGCTTACTCCAGCGTCGGGATGCCGATTAACTACACCCACTGGTCGTTTGGCAAAAAATTTATTGAGACCGAGCGCGGCTATAAGCACGGACAACAGGGGCTGGCCTACGAAATAGTCATCAACTCCAACCCGTGTATCGCCTATCTGATGGAGGAGAACACCGTCACCATGCAGGCGCTGGTGATGGCGCACGCCTGCTATGGCCACAACTCCTTCTTTAAAAATAACTATCTATTCCGTAGCTGGACCGATGCCAGCTCTATCGTCGACTATCTGCTGTTCGCCCGCAAATACATTGCCGACTGCGAAGAACGCTATGGCGTGGACGAGGTGGAGCGTCTGCTCGACTCTTGTCACGCGCTGATGAACTACGGGGTAGACCGCTACAAACGACCATCCAAAATCTCCATGCAGGAAGAGAAAGCGCGGCAGAAGAGCCGTGAAGAGTATCTGCAAAGCCAGGTGAATATGCTGTGGCGCACCCTGCCGAAACGCGATGAAGAGAAAGCCATCGAGTCTGCCCACCGCTATCCGTCCGAGCCGCAGGAAAATCTGCTCTACTTTATGGAGAAAAACGCCCCGCTGCTGGAGTCTTGGCAGCGTGAGATCCTGCGCATCGTGCGCAAGGTCAGCCAGTATTTTTATCCGCAGAAGCAGACCCAGGTGATGAACGAAGGCTGGGCCACCTTCTGGCACTACACCATCCTTAACCATCTGTACGATGAAGGAAAAGTGACCGAACGCTTTATGCTCGAGTTCCTGCACAGCCATACCAACGTGGTGTACCAGCCGCCGTACAACAGCCCGTGGTACAGCGGAATTAACCCATATGCGCTGGGCTTTGCCATGTTCCAGGATATTAAGCGCATCTGCCAGAATCCGACCGAGGAAGATAAGTACTGGTTCCCGGATATCGCGGGCTCCGACTGGCTCACTACCCTGCACTTCGCGATGCGTGATTTTAAAGACGAGAGCTTTATCAGCCAGTTCTTGTCACCGAAGATCATGCGCGATTTCCGTCTGTTCACGGTGCTGGATGACGATCGTAATAACTATCTGGAAATTTCGGCTATCCATAATGAGGAGGGGTATCGGGAGATTCGTTCGCAGCTTTCGTCCCAGTACAACCTCAGCAATCTGGAGCCGAATATTCAGGTGTGGAACGTGGATCTTCGCGGCGACCGTTCGCTGACGCTGCGCTATGTGCCGCATAACCGCGCGCCGCTGGATAAGGGGCGTCGTGAGGTGCTTAAGCATGTGCATCGTCTGTGGGGGTTTGATGTGCATCTGGAGCAGCAGAATGCGGATGGTAGCGTGGAGTTGCTGGAGCGTTGCCCGCCGCGGCCAAACGCGCTGTAACCTATCATGGTAGCCCGGATGAGGTGCGATGCACCGACTCCGGGGAACTCGGATTCGCAATTACTTTTGTGGATTCATCACCTGGTTGCGCTCTCTTCCAGCTCTTGCCATATAAATTGCGTGGGCGCAGAGAGCGCGCAAGGGGCGGCCAATCGCCGCCGCCTGCACCCGTGCGGTCTTTCAGTTAACAGCAAAAGAACCAACGTTACTGGAACCAGTACAAATGCTTCTGGAACGGCGAGTCCCCGCTGGAAATCGGCGAGCCGTAGCACGAAAGACAAGGTCAATCTGCCAGGGATGGCGGATTGAGGCGAACCGAGACAGGATGTCGAGTTTCGCCGTGCCGCAGGCTGGAGTCGTAGGCGAGCGTAGTGCGAAGCACCGATTTCCCTGCGAGGCCGCGGGGATTGCGAAGGGGTGCGCGGCTGCACCCCTTGGCCCGTTCACCGGTGAAGGGACTTCATATTCCACCCAACGTAAAGTGAACGGAACCCTTCACCAATACAAAGATAACGAAACCTTTCACCAATGCAAAGTGAACGGAACCAACGCACTCCATAAAACAGATAACTACCGGCTATGAATCGCCAAATCCCCCGGCAACGTCTTCTGCATACGATGCCAGATCTCACCGCTGTCATGACCATAGCTACGCACCGTCTCATACACCTTATCGTGCGCGCCCTGCTCACACAGTTCCGCCAGCTTATGATAGAAACCGAGCGCCAGACTACGCGCTTCCGGGCTAGAGAAATAATGACGCCCCAGGCGCGTATACAGCCCCTTCATCCCGTTAAGAATCAGCCCATAGATAGGGTTACCGGAAGCGAATGCCAGACCGCGAAACACACCGTAGTCAAGTTCGGCAAACGCATCAGCGTAGTCTTCGACTTCACGTGTCGCGGCCAGCACTTCCAGCGCTTTTTCCGGGTGCTGACGGAAAGCGGTACGGATATAAATGGTCGCGATATTGGTACGCACGGACAGCAGATTATCAATCAGTTGCGGTACGCTATCGTGATCGAGACGCGCCAGCGTTTCCAGAATGTTGAGACCTGACGTTTCCCAGAAGTTATTCACTTTCGTCGGCTTACCGTGCTGAATAGTCAACCAGCCATCACGAGCCAGACGCTGCAACACTTCACGTAAGGTGGTGCGAGTCACACCAATTAATTCAGAGAGTTCACGTTCAGCGGGAAGAATAGACCCTGGAGGAAAACGGTTATTCCAGATGCTTTCTACAATATACTCTTCCGCGAAACCCGCCGGGCTTTGCGCCTTAATGACCATAGTAAAAATTCCATTACACAGCGTTGCAATTGGACTCATCATACCAGAGGCAACATAGTGCAGGTAGCAGGACAAATGAATTAAAAAGGGATCGCCGTTTCATTTTTCACATTTCTTTGTCGTAGTGGAAAGTACCCACAAAGGCTGAATTCTGGAAGTAGCACTGATTTAGTGGTAAAAAATGACATCTTTTCGGGAGGAAAACGGTTGTTATGGAAATCTCTTACGGTCGCGCGCTATGGCGTAACTTTCTTGGCCAGTCGCCGGACTGGTACAAACTGCTGCTGATTATTTTCTTAGTCATCAATCCGCTGGTATTTTTAATTAATCCATTTGTCGCCGGATGGCTGTTGGTCGTGGAGTTTATCTTCACTCTCGCGATGGCGCTGAAGTGCTACCCGCTGATCCCTGGCGGGCTGCTGGCGATTGAATCGGTGTTTATCGGCATGACCTCCGCTAACCACGTGCGTGATGAGATTGCGGCCAACCTCGAAGTGCTACTGTTGCTGATCTTTATGGTCGCCGGCATCTATTTTATGAAGCAGCTTCTGCTGTTTATCTTCACCCGTCTTTTGCTCTCCATTCGCAGCAAGCGCCTGCTATCGCTGGCGTTCTGTCTGGCCGCCGCATTTCTGTCAGCGTTCCTTGATGCGCTGACGGTAGTGGCGGTGATTATCAGCGTCGCCGTTGGTTTTTATAGCATCTACCACCAGGTGGCATCATCGCGCCCCGACGATGACGACCTGCTCGACGACAGCCATATCGACAAGCATAACCGCATCGTGCTTGAACAGTTCCGCGCCTTCTTACGCAGTCTGATGATGCATGCGGGCGTCGGTACGGCGCTCGGCGGCGTGATGACGATGGTCGGCGAGCCACAGAACCTGATCATTGCTAAAGTCGCTGGTTGGCATTTCGGTGAGTTTTTCCTGCGCATGTCACCGGTTACCGTGCCGGTGTTTATCTGCGGGCTACTGACCTGCTGGCTGCTGGAGAAATGCAAAGTATTTGGCTATGGCGCCGAACTGCCGGAGCCGGTGCGTAAAATCCTGTACGACTTTGATGAACGCAGCCGCGTACAACGCTCAAAGCAAGAGAATATGCGGCTGATCGTGCAGGGCGTCATCGGCGTCTGGCTGGTGCTGGCGCTGGCGTTACACCTGGCTGAGGTTGGGCTGATTGGCCTGTCGGTGATTATCTTCGCCACCTCATTTACCGGCATTACCGACGAACACGCTATTGGTAAAGCCTTCACCGAAGCGCTGCCCTTCACCGCCTTGCTGACGGTCTTCTTCGCCGTCGTCGCGGTCATTATTGACCAGCACCTCTTTGCGCCCATTATTGACTTTGTGCTCCAGGCTTCACCGCATGCCCAGCGCTCGCTGTTCTATGTCTTTAACGGCGTTCTGTCGTCTATCTCAGATAACGTGTTTGTCGGTACCGTTTATATCAACGAAGCCAAAGCCGCGCTGGATAACGGTGCTATCAGCCTGCCACAGTTCGAACTGCTGGCGGTGGCCATCAACACCGGCACCAACCTGCCGTCGGTAGCGACGCCAAACGGTCAGGCAGCCTTCCTGTTCCTGCTCACCTCAGCGCTGGCACCGCTGATTCGCCTCTCCTACGGACGCATGGTGTGGATGGCGCTGCCGTATACGATAGTCCTGACGCTGGTAGGTCTGCTGTGCGTTGAATTCACGCTGCAGCCGTCGATAGACTGGATGATGAGTAATGGGTTATTAGTTTTGCCTAAGTAACGACTTAATAACGTCCAATGATTATCGCCCGACAAACTTTGTTCGGGCGTTGACTCGTTATTTATGAATAATTACGTATAGCCGGATGGCACAGCTATCGTTTTCGTTTACACTGCGCTTTCAAAGCACGTTCCAGGGAAATGTATATGTTGCGATATTTAAACCAGAGCTCACGTGGCCGCAGTGCCTGGTTATTACTGGCGTTAACCGCTTTTGCGCTTGAGTTAGTGGCATTATGGTTCCAGCACGTGATGTTATTAAAACCGTGCGTACTGTGTATTTACGAGCGTTGTGCGCTGTTTGGGATTATGGGCGCGGGGCTGGTGGGTGCCATCGCACCGAAAAGTCCGTTACGCTATGTTGCCCTGCTTATCTGGCTGTACAGCGCTTTCAGAGGGTTACAGCTGGCGTGGGAACACACCATGATTCAGCTTCACCCGTCGCCGTTTATGACCTGTGATTTTATGGCGCGTTTCCCAAGCTGGCTGCCGCTCGATAAGTGGCTGCCGCAGGTATTTGTCGCGTCAGGTGACTGTTCTGTTCGTCAGTGGGAATTCTTATCGCTGGAGATGCCGCAGTGGCTGGTCGGTA
>NZ_JMPL01000024.1 GCF_000735365.1 Kluyvera ascorbata ATCC 33433 | reverse complement strand
ATGCTTACCGTCAGCCAAGGGAAACCGACGGTAAACGGCATTACGAACGACTCAGGACACGGCGAGCTTCGTTGTAACGTTTATTCCAGTACGGTTCGTTCATGCTGGAAATGGTCACACCACTGCTGGTGGAAGCATGAACAAACTGGTTGTTGCCGATGTAGATGCCTACATGGCGGCCGGTAGAGCCGGCACGGAACAACACTAAATCACCGGTTCGGAGCTGACTGCGTTTAACGGATTTGCCCGTTTCCTGCTGCTCCCAGGTGGAGCGCGGCAACTCTAAGCCAAACTGTTCGCGGAAGGTACGCTGCACAAAGCTGGAGCAGTCGATACCGCGCTTGGTGTCGCCGCCTAAGCGGTAACGAACACCTTTCCATCCTGCGTATTGATCCATCAGACGGGATTTAACGTCGAGGTTACGCACCATGGTTTCAAATTCATCCTGAGAGGCTTGCAGTGACGAGGCATCTTCGGTGCCCACTGCATGCGTCTCAGAATGCATGTTCTTAGCGGTGTTACTCGTGGAACTACAGGCAGAAAGCAGAACCGCAACTGCTACTGCTGGAATCGCTCGCAAGATATATCTCAAAATCGGCTGAGATTTGACCATTTTCGTTGTTTTCCCTTGAAGTCCTTAACGATGGAGTCGTTATAAAAAATGCCAAACGCGTCTGAGACTAAATACACGCAATCAATGAGACAATTCTTTGAATTCAGTTTTGTGGCATAGCGCACAAAGTTTTATTTGAGAACCGAATAATTGCACTTTGAAACGACAAACGCGAATGAGATTACCTTAACGAAAGCGGCATTGCGAGCGCTTTTGGCCGATTTTTTATAAGAAATAGTGATACACAAAGTTAAAAAATGTGAATGGGCAAAATTACGGCATTTATGAATAAAAAATGGGCAACTCATTCATTATCAAAATGAATATTGTGACGAGAAGATGACCGTTGCGGTAAGCGATTAAAAAAAGAAAAAGAGGGTGCAACCCTCTTTCTGGAATATCAGATGAATTGGTTATTTATTGCGCCGATTTTGCTTTGGTCAAATTGGGCAAATTTCGCTCGAACAAGGCAACCACTTTATCGCTTAATGACGTCATCAGAACCCATGGTGCACCAATCAGTACCGCGGTTAGGGAACCGACGGCAATATCGGTGAACCAGTGAGCGCCAATCATCACGCGTGGGAAGGCAAAAACCACAAAAATGACCAGCGAAATAAGAAACGCGTTACGGCCGAAATAGCGCCACATGAAGGTCGCGAATATCAACAGCATCATTCCGTGGTCGCCCGGGAAACTGTCCCGAGAGCCGTCTTTGGTTGAGAAGTCGATAAAGTCGCTAACGCGGTGAACGCCAGGCACAGAGAGTGACGGGCTACTGCGGGTCACCGGCATCAGATGCTGCGCCAACTGGTTAATGATCACCGCTGCCAGCAACATCACCAGGCCGATAATAACAATACGACGACGACCCGCCGTCGTTTCTTTCAGCCAGTAGCTCAGCATCAGGCAGCCCATTGCCAGCAGCGAGCAGCCGTCGAACGCGCGGTTATTAATAATGGCTAAGAACCAGGCGTAGCCCAGATTATCTGCGTTTAAACCCTGGTTAAAGGCGTGAAAAATAGCGAGGTCAGCCACGGACCAGAATCCATGGTTGGCCGGCAGAAACCAGGAGAGAAATAACGCCACACCGGCGGCGTTAAGGAGAAGAATCAGGGGAAAACGTGTACGCATTTTAATCATCATAGCAATTAGTCTCGGCTGAAACCTTAGCGGTTTCACCCTAAACGAAGTTTCAACAGCGCCGTTTGTAGTGGGTTCCAGTCGGTTTGTGCATCGTTTATCAGTTCAATACGGCTGTCTGGTGGTGCAACATTCTGCGTTTCAATGTGCAGGTCCGCGCCCTGGCGGTTAATGCGGACCAGCCCCTCAGGAATGCGCATTACCGCCTTCAAACGAGTGACTGGCGCCAGACGCGCCCACTCCAGCAGGCCAATGGTGTCAAATTCGGTGTCGGCATCAAATATCCAGCCGCAGGCAAAGTAGCCTTGCCCCTCATTGACGCTTCGGCGCCAGCGCTGGTGCTCTGGCAGGCTCAACGCGCCAAGCCCCTTATTTGATGGGTGAGAGTGCGAATGCGCGGCGCTGGCTTTCAGTTGTAGGGTGTTGCTGCGGGGCATATCCAGCAGGGCAACATCAATATTACCCTGGGTGGTTTCAACGTGCAGACGCTCAGCGCCATTCTGTTGCCACCAATGGGTCATCGCCTGCTGGCTTTCGGGCGTTGCGCGGTCTGCCTTGTTGCTGACGATAATATCGGCCGCCGCGAGCTGATCGCGGAAGTTTTCGTTGGTGGCGATTTTTTCGTCCAATAACTGACGCGGGTCCATTATGCACAGGGTGGCGCGCAGGTCTATCCAAGGCTCGTAGACCGGAGCAGTGAGCAAATCGAGGATCTGTTTCGGGTGGCCGAGACCGGTAGGCTCAATCAGCAAACGGTCGGGTTTTCCCTGACGCAGCAGCGTATTCAAACCCACCTGCATCGGCAGGCCGTTCACGCAGCACATGCAGCCGCCGGGGATCTCTTTTAGCAGCGCACCGCTGTCCGCCAGCAGAGCACCATCAATGCCGACTTCGCCAAACTCATTGACCAGCACGGCCCATTTTTCGTCGGTGGGTTTATTAGCGAGCAGATGGAGAATTGAAGTGGTTTTCCCGCTGCCGAGAAAGCCGGTGATCAGATTGGTTTTAGTCACGAAAACTCCGCCGAGGACATAGTGATAGTGTTAACTGGATCACTTTATCCTGGCGAAGCAGCGTCAAAAAGAGAAGTGTTAAGGTGGACCAATCCACTGTTAGTCCGCAAAACAGCAGAAAATGCTAACTATTGAGCGCGGTCAGCACGGCCTGGCGTGCGCCCTGATGAACCAGATTTTGCCAGGCTTGCTGGACCGCCGCGACAAACTGCGGATTGGCCGGTAAATCGCTGCTGAAGATTTCTTGCAGCGTCAGCAGCGCTGCAACGCGGTTCTCATCAGTGCTGTTATCCACAATACCGCGGATTTTTTCCGCCAGCGGGTCACGCACGTCAATCGGTTGACCAGCATCATCGACCCCGCTCACGTAACGCATCCAGCCTGCCACGGCTAACGCCAGCAGCGGCCAGCGGCTGCCATTTTTGAGATGAATGCGAATGCCGTCAAGCAGGCGCTGTGGCAGCTTCTGGCTACCGTCCATCGCAATCTGCCAGGTACGGTGCTGTAGCGCCGGGTTGCTGAAGCGGTCGATGAGGCTGTCAGCATACACGCCGAGGTCCACATCGGTAATCCGCAGCGTAGGAGCCTGTTCGGCCATCATCAGATGACGTGCGGCACGGCGGTAGGATTCATCCTGCATACAGTCGCTGATGTGCGCATAACCGGCAAGATAACCGAGGTAGGCAAGGAAGGAATGGCTACCGTTGAGCATACGCAGTTTCATCTCTTCCCACGGCAGCACGTCACTCACCATCTGTGCCCCGACGCTGCCCCAGTCAGGGCGTCCGGCAACAAAGTTGTCTTCAATCACCCATTGAATAAACGGTTCGCAGCTGATGGCGCACGGGTCTACTACGCCTAATTCCTGGCTGATTTCTGCCAGCGACGCTTCGGTTGCTGCGGGCACGATACGGTCGACCATGGTGCCTGGGAAGCTGACATGTTCAGCAATCCAGCTCGCAAGCGCGGGGTCACGGCGGGTAGCCATGTCCAGCACGGCGTTTTTCACTACGTGGCCGTTATCAGGGATATTGTCACAGGAGAGAACGGTAAAGGCAGGTAGTCCACGATCACGGCGGCGGTGCAGTGCTTCTACGAGAATGCCTGGTGCAGAGTGCGGTTCGGTTGGATGTTCAAGATCGTGGACGATCCGCGGCTGGGTAAAGTCCAGATGGCCAGTCGCCGGATCGATGCAGTAGCCTTTTTCGGTGATCGTCAGTGAGACGATCGCCACCTGAGGCTCACAGAATTTTTCGATGATGGCGGCAAGCGAGTCGAGCTTAGCGTTCAGGCATTCGTGAACCGCGCCAATCACGATCGGCTGGTTGCCCGCAGCGCTCTTTTCCATCACCGTAAATAGGTGATCCTGCTGACGAAGCTGGCTCATCAGCACATCGCCGCTGAAAAGGCTGATTTCACAAATTCCCCAATCGCCACCGTGCTGGTTCAGCACCCGGTTGGTTAGCAGCGCCTGGTGGGCGCGGTGGAAGGCACCAAAACCAAAATGCACAATCCGCGAACGTAGCTGTTGTCTATCATATTGAGGTAACTGCACGTGGGCGGGGAGGGCAATTGAGGCGATTGTATTCATTGTTCACACATCCGATTAACGATTAATTAACGTTTGCAGTGTAAAGTTATATGACAGCAAATTAAATTGGTATGCCGTATTTATCGCGTTAATGTGAGCTTGATCAATCAATCCCAGCGGATTTATTGACGCTCATAAATAAACATGTATGGTAGTCGTCATTAACAGCGATTTTATTGGTATAACAACTTTAGAGGGTTGAGCAATGGAACAAACCTGGCGTTGGTACGGTCCGAACGATCCGGTATCTCTTGATGATGTGCGTCAGGCTGGCGCGACGGGCGTCGTAACGGCATTGCACCACATTCCAAACGGTCAGGTATGGCCGGTTGAAGAAATTAAACAGCGCAAAGCGATGCTGGCTGAAAAAGGCCTGACCTGGTCCGTTGTTGAAAGTATCCCGGTTCACGAAGACATTAAAACCGGCTCCGGTGAATACAAAACCTGGATTGCTAATTACCAGCAGAGCATCCGAAACCTGGCTGAATGTGGCATTGACACCGTCTGCTACAACTTTATGCCTATCCTCGATTGGACGCGTACCGACCTCGAGTACACGCTGGAGGATGGTTCTAAAGCCCTGCGCTTTGATCAGATTGCGTTCGCCGCGTTTGAACTGCATATCCTGAAGCGTGAAGGCGCGCAGGCGGATTACACCGCTGAAGAGCAGCGTCAGGCGCAGGAATATTTCAAGGCGATGACCGAAGCGGAAGTCACCAAGCTGACTCGCAACATCATTGCTGGCCTGCCGGGTGCGGAAGAGGGTTATACCCTGGATCAGTTCCGTGCGCGCCTCGCGGAATACGACCACATCAGCAAAGAAAATCTGCGTGAAAATATGGCCGTCTTCCTGCGCGCCATCGTGCCGGTTGCTGAAGAAGTTGGCGTGCGCCTTGCCGTTCACCCGGACGATCCACCGCGCCCAATCCTTGGCCTGCCGCGTATCGTTTCTACCATCGAAGATATGCAGTGGCTGAAAGAGACCGTCGATAGCATCAACAACGGTTTCACTATGTGTACCGGTTCTTACGGCGTGCGTGCGGATAACGATCTGGTGAAAATGATCGAGACCTTCGGCGACCGTATCCACTTCACGCACCTGCGTTCTACCTGCCGTGAAGGGAACCCAAAAACCTTCCACGAAGCCGCTCACCTGCAGGGCGACGTGAACATGGTAGCGGTGGTTGATGCCATCCTGACCGAAGAACAGCGTCGTAAGAAAGCGGGCGATCTGCGTCCTATTCCAATGCGTCCTGACCACGGTCATCAGATGCTGGACGACCTGAAGAAGAAAACTAACCCGGGCTACTCGGCGATTGGTCGTCTGAAAGGTCTGGCGGAAGTACGCGGCGTTGAGCTGGCGCTGAAAATGACTAAGTTCCGCGATCTGTTGTAATTCGTCATTTTCCCGAAATAGGAAAGGGCAGCCAAAACGGCTGCCCTTTTTGTTTGCACTATCGAGTAGGCCTGATAAGCGAAGCGCCATCAGGCAGAACGATGCACATTGCCTGATACAGATTAGTCCGCACGGCCCATATAGCGTTTTTCTTCGATATGAATGCGGATTTTCTCGCCGGTAGTCAGGTATTCAGGAACCTGCACAACCAGACCGGTGGTCAGCGTTGCTGGCTTGGTACGGGAGCTTGCAGATGCGCCTTTGATACCTGGAGCCGTTTCCACGATTTCCAGATCCACCGTCTGCGGCAGTTCCAGCGCCAGAACCCGGCCATCCCACAGCAGAACCTGCATTTCCGGCATACCGCCTTCAGGAATGAACTGCAGCTCTTCAGCAATCTGGTCGTGGGTGAAGATGTACGGGGTGTAATCTTCTTTATCCATGAATACGTATTCGTTGCCGTCGATGTAGGAGAAGTCGACGAAGCGGCGGTTCAGGGTCACGGTATCGACCATATCGTCGCCTTTAAAGCGCTCTTCAACTTTCAGACCGGTGCTGACGTCGGAGAAGCGCATTTTGTACAGCGTTGCCGCGCCACGGGCGCTCGGTGACTGAATATCAATATTTTTTACAATCAGCAGCTTGCCGTTGTAATTCAGCACCATACCTTTTTTAATTTCGTTCGCTCTTGGCATTGCAATTATCCTGTGAACTAGGGTGTCAAAAATATCGCGTAAAAGTACTCGTGCCGGGCGTTTCAGGCAAGTGGAATTAAAGGCTTTTGCTATGCTTGCTCAAAAGGTGGTACTGTGCGCGCAACCACCTATCAACACAACTGAGAACCCGCGATGGAATGTCGTCCGGACTGCGGGGCTTGCTGCACTGCACCTTCAATCTCGAGCCCAATTCCCGGCATGCCTGATGGCAAACCGGCGAACACGCCCTGCGTACAGCTTGACGAACGCCAGCGCTGTAAAATCTTTGGTTCACCGCTGCGCCCTAAAGTGTGCGCCGGGCTACAGCCCGCACGGGAAATGTGCGGGGTAAACCGAGATGCGGCGATGACCTATTTGCTGAACCTCGAAGCGCTTACCGCGCCCTAAACGTCTTTAATTCGCACCAGACAGCCGAGGGTGGCGACGCAAAGCGCCAGCGCAATCCAGAACACGGTGTGGTAGTTCCAGATTTCGGCCACCACGCCCGCCAGCGAACCGGCGATAATCCAGCCGACGCGCGACGTGTTGGCGTACAGCGTGGTTGCTGAACCTGCCTGGCCAGGCATCAGATCCTGGAAGTAAAGCATCCCAATCCCACCGAGAATACCGATATAGATGGCGTTCAGCAGCTGCATCGCGAGCAGCAACGTTGGGCTATTGAAGGTCAGCATACCTATATAGAAGAATAGTCCGGCGACGGCCGCCAGGCGCATCAGAAAGCGTTTTCCCAATCGTTTAGCGAAATAGCCCGCGATGAGCATCGTTGGAATTTCAAGGCCGGCAGCCGTGCCCATCATCACTCCGGCCAGTTTCTCCGGCAGGTGCAGCTCATTGATGATGTAGAGCGGCATATTAATGATATAGAGGCTGTTGGTGCCCCACATCAGCGTGCAGATAACGAACAGCAGCAGGGCATCTTTGCGGTTGGTACGCGGAGCCTGAATCGAACCGCTGGCGGCGGCTTTCTCTTTACGCATGGTAGGCAGGAATAGCCAGACCATTGCACCGCACACCACAAACGCTACTGCGGCACTGAGATACATCACCGTAAAGCTGAAACCCATCGCCAGCGCGTAGGCCAGCGGTGGGCCAATCACCCATGCCAGTGATACCTGCGCACGCATAATCGAGCTGAACATTACCGCTTCGCGGCCGGTTTTATCGGCGTGCTCACGGGCAAGGGCGAACATTTGCGGGTTCGCCGTTGAGCCAAAGCTGCTCAGGAAGACGCCGACAAACAGCAAAATAAAGTAGTTACGGTTCCAGGCAAACAGGACGCAGGCGAGCACGCCAAGCAGACAGCAGCCAACGATCAGATTTTTTCGGTCGCCACGTTTATCCGAGTAGCTTGCCAGAAACTGGCTGACGAGGATGCCGATAACCGCGCTGCCGGTGAAAAAGAAGCCCACCATCGCCGGGCGAACGTGTACTTCATTGCTCAGAAACAGACTCAATGTTGGGGTCTGCAGCGCACCGGCAATACCGGTTAAAAAAGCCACAATCAGAAAAGACGATGAGGTGAAATCAAACGATCGCCGTGGGGCGGCGGCGGTACTGTTTTGCATGTTGTTTTATCGGTCACATAAGGAGAGGCGGGGAGTTTACGACGCGACTCAGAAAATGAACAGTCACCTAAATCAAATTCGGCACGAAAAAATAAAAGGCCATTTCAAAATCTGGCTTACATCTAGCTGAAGCGGCTGATAAGGGCGCACAGGTGCTTCAGCAAATGTGGCGAGAATGATAATGAAATGTGCTGTAGATCTAATTTATGCAATCAATTTGTCAGCAAAACTTGCAGGCTGATTAAGAAAGGCACAAAATTATTGAAACGTTTCAGCGTCGTCTTCAGCACCTAACCCGCTAAGCACGGCGATTTTTTCTCACAAAAGCTGAATCGATTCAATTCAGCGAGCGAGGGGAACCATGTTCCAGTTAACTGTTCAGGATATTCATCCCGGCCAGCAGGCCGCGAATAAAGAAGAGGCTATTCAGCAGGTTGCTGCAGCGCTCGTCAGCGCAGGCAACGTCGCTGATGGTTACGTTGCCGGTATGCTGGCGCGTGAGCAACAAACCTCCACTTTCCTTGGCAACGGCATTGCGATTCCGCACGGCACCACCGATACCCGCGATCAGGTGCTGAAAACCGGTGTTCAGGTTTATCAATTTCCACAAGGCGTCACCTGGGGCGAAGGCCAGACGGCGTATGTTGCCATCGGTATCGCCGCCAGCTCCGACGAACATCTCGGCCTGCTGCGTCAGCTGACGCACGTCCTAAGCGATGATGCGGTGGCTGAACAGCTGAAAACCGCGACCACCGCTGAAGAGCTGCGCGCGCTGTTGATGGGTGAAAAGCAAAGCGAAGCGCTGAAGCTTGATAACGACACGCTCTCAATTGACGTTGTCGCCAGTGACCTGGTGACGCTGCAGGCGCTGAACGCCGCGCGTCTGAAAGAAGCAGGTGCGGTAGACGCTAACTTTGTGGCGCGCGTGATTAACGATCAACCGCTGAATCTGGGCCAGGGTATCTGGCTGAACGACAGCGCTGAAGGCAACCTGCGCAGCGCTATTGCGGTCAGTCGTGCGGCGACGCCGTTTACCGTTGACGATGCTGCTGCCTCCGTGCTGATTACCGTCGCGATGGCCGATGCCCAGCCGACCGCGGTGCTTAACCGCCTGGTTAACCTGCTGCTGGACAACAAAGCTGAACGTCTGCTGAATGCCGATGCCGCCACGCTGCTGGCGCTGCTGACTAGCGATGACGCGCTGGCTGACGACCTGCTCAGCGAAGAGTTTGTCGTACGTAACGAACATGGCCTGCACGCCCGTCCGGGCACCGTGCTGGTGAATACCATTAAACAGTTTAGCAGTGACATTACCGTAACCAACCTTGACGGCAGCGGTAAACCAGCCAACGGACGTAGCCTGATGAAGGTTGTCGCGCTGGGCGTTAAAAAAGGTCATCGCCTGCGCTTCACGGCACAGGGGGATGATGCTCGTCAGGCGCTGGACGCTATTGGCGAAGCCATTGCTGCAGGCCTTGGGGAGGGCGCATAAATGAGCAGAAGAGTAGCCACAATTACCTTAAACCCGGCCTATGATTTGGTAGGGTTCACGCCAGAAATCGAGCGTGGGGAAGTTAACCTGGTACGTACTACCGGTCTGCATGCAGCGGGTAAAGGTATCAACGTTGCTAAGGTACTGAAAGATCTTGGCATCGACGTCACCGTTGGCGGTTTCCTCGGTAAAGACAACCAGGATGGTTTTCAGCAGCTGTTCAGCGAACTGGGCATTGCTAACCGTTTCCAGGTCGTTCAGGGCCGTACCCGTATTAACGTCAAGCTGACCGAGAAAGACGGCGAAGTCACCGACTTTAACTTCTCCGGTTTTGACGTTACCGCGTCTGACTGGGAACGCTTTGTTAACGATTCTCTGACCTGGCTTGGTCAGTTCGACATGGTGTGCGTGAGCGGCAGTCTGCCAGCGGGCGTTAGCCCGGAAGCGTTCACCGACTGGATGACGCGCCTGCGCAGCCAGTGTCCGTGCATTATTTTCGACAGCAGCCGCGAAGCGCTGGTTGCGGGTCTGAAAGCGGCGCCATGGCTGGTTAAGCCAAACCGTCGCGAGCTGGAAATCTGGGCTGGCCGTAAGCTGCCTGAGATGAAAGATGTGATTGAAGCGGCTCACGCGCTGCGCGAGCAGGGCATTGCCCATGTGGTGATTTCACTGGGTGCGGAAGGCGCGCTGTGGGTTAACGCCTCCGGCGAGTGGATTGCCAAGCCGCCGTCAGTGGAAGTGGTAAGCACGGTAGGGGCGGGGGATTCCATGGTTGGCGGTCTGATTTACGGCCTGCTGATGCGTGAGTCCAGCGAGCATACCCTGCGTCTGGCGACTGCCGTTGCCGCGCTGGCGGTAAGCCAGAGCAACGTCGGCATTACCGATCGTACCCAGTTGGCCGCGATGATGGCGCGTGTCGACCTGAAACCTTTTAACTAACAGCAGGGGAGAGGCGTATGAAAACGCTGCTGATTATCGATGCCAAACTTGGACAGGCTCGTGCTTATATGGCGAAGACCCTGCTGGGTGCGGCGGCGCAGAAAGCGCGCCTGGAATTCATTGATAACCCGAACGATGCTGAACTGGCCATCGTGCTGGGATCCGCTTTGCCTGCCGATAACGCGCTGGCGGGCAAACAGGTTTACCTTGGCGACGTCAACCGTGCAGTTTCCCATCCGGAGCTGTTCCTGAGCGAAGCCAAATCACACGCCCTGCCTTACGAGGCCCCGGCGCAGGCGGAACCAACTGCGAAAGGTGCGGTAAAACGTATCGTAGCGGTCACCGCTTGCCCAACCGGCGTGGCGCATACTTTCATGGCGGCTGAAGCCATTGAGACCGAAGCCAAAAAACGCGGTCTGTGGGTGAAGGTTGAAACCCGCGGCTCCGTGGGTGCCGGTAACGCGATTACCCCAGAAGAAGTCGAAGCGGCTGACCTGGTTATCGTAGCGGCGGACATTGAAGTGGATCTGGCGAAATTCGCCGGTAAGCCAATGTATCGCACCACCACCGGTCTTGCGCTGAAGAAAACCGCGCAGGAACTGGATAAAGCGATGGTTGAAGCGAAGCCGTATCAGCCTTCTGGCCAGACGAAATCTCCGGCGGATGCTGGGAAGAAAGAGAGCGGCGGCGGGGCGTATCGTCACCTGCTGACCGGTGTTTCTTACATGCTGCCAATGGTTGTGGCGGGCGGTCTGTGTATCGCGCTGTCATTTGCCTTCGGTATTAAAGCGTTTGAAGTCAAAGGTACGCTGGCTGCGGCGCTGATGCAGATTGGCGGTGGTTCAGCCTTTGCGCTGATGGTGCCGGTGCTGGCAGGCTTTATTGCCTTCTCCATTGCTGACCGTCCGGGTCTGACCCCTGGTCTTATCGGCGGTATGCTGGCAGTGAGCGGCGGTTCCGGCTTTATCGGCGGTATCATCGCGGGCTTCCTTGCCGGTTACGTGGCAAAACTTATTAGCACCAAGCTGAAGCTGCCACCAAGCATGGAAGCGCTGAAGCCTATTCTGATAATCCCGCTGGTATCCAGCCTGATTGTCGGCCTGGCAATGATTTATCTCATTGGTACCCCGGTTGCCGCGCTGCTGACCTGGCTGACCCACTGGCTGCAAACCATGGGCACCGCGAACGCGGTCCTGCTGGGCGCTATCCTTGGTGCGATGATGTGTACCGATATGGGTGGTCCGGTCAACAAAGCAGCATACGCGTTCGGCGTTGGTCTGCTGAGTACCCAGACTTACGCACCGATGGCCGCCATTATGGCAGCCGGTATGGTGCCGCCGCTGGCGATGGGTATTGCAACGTTGGTTGCGCGTAAGAAATTCGATCAGGGTCAACGTGAAGGGGGCAAAGCGGCGCTGGTTCTGGGCCTGTGCTTTATCTCTGAAGGGGCGATTCCGTTTGCGGCTCGTGACCCGATGCGCGTTCTTCCTTGCTGTATCGTTGGCGGCGCAGTTACCGGTGCTATCTCGATGGCAGTTGGCGCAAAACTGATGGCACCGCACGGTGGTCTGTTCGTGCTGCTGATTCCTGGCGCTATCACTCCAGTGCTGGGTTACCTGATTGCGATTGTGGTGGGTACGCTGGTGGCGGGTCTCTCCTATGCGGTGCTGAAACGCCCGGAAGGTGTGGTTGCCGCGAAAGCGTAATCCTGGTACAAACGTAAAAAAGGGCCGATGATTCGGCCCTTTTTTTATGCCTGATAGCGGCTGCGCTTTATCATTCTTGCCCGAACCTGTAGGCCCGGTAAGCGCAGCGCCACCGGGCAATCAGACGGTAGCGCTCTCGGTCTGCTGCGCCTTCAGCCAGGCAATCTCTTCTGCCCAGATATCCGGATTAATGGTTTCCAGCACCAGCGGGATGCCATCAAAACGGTTGTCCTGCATGATAAAGCGGAACGCATCGTGCCCAATGTTGCCTTCGCCCAGGCTGTGGTGACGGTCAACGCGGCTACCGAACTCGCTTTTGGCGTCGTTCAGGTGCATGCCGCGCAGATACTTAAAGCCGACAATGCGTTCGAATTCAGCGAAGGTGTCAGCACAGGCTTCGGTGGTGCGCAGGTCATAGCCCGCGGCGAAAGCGTGACAGGTATCGATGCACACGCCAACGCGTGACTTATCTTCGACGCCATCAATGATGGCTGCCAGATGTTCGAACTTAAAGCCGAGGTTGCTGCCCTGACCGGCGGTATTCTCAATAACCGCCGTCACGCCCTCAGTCTGCGCCAGCGCAATGTTGATGGACTCGGCAATACGCGCCAGACACTTGTCTTCGTCGATTTGCAGCAGATGGCTGCCCGGGTGGAAGTTCAGTAACGTCAGCCCCAACTGCTGACAGCGCGTCAGCTCGTCGATAAAGGCTTCTCGGGATTTCTCCAGCGCTTCTTCCACCGGATGACCGAGGTTAATCAGGTAGCTGTCGTGAGGAAGAATTTGTGCCGGAGTGTAGTGATACTTGTCACAGGCGGCTTTGAAGTCGTCGATAATCTCGGTGGTCAGCGGTGCGGCGCGCCACTGACGCTGATTTTTGGTGAACAGGGCGAAGGCGGTCGCTTCGATTTCCGCTGCCCGAATTGCGGCGTTTGCCAGGCCGCCCGCGGCGCTGACGTGCGCTCCGATGTATTTCATATAGTTAAACCCGCCATACTCAAAAGGGGGAGTATAGCGGGTTAAAAGCGCTGAGTCGTTGTCGATTATGCCATCAGGTAGTGGATAGCGAAGTTAATCGCACCGCCGCCGACAATCAGCCAGATGAACAGCACCAGCGCCATCATCAGCGGTTTCGCACCGGCTTTTTTCAGTGCGCTAACGTGTGTGGTCACGCCCAGCGCCGCCATTGCCATCGCCAGCAGGATGGTGTCCAGCGTAATCAGCATTTGCACCACACTGTTTGGCAGCAGGTGGAACGAGTTGAAGATGGTAACCACGATGAACAGGATGGCAAACCATGGGATCGTGATTTTGCTTTTCTCTGTTGCACCTGCCGGAGCCAATTGTTTAACACGAGCGGCCATAAACAGCAGGAACGGAGCCAGCATCATGACGCGCAGCATTTTGGCAATTACCGCCGCGTTTTCCGTTTCTGGCGTTACCGCATGGCCCGCTGCCACAACCTGCGCCACTTCGTGCATGGTCGAGCCGATATAGATACCGTAGGTTTCAGGTGTAAACCAGTGCGCCAGAAGGGGGTACATGGCCGGGTAGATGAAGATAGCCAACGTACCGAAGATAACCACGGTTGCCACCGCGACGGTCACTTTACTCGCCTCGGCTTTCACGACCGGCTCGGTCGCCAGTACCGCAGCCGCACCGCAGATGCTGCTACCGGCACCAATCAGCCAACTGGTGTGTTTATCAAGACCAAAGACCTTCTGCCCGAGCCAGCAGGCCATCATAAAGGTACTGCACAGCGTCAGGGCGTCGATGATAATACCGCTCGCCCCCACGTCGGCAATCTGGGCGAAGGTCAGACGGAAGCCGTAAAGAATAATGCCCAGACGCAGCAAATGCTGCTTGGCGAACAGCACGCCGCCGTCGCAGGACTGCCAGAGTTTTGGGTAAATCGTGTTACCAATCACCATCCCGAACAGGATGGCTAGCGTCAGCGCGCTCATGCCTACGCCTGCTACGGTCGGGATATTGCCGATCCAGACTGCGGCACCGGTAATCACGGCGCTAAGGGCGAGCCCAGGGATAAAATGTTTGATACCGCGATGATGATGCGTTTCTAAGGTGACCTGTGTCATAGCCTTCTCCTTTGTCTGGCTAAAAGGTTACGCCTCGCTGGTTTAAAGATAAAATTGATTATATATTTATAATTAATCGTAATAACTGGTAAGGGCGGCCCGAGCGGCTGAAACACTATGCACATCACGCTGCGGCAGTTAGAAGTTTTTGCAGAGGTACTGAAAAGTGGCTCAACGACCCAGGCATCTCAGATGCTGGCGCTGTCGCAGTCGGCGGTCAGCGCGGCGTTGACCGATCTTGAAGGGCAGCTGGGCGTACAGCTTTTCGACCGCGTCGGCAAACGGCTGGTGGTTAACGAGCACGGCCGCCTGCTGTACCCGCGTGCGCTGGCGCTGCTGGAACAGGCTGGGGAAATAGAGCAGCTGTTTCGTGAAGATAACGGTGCGATTCGCGTCTACGCCAGTAGCACCATCGGCAACTATATTCTGCCGGGCATCATCGCCCGATACCGCAAGGATTTTCCTACGCTGCCGCTGGAACTGAGCGTGGGCAACAGCCAGGATGTGATTAACGCGGTGGCGGACTTTCGCGTCGATATCGGCCTGATTGAAGGCCCATGCCACTCTGCGGATATTATTGCCGAGCCGTGGCTCGACGATGAGCTGGTGGTGTTCTCCGCGCCGAACAGCGCCTGGCTGCTGGGTGAGGTGACGCTCGAAAAGCTGGCGATGGCACCGTGGATCCTGCGTGAGAAAGGATCGGGCACCCGAGAAATTGTCGATTACCTGCTGCTTTCGCACCTGCCGCAGTTCCAGATGGGCATGGAGTTGGGTAACTCGGAAGCCATCAAACACGCGGTGCGTCACGACCTGGGCATTAGCTGTCTGTCGCGGCGGGTGATTGCTGAACAGCTGGAAGCCGGAACGTTGGTGGAAGTGGCAATCCCGCTGCCGACGCTCAGCCGCACGCTATGGCGCATCCATCATCGGCAAAAACATCTTTCCAATGCCCTTAAGCGCTTTTTGCACTACTGCGATATCTAAAATCGCCATCGGCTGCTTTACTTATAATAAGAGGCCAATCATGAAGGTCTCTTATAACAGCGCATTTCTACCGTGATCTGCGGGCTTCGTCTGCTACAATCGCGCCTCATTTTTTGGATGGATAGCATTTTCACATGGGTTCCGAAACAAAAACCACACAAGCGCCCGCGTTACGTCGCGAACTCAAGGCGCGTCACCTGACGATGATCGCCATTGGCGGTTCCATTGGTACAGGCCTGTTTGTTGCGTCCGGCGCAACCATTTCTCAGGCGGGCCCGGGCGGCGCGCTGTTTTCCTATATTCTGATTGGCCTGATGGTGTACTTCCTGATGACCAGTCTTGGCGAGCTGGCAGCCTATATGCCGGTATCCGGTTCTTTTGCCACCTATGGCCAGAACTATGTGGAAGAGGGCTTCGGCTTCGCGCTGGGCTGGAACTACTGGTACAACTGGGCGGTAACGATCGCCGTTGACCTGGTGGCCGCGCAGCTGGTGATGAGCTGGTGGTTCCCGGATACTCCAGGCTGGATCTGGAGCGCGCTGTTCCTGTGCGTTATCTTCCTGCTGAACTACATCTCGGTGAAAGGCTTTGGCGAAGCGGAATACTGGTTCTCGCTCATCAAAGTGGCGACCGTTATCATCTTTATCATCGTCGGCATCATGATGATCCTCGGCATCTTCAAAGGTGCGCAGCCTGTCGGCTGGAGCAACTGGACAACCGGCGACGCGCCGTTTGCCGGTGGGTTATCGGCAATGATTGGCGTGGCGATGATCGTCGGCTTCTCCTTCCAGGGTACCGAGCTTATCGGTATTGCGGCGGGCGAATCTGAAGATCCTGAGAAGAACATTCCGCGCGCGGTGCGTCAGGTGTTCTGGCGTATCCTGCTGTTCTATGTGTTCGCGATCCTGATTATCAGCCTGATCATTCCTTACACCGACCCAAGCCTGCTGCGTAACGACGTGAAAGATATCTCCGTCAGCCCGTTCACGCTGGTGTTCGAACACGCGGGTCTGCTCTCTGCGGCGGCGATTATGAACGCGGTTATCCTGACGGCGGTGCTGTCGGCGGGTAACTCCGGGATGTACGCTTCTACCCGTATGCTCTACACCCTGGCCTGTGACGGCAAAGCGCCGCGCATCTTCTCGAAGCTGTCTCGTGGCGGCGTACCGCGTAACGCGCTGTATGCAACAACCGTCATTGCGGGCCTGTGCTTCCTGACCTCGATGTTTGGCAACCAGACCGTCTACCTGTGGCTGCTGAACACCTCCGGGATGACCGGCTTTATCGCCTGGCTGGGGATTGCGATTAGCCATTATCGCTTCCGTCGCGGCTACGTGATGCAGGGTCATGACCTGAACAACCTGCCGTACCGTTCCGGGTTCTTCCCGCTGGGGCCAATCTTCGCCTTCGTGCTGTGCCTGATTATTACTCTGGGCCAGAACTACGAAGCATTCCTGGCCGATACCATCGACTGGGGCGGCGTAGCGGCAACCTATATCGGTATTCCGCTGTTCCTGGTTATCTGGTTCGGCTATAAGCTGACCCGCGGTACGCACTTCGTACGCTATAGCGAAATGCACTTCCCGGAACGCTTTAAGAAATAATCAGCCGTTCGGTATACGATGAAAGCCTCTCTTCGGAGAGGTTTTTTATGCTCGCCACCGATGGAATAGACGCAAATAGTTACTTCTTGACATAACTTTAAATAACCTTAATTGATAATCGTTATCATTGCGTTTATTATCACGCCTCATATAAAAGGATGAAGCCATTTCCACTCCTGATGGATAAAACCTGGAGGGACCAGCCACATCTGCATAAAACAACAGGCCGTCGGTCAACGGCATTGCAGCAGCATTTGTGAGTAAGACCTCTTTGTTTTAATTCAGTATTCACCTCATGGAGATATGGAATGTTTAGGTTAAACCCCTTGGTTCGGGGCGGGCTTTGTGCGTCCGTAATGTCCCTGGCGCTGCCGGTTTGCGCTGCCGATGATAAAGACGTGATGGTCGTAACGGCGGCTGCCACCGAGCAAAGCGTGAAGGATGCGCCCGCCAGTATCAGCGTGATCACTCAGGAAGATTTGCAGCGCAAACCGGTGCAGAACCTGAAAGATGTGCTGAAAGAAGTTCCGGGCGTTCAGCTCACCAACGAAGGGGATAACCGCCAGGGCGTGAGTATTCGCGGTCTGGATAGCAGCTATACCCTGATTCTTATCGACGGTAAGCGCGTCAACTCGCGTAACGTCGTCTTCCGCCACAATGATTTCGACCTCAACTGGATCCCGGTAGACGCCATCGAGCGTATCGAAGTGGTGCGTGGGCCTATGTCCTCGCTGTATGGTTCCGATGCGTTGGGCGGCGTGGTCAATATCATCACCAAAAAGATTGGCGCTAAATGGACGGGAACCGTCACCGCAGATACCACCATTCAGGAACATCGCGACCGCGGTGACACCTGGAACGGCCAGTTCTATACCGCAGGCCCGCTGGTGGATGGCGTGCTCGGCATGAAGGCTTTCGGTAGTCTGGCAAAACGCGAGAAAGACGCTCAACAGACTTCTACAACCAGCACCACCGGTGAGAGCCCGCGTATTGAAGGCTTCACCAGCCGCGATGCCAACGTTGAATTTGCCTGGACGCCAAACGAGAGCAACGATATTACCGCGGGCTACGGTTTCGATCGCCAGGACCGCGACTCTGACTCGCTCGATCGTAACCGCGTTGAACGCCAGAACTACTCGTTAAGTCACAATGGTCGATGGGAACTGGGCAACAGCGAGCTTAAGTACTACGGCGAGAAGGTCGTCAATAAGAACCCTGGCAACGCCAGTGAAATCACCTCGGAAAGCAACACCATCGACGGGAAATACGTGTTGCCGCTGGGGGTGATTAACCAACTGGTGACCTTCGGTGGTGAATGGCGCCACGATAAGCTGAGCGACCCAGTTAACCTGACGCGCGGTACCAGCAGCGAAACGTCAGCCAGCCAATATGCGCTGTTCCTCGAAGATGAATGGCGCATCTTCGAGCCGCTGGCGCTGACCACCGGTATCCGTATGGACGATCACCAGACCTATGGCGATCACTGGAGCCCGCGTGCGTATCTGGTCTATAACGCGACCGATACCGTGACGGTAAAAGGGGGATGGGCGACGGCGTTTAAAGCGCCTTCTCTGCTGCAGCTGAGTCCTGACTGGGCCACCAATTCCTGCCGTGGCGGCTGCCGTATCGTTGGTAGCCCGGATCTGAAGCCGGAAACCAGTGAGAGTTTCGAAGTGGGTCTTTACTACCAGGGCGAAGAGGGCTGGCTGGAAGGCGTGCAGGCCAACGTCACCACCTTCCAGAATGACATCGACGACATGATTAACATCAGTCGTACGCGTGATAAGAATGCTGCGCCGGGCTATCCGAACTTTGTTGGTTTCGATAACGGTGTGCCGGTGTTTGCCTACTACAACGTTAACAAAGCGCGTATTCGCGGCGTGGAGTCCGAGCTGAAAGTACCGTTTGGCGACGACTGGAAGGTGACGTTGAATTACACCTATAACGACGGGCGAGACCTGAGCAACGGCGGTGACAAGCCGCTGCAGGAGCTGCCGTTCCATACCGGTAATGGGCGTGTAGACTGGAGCCCGATTCAGGACTGGACGTTCTATCTGGCGGGAAGCTATACCGGTAAGCAGCGTGCCACGTCGGCTACGGCGAAAACACCGGGTGGCTATACCACCTGGGATATCGGCGGCTCATGGCAGGCGACCAAAGACGTCAAGCTGCGCGCGGGCGTGCTCAACGTCGGGGATAAAGACCTGAATCGTGATGACTACAGCTATAACGAAGATGGTCGCCGCTACTTTATGGCGGTGGATTACCGCTTCTAAGTCTGTGCTAACCCCGGCGGCGCTTACGCTTGGCCGGGCTACTGACTACGGTAGCCCGGGCGAGCAAAGCGACCCCGGGAATTGCACCATAATAAAAGGCCCGATAAGCGCAACGTTATCGGGCCTTTTATTACCAGTAGCTCTGCCAGTTCCTCGTCGCTCGCACCATCGCTTCCATCAGGAAGTAATCCCCCCAGCTACAACACTCGTCCACGCCAACCCCACCTTTAAAGTAATAGACCGAATGCTTAAGCAGACCCTGGCCCGGAGTATGCTCGCGGTTAACGTAACCGTCGATCATATTGCCAATCATCCGCAGCGCCAGCGTTTCATAGCTCTCACGATCCGGATGAGTAACAGGCAGATGCTTAACCAGCTCCAGCAGGGCGCAGGCGACGATTGCCGCCGCCGAACTGTCGCGCTCGCTGGTAGGATCGGTCAGCGCCAGATCCCAATAACAGACAAGATCCTCCGGCAACCGGTTCAGATAGTAATTCGCCAGCGTCTGGCTCAGCGTCAGCAGGCGTTCATCGCCGGTGTGCAGGTAGTTCAGCAGGAAGCCGTACACGCCCCACGCCTGGCCGCGCGCCCAGCATGAATCGTCGGAAAAGCCCTGGTGGGTGTTACCAAAGCGCGGCTCGCCGGTTTCTACATCCATATACCAGGTATGGAAGGTCGAGCCGTCTGCACGCACGATATGGCGACGCGCCCGCTCAATGTGCTGCTTTGCCGCCTCGGCGTAGCGCGGGTCTCCGCTAGCCGCGCTGGCTTCATACAGCAGCGGCAGGTTCATGTTGCAGTCGATTATCATGCGGCCCTGTTGCTCAGGATTATTTAACTCACCCCACGCCTGGATGATCCCGGCCTTCTCGTTGTAGCGCTCCATCAGCGCTTCGGCGGCAAGCAGGGCGATGTAGCCCGCCTCGCGGTTGCCGGTCAGACGCTCGCCCGCCACGCAGGAGAGGCTATAAAGGAAGCCCAGATCGTGATGGTTAGTGTGGTCGCGGTTAATAATCCGCTGGCCGAAGGAGTGAATATGCTGCTCCGCCAGCGTGCGGTAGCGCTCAAGCCCCGTCCACTCATAGGCCAGCCACAGCTGCCCGGTCCAGAAGCTGGTGGTCCATTCGACGTTATCAATAATTGGATAGACCCCGTTTTTACAGGCCGCATCCGGGAAGCGCGAGCCGAAATAGTCGGCATTGTCATCAATAGCCTTCAGCAGCGCAGGCATCGCCCCGCGAATTTTACGGTCAATCTCTTCACGTTCTCCCGGTTTCAGAGTGTATGAGGCAAGGGGTTCTTTTCTGATCTGTTCAGACATCATGCTGGCATATTCCCGTTTTAATTAAGCGCTTGCTGCTTGATTTCCTGTTCTACAGCGCGCTTTTTGTGGCTGTAGCAGGTTGATAAGGTGAGGGCGGAGACGCCGGTGAACACCAGGGCGATAATGCCCATGATGAGATAGGTGTGCTCAAAGCCGATAGTTTGATAGGCATAACCCGCCGGCGGTGCGACGACGATAGAACCGACGTAGATCATCGCCTGGTAGCCCAGCAGGTACATGGTGGCGTTGACGCGTTTGTCGAAATGCTCGGCAATGTATTTGAAGACCGACACCAGAATCAGGGCAATCTCAATACCGTACAGCGGTTTTACAAGGCAGATAATCAGCGGATCGTTGGTCATGCCGGAGATAATCAGGCGCAGGCTGATAACCAGACCGGTAAGCAGCATGCCCTGCTTGGCACCGATGCGGTTGATAATCGCCGGAACCAGCATCATGCCGAAGAATTCTGCGGCGGACTGCGCGGTGCTCATATAGCCGAACATCGCGTTGCCTTCCTCTTTGGTTGAGAAGAAGGTGACGAAGTAGCGGGAGAACTGCTGCTCAGCGATAAACATCATCCAGGCCACGCCCGCGATGTAGAGCGAAAACATCCAGAACTTGCGGTTTTTCAGCAGGTTCAGCACGTCGGTAATGACGATTTTCTCTTTCGATAAAACGTTATTTTCTTCTTTGCCGAAATGGTCCACCTTGAGCGTCAGCAGCACGGCGAACATGCACAGCGCCGACACGCTGCTGATGGCGAAGTTGATTTTTGGCGAAATGTTATAGAGGAAGCCGGAGAAAGAGGAGGCAGTCGCCCAGCCGAGCGCCGCCCACATGCGGATACGGCCAAACTCCATATTATACAGGCGGCTGAAGCGGTCGACGTAGGACTCTTCAGCCGCCACGCCCGCGTACCAGCCGAGGCTAAAGAACAGCGCGCCGACAATCATGCCGGTGATGAAATGCGTTTGCAGCAGCGGCAGGTAGATCCAGATATAGAACGGTGCCATCAACGCCGAGACAATGCACACAAAATAGAGCAGGTGCTTCTTCATGCCGATTTTGTCCATGATGTAGCCGTACACCGGCTTAATCACCACCGCGAATACGCCGTTCACCGCGAAGACGGTGCCGATATCCACGGCATCGAGCCCCGCTTTATCGCCAAGCCAGATAGCGTACAGGCCGAAGCTTGCCGCCCAGGTAAAGGTAAACAGAAAAACAAAGAGACTGAGTTTTATATACGCCGAACGTGTCGACTGAATCATCGTGGTCATTGCGGTCTCCGCCGTTATCCAGAGGTCAGGGTTATCTTATGGTGAGCGTCAGGTCGTTCACGGTTAACTGCTGTGTCGTAACATCAAAATGTAATGGTGCCGGCAGTTCACGCACCGCGCCCGGGTTGGCGCTGACGTAGCAGGCGAGCCAGTAGGAGCCAGCGCTAAGCTGAGTGCGAAGGCAGGGAATCGTGGCCGGCGCGGCGTACAGCAAATTGCTGTTCGGCGGCGTGGTGACGGTGAACGGCTGACGATCGTCGGTCAGGCTCACCATCCGGCTATAGTGGTGCGCGGTTTCAAGGGTGACACCGTTTTCGGTGATGGTCTGGTGCGTTTGCTGGTGGCGATTAGCCGCAAATCCGCCCTCAACGCAGTCCAGCGCTCGCGGCGTGTGTATGCGGTGGACGCGCACGTGGCCTTGTGGCAGCGCAACCAGCCAGGTGGTGACGGTCACGTCGTCCCACGGACGCCATTCGCTACGAACCCAGCTATCCGTCACCTCAGAGCCGTCACACTCGCGGCGGCCGCGATAGTATTCATCACCGTTGCTGAACAGCAGCATGGAATCCACCGCCGCGTGGCTCAGGCCGTAGCGCCCACGCTCCAGGGTAAAACCAAACTGGCTGGAATAGGCAAATTTGCAGTACTTCTGCTCGAAGTTAACGAAGTTATTTTTGTCGAACTGACCGGACATCAGCATCCATGCGTGGCGCTGCTCATCGCTATGGACGATGATTTGCCCTGCCTCGGGAATCGGGTGAATCGCGTCCAACGTTGGCAGCGGTTCACATGCGGCCTGCCAGAAGGCGCTCTCTTCCGGCAGCGCCAGAATCAGCATCGCCTTCAGCGCCCAGTAGGGGGAACCGGGGCTGTTGTAGTCCTCGGCCATAATCAGGTTTGGGTAGCTGTAGCCGATGGTGAACAGGCCATCTGCGCCGATAAACGGTTTATCGAGCCAGCTTTCAAGGTGGCGTAAAATCAGCCCCTTCACCACGCCCGGGGTAAATACCTCCAGTTCGGTAAAGGCAACCGCGCTCCAGAACGCAACCTGCACAAAGCGGTAGGTCAGGCTGCGGCCAAACGGAATACCCTCGCCGTTAGCGGCAAAATAGTAGGCGTAATCTTTAGCGAACTGCTGGGCGCGCTGGCGATAGCGCAGGCAGCGCTCCGGGTCGACGTCCTGCATAAAGTGGCTGTAGATCAGGCCATAAAAATGGAAGGCGCTGGAGATATAATAGTCGCGTGGCTTGCCCGCGCCGTCGCTATACCAGCCGTTGCCGAGCCAGAAGGGCTCAATGGCATCGAGATGACGGTTGATGACCGCCATGTCGTAGGGGCGTCCGACGCACTTCAGCCCAAGCTGAATGAGCACCGGGAAGAAGTGCCAGTTGTTGTCCGGCACCGCGACGTCTGCGCTCTGGCTGAGCCAGTGGGTGAGATTATTCTGCTCTTCGGCTGAGAGCGACGACCACAGCTTACCGTTGGGCAGCGCGAGGCCGAGACCAAAGGCCGCCATTTCTACGCAGCGTTGGTCGTTGTCGCCGACATCACCCCAGTAGCCTGCGTGCTGTGAGTTGCTGCCATTGCGCACTCCGGTGACAAACGCATCGTGCCACGCTGGTACGGTACCGCCGCTCACCAGCGGAAATAGGCCCCACATCAGACGAACAAAACCTTCCATTCCGGCGACGTCGTCCGGGTATTGCGCGGCGGTATCGCCCGCATGAAGTCGCGTGCAGTCCGCCGATAAACGGGGAACCGCCGCCGCTATCCAACCCTCGACTAATGCACCATATTCTTGTTTTGTCCGCATGATGAAATCCCGTTTCAGTTTGTTGATGGCGGACGAATAATAGGAATTTGACGCGGTTGGCAAATGTGATTGTGCTCTTACTTTTAAGCATGAAGGGTAATTAAAAATAATTTTATGGCGTAATTTGGCGCAAAAGTTTTATTCCGATGATGAAAGTTTAAGTTTATTAACATGCGGGGCTGGCACTGTGGCACATTCACAACCAACGGAAGACACCACCTATCTCGAACAGATTCATCTCAACGATAAATCTATCTATTTCAATCGGATGCAGAATCTACCCGCCAACTATTACCACTGGCACCAGTGCGCGGAGATCCTTTCCGTTTCACGGGGGGTGGGCATCGCGCTGATGGAGCATCAGCAATATACGGTGAAGCCGGGGCGACTATTTATTTTTCCACCGGGCAAACTTCACAAGGTTTACGTCGAGCAAAGCGATCGCAACCTCTATCACCGTACTACGCTGCACTTTAACCCGTCGTTGATTGAACCCTGGCTGCGGGATTTTCCCCGTCAGCAGATGCTACTGCGTCAGCTCTGCGGGCGCGGTGAAAAGGCGAGGGTGTTTGACGTTGGTGACCTACAGCCGGTGATTGAAACGCTGTTGCAGCGCTTTGAAAACTTAACGCACGAAGAGAGCTGGAGTACCAGCGACAGCGCGTTTTTGATTATGCAGCTGATTAGCCTGTTGCCGCAGCAGGAGCAGGCGGTAGGGCATAACACTTTCTCGTCGACGATTATCCGCTGGCTGGAGAACCACTATCATGAACGCTGTTCATTAGAGGAGATTGCCACCGTGATGGGCTGCTCGCGCGGGCATACCTCACGGCGTTTTCATGATGAAACCGGCGGGACGATTCAGGCGTATTTAATGATGCGGCGCATTCGCCAGGCCTGCGAGCTGTTGCTGCATTCACAGCATTCGGTGCGGGAGATTGCCGAAAGGGTCGGTTTTACCGAGTACGCGTGGTTTATTACCTGTTTTCGCAAAAATATGGGGAAAACGCCGTTGCAGTATCGCAAGGCGTATCCGTATACGTTGCCGGAAAGGTAAGCAATGTGATTGGGTTATGATCTGTAGGCCTGATAAGCGCAGCGCCATCAGGCAGGCATTGCCGGATGGCGGCGCGAGCGCCTTATCCGGCCTACTTGCAGAGGTGCTCGGCGTGGAAGCGCAGGTGATCTTCAATAAACGAAGCAATAAAGTAGTAGCTGTGGTCGTAACCCGGCTGAATGCGTAGGGTCAGCGGCCAGTCTTTCTGCCGCGCGGCTTCGGCAAAGACCGCTGGCTGGAGCTGGTCGGCGAGAAATTGATCGTTGTCACCCTGATCGATCAACATCGGGATTGCATGCTCTGCCTGGCTTGCCAGCAGCAGCTCGGTGCTGTCCCATTCTTTCCAGCGAGCAACGTCATCACCCAGATAGGCATTAAACGCTTTCTGCCCCCACGGCACCCGGCTTGGGTTGACGATCGGCGCAAAGGCGGACGCGCTGCAATATTTGCCTGGGTTTTTCAGCGCCAGCATCAGCGCGCCGTGGCCGCCCATGGAGTGGCCGCTAATCGCGCTTCGCGGGCTCACGTTAAACTGCGCCTGAATCAGCGCTGGCAGTTCGTCGCACAGATAATCATACATGCGGTAATGCGCGGCCCATGGGGACTCGGTAGCGTTCAGGTAAAAACCTGCGCCCTGGCCGAGGTCATATCCGGCATCATTGGCAACACCCTCGCCACGCGGGCTGGTGTCCGGCATCACCAGCACAATGCCCAGCTCGGCGGCAACGCGCTGCGCCCCGGCTTTGGTGGTGAAGTTCTCGTCGTTACAGGTCAGGCCAGACAGCCAGTACAGCACCGGCGGCGTTTTTTTCCCTTCCGGAGGCAAAAACAGACTAAAGGTCATCGTGCAATTTAGCGTGGCAGAATGGTGCTGCCAGCGCTGCTGCCAGCCGCCATAACAGCGGTGCTCTTCAAGCATTTCCATGCGCGCTCCTCGCGGTTTTGGTCAAAATATATCAGTCCATCATACAGATAATTCATCAGCGGTGAGTAACTTTCACTTCCGCATAACATCGACATGTTGCATCATAAAGATAACTTTACATTTACATCCGGGGCGTTCATGCCGGTACGTATTGCGCTAAGCGGTTTTCTGGTACTGGTGGCAACAATGGGGATAGGGCGCTTCGCGTTCACCCCTCAGGTGCCGCTGATGATCGGCGAAGGCGAGCTGACGCTGACCAGCGCGGGTCTCGTCGCCGCGCTGAACTATCTGGGTTATCTGGTTGGCGCGTGGGACGCCATGCGCGCCCATCGCGGCGTGGAAATGCGTCTCTATGCCGGGATTGCGGGCGCCGTTGCGCTGACCTTTATCTCCGCGCTGGCGGATAACGCCTGGCTGCACGGCGCACTGCGCTTTATGATTGGCTGCATGAGCGGCTGGGCAATGGTGCTGACGGCGGCGTGGGTTAACGAACGGCTGGCGCATTACGCCAGGCCGGGCTTAAGCGCGGCGGTATTTGCCGGGCCGGGTGCGGGCATTGCGCTAAGCGGGCTGCTCGGCGTGTTTATTCATGCGCAGTCGCTGAGCGCAGCGGCAGGCTGGCAGCTGTATGGCGTGCTGGCGCTGCTGTTGGTGGCGCTGATTGGTCGCTGGCTGCCGCGTCCCGGCGAGCTGCACCGCAGCGGTGAAAAACCCGAGCCGCTGAGCTTAACCACCAATCTCAAACGGCTGGTGTGGAGCTATAGCCTGGCTGGCTTCGGTTACATCTTGCCCGCCACCTTTTTATCGCAGATGGCGAGCCACCGTTTTCCCGAGAGCCTGTTTGCCCAGTTTATCTGGCCGATTTTCGGGCTGGCGAGCATGGTGGGGATTGGCCTGAGTATCGCAATGCGTCGAGTCGGTCACGCCCATCAGCGTCTGGCCGTCGTACTGTGGTTGCAGGGGGTAGGCGTATTGCTGGCCTGGCTGTTGCCGGGAATGAGCGGACTGGTTTGTGGTGCGCTGTTGGTCGGTGGTGGATTCTTAGCGGCGGTTCAGCTTTCACTGCTTTATGGCCGCGAACTGGCACCGAAACATGCACGATATATGGCCGGACTGCTGACCACAGGTTACGCCGTCGGGCAGCTGGTGGGGCCGATGACCTCGGCGATATCCACCTGGCTCACCCAGCGGCTGGAGCCTGCACTGGGCATCGCCGCGGTAGCCTTACTGATTGGCGGCGCGCTGGTCTGGCGTCCTCAGCCTGAAAGATAAGAACGATTGCAATAATTATCGCGACGAATACTGGATTCTGTGCGTCGCCTCACGCACAATGAGTGCAAACTTTGCACCGATAAAAGCAAAGCGCCACACCTGCAGGAGAATAAAAATGTCATCACTGAGTAAAGAAGCGGTCCTGGTACACGAAGCGCTGGTCGCCCGTGGTCTGGAAACCCCGCTGCGCCCATCGGAGCGCGAAATGGATAATGAAACCCGTAAGCGCCTGATTACTGGGCATATGACCGAGATCATGCAGCTGCTGAACCTCGATCTGAGTGATGACAGCCTGATGGAAACGCCGCATCGCATTGCCAAAATGTATGTCGACGAAATTTTCTCCGGTCTGGATTACGCCAATTTCCCGAAAATTACCGTTATTGAAAATAAGATGAAGGTCGACGAGATGGTCACGGTGCGCGATATCACCTTAACCAGTACCTGCGAACACCATTTTGTGACCATCGACGGTAAAGCGACCGTGGCTTACATCCCGAAAGATTCGGTGATCGGCCTGTCTAAAATCAACCGTATCGTGCAGTTTTTCGCCCAGCGCCCGCAGGTTCAGGAGCGTCTGACGCAGCAGATCCTGACGGCGCTGCAAACGCTGCTCGGTACTAACAATGTGGCAGTGTCTATTGACGCGGTGCACTACTGCGTGAAAGCACGCGGCATTCGCGATGCGACCAGTGCCACCACCACAACCTCTCTGGGTGGGCTGTTCAAGTCCAGCCAGAATACCCGCCAGGAGTTCTTGCGCGCGGTACGTCACCACAACTAATCGACTCACGGAGCAGGTGCATGGAACGAAACGTCACGCTGGATTTTATTCGTGGCGTAGCCATACTGGGTATCCTGCTGCTGAATATCAGCGCCTTCGGCTTGCCGAAGGCCGCTTATCTTAACCCCGCCTGGTACGGTGAGATTACCTCTCGTGATGCCTGGACGTGGGCCATCCTCGACCTGTTTGCGCAGGTAAAATTCCTCACGCTGTTTGCGCTGCTGTTTGGTGCGGGTCTGCAATTGCTGCTACCGCGGGGCTCGCGCTGGATCCAAAGCCGCCTGACGCTGCTGGCGTTGCTCGGGTTTATTCACGGGCTGCTGTTCTGGGACGGCGATATTTTGCTCGCCTATGCGTTGGTGGGGCTGGTTTGCTGGCGCCTGGTTCGCGACGCGCGCGACGTGAAAGCCTTATTCAATACCGGCGCGATGCTGTACGTCATTGGAGTGGCGGTACTGCTGTTGCTTGGGCTGATTGCGGATAACGGACAAAGTCGCTCGTGGGTGCCGGATGCTTCAAACCTGCTCTACGAACATTACTGGAAGCTGAACGGCGGATTTGAAGCCATCAGCAACCGCAGCGATATGCTCTCGGCAAACCTTCTGGCGCTGGGTGCGCAGTACGGCTGGCAGCTTGCCGGCATGATGCTAATGGGGGCGGCATTGATGCGCTGCGGCTGGCTGAAAGGGCAGTTCAGCCATCGTCATTACCGCCGTTGTGCGGTGCTGTGCATCTCTCTTGGCATGCTGATTAACCTACCGGCGATTGCCGCGCAGTGGCATCTCGACTGGGCCTATCGCTGGTGCGCGTTTTTGCTGCAAGCGCCGCGCGAAATTAGCGCGCCGATCCAAACGCTTGGTTACGCCGCGCTGGCTTACGCCTACTGGCCGCAAATCAGCCGTTCCCGGCTGGCGGCAGCGGTGGTCTGCGTGGGGCGCATGGCGCTGACTAACTACCTTCTGCAAACGCTCATCTGCACTACGCTGTTCTATCACCTCGGTCTATTTATGAAGTACGACCGTCTGACGCTACTGGCGTTTGTTGTCCCCGTATGGCTGGTCAACCTTGGCTTTTCTGTGCTGTGGCTGCGTCATTTCCGTCAGGGCCCCGTTGAGTGGCTGTGGCGTCAATTGACGGCAAAAGCATCAGGTGTGTCATTCCGCAACACATTTAGATAACGATCCAGATCACAACCATTAACAAAATGGATGTAACCGTTTCCAAGGCTGTGACCTTTCTCACGTAGTTGCCGCAGACTCACTGCCAGAATAGCGCTCTCGCTGTACATAGGGGGTGTAACGTGAACTGCAGCAATATTAAATCGGGCGGTGAGTATGATCACCATTCGTGATGTCGCCCGCCAGGCGGGCGTTTCCGTTGCCACCGTTTCACGGGTGCTGAACAACAGCGCTCTGGTCAGTCAGGATACCCGCGATACCGTGATGAAAGCGGTGTCGGCATTGGGTTATCGTCCGAATGCGAACGCGCAAGCGCTGGCAACGCAGGTCAGCGATACCATTGGCTGCGTGGTGATGGACGTCTCCGACGCCTTCTTTGGCGCGCTGGTTAAAGCGGTGGATACCGTCGCCCAGCAGCATCATAAATATGTGCTTATTGGCAATAGCTACCACGAAGCAGAAAAAGAGCGCAACGCCATTGAGGTGCTGATTCGTCAGCGCTGTAGTGCGCTTATCGTCCATTCTAAAGCCTTAAGCGATCGGGAACTCAGCGAGTTTATGGCACACATGCCCGGCATGGTACTGATTAACCGTATCGTTCCCGGCTATGCCCATCGCTGCGTCTGCCTGGATAACGTCAGCGGTGCGCTGATGGGAACCCGGATGCTGCTCAATCATGGGCATCAGCGCATTGGCTATCTCGCGTCCAGCCACAGCATTGAAGATGATGATATGCGCCGGGAAGGGTGGGCGCGTGCGCTGCTGGAGCAGGGCATTGTCGCTCCCGATAGCTGGGTTGGCACCGGCTCGCCGGATATGCAGGGTGGGGAAGCGGCCATGGTCGAACTGCTCGGACGCAATGCCGGGCTAACCGCCGTGTTTGCCTATAACGATAATATGGCGGCCGGCGCGCTGAGTGCGCTTAAAGATAACGGTATTGCCGTACCGCAGCAGGTTTCAGTCATCGGCTTTGACGATATTCCCATTGCTCGCTATACCGATCCACAGTTGACGACCATCCGGTACCCGATTGTTTCTATGGCAAAACAGGCGACGGAGCTGGCGCTTTTAGGAGCGGCGGGCAAGCTTGATAGTGAGGCCACTCACTGTTTTATGCCGACGCTGGTTCGTCGCCATTCTGTGGCGCAGCGGCAATCTGTGCATCCCATCACGAACTAATTTGTTAGTGTTATGTAACCGTTTTCAATCTGTGAGTAAATTCACAGATTGTTAACATCGGCATCGCTATGATGGCAGCGTTTATCAGGCTGAAACATGATGTAACGGTGATTAATCACTTTTTATAGCGTAAATCAGCTGCAAAAACAGTTTAGAACGTCATCTGGATTGTTGCTCAACACGGAAGAACAAATTTTTATCAGTGAATTTCGTCGTGCAGTAACAATTTATTAACTCTGCCCGCCGACTATTTTCACCCGAACTACCCTGCATAATAAAACCGGAGATACCATGAATAAGAAGGTGTTAACCCTGTCTGCCCTGATGGCCAGCATGTTTTTCGGTGCAGCAGCGCACGCTGCCGATACCCGTATTGGCGTAACTATCTATAAATACGACGACAACTTTATGTCCGTTGTGCGTAAAGCTATCGAGAAAGATGCGAAAGCCGCGCCGGACGTTCAGCTGCTGATGAACGACTCCCAGAACGACCAGTCCAAGCAGAACGACCAGATTGACGTCCTGCTGGCAAAAGGCGTGAAAGCGCTGGCTATCAACCTGGTTGACCCTGCAGCGGCAGGCACGGTCATTGAAAAAGCGCGCGGCCAGAACGTACCGATCGTTTTCTTCAACAAAGAACCTTCTCGTAAAGCGCTGGATAGCTATGACAAAGCGTACTACGTGGGCACCGATTCTAAAGAATCCGGTATTATCCAGGGCGATCTGATTGCTAAACACTGGGCGGCAAACCCGAACTGGGACCTGAACAAAGACGGCCAGATTCAGTTCGTGCTGCTGAAAGGCGAACCGGGCCACCCGGATGCTGAAGCGCGTACCACCTACGTTATCAAAGAGCTGAACGACAAGGGCCTGAAAACCCAGCAGCTGCAGCTGGATACCGCCATGTGGGATACCGCTCAGGCTAAAGATAAGATGGACGCATGGCTGTCCGGCCCTAACGCTAACAAAATTGAAGTGGTTATCGCTAACAACGATGCGATGGCAATGGGTGCGGTAGAAGCGCTGAAAGCGCACAACAAATCTTCCATCCCTGTCTTCGGTGTGGATGCGCTGCCGGAAGCGCTGGCGCTGGTTAAATCTGGGGCAATGGCGGGTACCGTGCTGAACGATGCTAACAACCAGGCGAAAGCGACCTTCGATCTGGCGAAAAACCTCGCTGCCGGTAAAGGCGCCGCTGATGGCACCAACTGGAAGATCGAGAATAAAATCGTCCGCGTACCTTACGTTGGCGTAGATAAAGACAACCTTAGCGAATTCACCGGTAAGTAATCTTTAAATATATAGGGCGCGCATTTGTGCGCCCTATAAATACTGACGCAGAAATATCGCAGCCAGGTATATATATGGACAACAATAATAGAGAGCCGTCTGGCGAATTCTTGTTGGAAATGAGCCAGATCAACAAGTCATTTCCGGGCGTAAAAGCACTCGATAATGTTAACCTGAAAGTTCGTCCGCACTCTATCCATGCATTAATGGGTGAGAACGGCGCGGGCAAATCAACGTTATTAAAATGCCTATTTGGGATCTATCAAAAAGATTCCGGCAGCATTCTATTCCAGGGTAAAGAAATCGATTTCCATTCCGCTAAAGAAGCGCTGGAAAATGGTATTTCGATGGTTCACCAGGAACTTAACCTGGTATTACAACGTTCGGTTATGGACAACATGTGGTTAGGTCGTTACCCAACCAAAGGCATGTTTGTCGACCAGGACAAAATGTATCGCGATACCAAAGCCATCTTTGATGAGCTGGATATCGATATCGACCCGCGCGCGCGCGTCGGTACGCTCTCCGTGTCGCAGATGCAGATGATTGAAATCGCCAAGGCCTTCTCCTATAACGCGAAAATCGTGATTATGGATGAACCTACGTCGTCGCTGACGGAAAAAGAGGTAAACCACCTGTTTACCATTATCCGTAAGCTGAAAGACCGCGGCTGCGGCATCGTCTATATCTCGCATAAGATGGAAGAAATTTTCCAACTGTGTGATGAAATCACCGTTCTGCGCGATGGTCAGTGGATTGCCACCCAGCCGCTGGAAGGGCTGGATATGGACAAGATCATCGCCATGATGGTCGGTCGTTCACTGAACCAGCGTTTCCCGGACCGCCAGAACGTACCGGGCGAGGTTATCCTCGACGTGCAGCATCTGACGTCCCTGCGTCAGCCGTCGATTCGTGACGTTTCATTCCAGCTGCGTAAAGGGGAAATCCTTGGCATCGCTGGGCTGGTGGGCGCCAAGCGTACCGATATCGTGGAAACACTGTTTGGTGTGCGCGAAAAATCGGGCGGCACCATTACCCTGCACGGCAAGAAAATTAATAACCATAGCGCCAACGAAGCGATCAATAACGGCTTTGCGCTGGTGACCGAAGAGCGTCGCTCGACGGGTATTTACGCCTACCTTGATATTGGATTTAACTCACTAATTTCGAATATCAAGAACTATAAAAATAAAGTGGGTCTGCTGGATAACTCTCGCATGAAGAGCGACACCCAATGGGTTATCGACTCTATGCGCGTGAAGACGCCTGGACACCACACACAGATTGGTTCGTTATCCGGTGGTAACCAGCAGAAGGTCATTATTGGACGCTGGCTGTTAACCCAGCCTGAAATACTGATGCTGGATGAACCGACCCGTGGTATCGACGTAGGTGCAAAATTTGAAATTTATCAATTAATCGCTGAGCTGGCGAAGAAAGATAAAGGGATCATTATTATTTCTTCAGAAATGCCAGAGCTACTGGGTATTACTGACCGCATCCTTGTCATGAGTAATGGCCTGGTTGCCGGGATTGTTGAAACGAAAACTGCAACGCAAAACGAAATTCTCCGTCTTGCGTCATTGCACCTTTAATTTCAGGGGCTCGACATGAGTGCGTTAAATAAAAAAAGCTTTCTCACTTATCTGAAAGATGGCGGTATTTACGTTGTTCTTTTGGTTCTGCTGGCCATTATTATTATCCAGGACCCAACTTTCTTAAGTTTGTTGAACCTCAGTAACATCCTGACCCAGTCTTCCGTACGTATTATTATCGCCCTCGGCGTTGCCGGGCTGATCGTTACCCAGGGTACTGACCTGTCCGCAGGTCGTCAGGTGGGTCTGGCGGCGGTGATTGCGGCGACGCTGTTGCAGTCGATGGAGAACGCCAACAAGGTGTTCCCGGAGATGGCAACCATGCCAATCTTCGTGGTTATCCTGATTGTCTGCGCCATTGGCGCGGTCATCGGTCTGATTAACGGGATCATCATTGCTTACCTGAACGTGACGCCTTTCATCACGACCCTGGGTACGATGATTATCGTGTACGGCATCAACTCCCTGTACTACGACTTCGTGGGCGCGTCGCCGATTTCCGGCTTCGATGGCGGCTTCTCGACGTTCACGCAAGGGTTTATCGCGCTGGGCAGCTTCCGCCTGTCGTACATTACCTTCTATGCGCTGATTGCCGTTGGTCTTGTCTGGATCCTGTGGAACAAAACCCGCTTTGGTAAAAACATCTTCGCTATCGGCGGCAACCCGGAAGCGGCGAAAGTCTCCGGCGTTAACGTGGCGCTGAACCTGCTGGTGATTTATGCGCTGTCCGGCGTGTTCTATGCCTTCGGCGGGATGCTGGAAGCAGGGCGTATTGGCTCGGCAACCAACAACCTCGGCTTTATGTACGAACTGGACGCCATTGCTGCCTGCGTAGTGGGTGGGGTGTCATTCAGCGGCGGCGTAGGTACCGTGCTGGGCGTGGTGACCGGTGTCATTATCTTCACCGTTATCAACTACGGCCTGACCTATATCGGCGTAAACCCATACTGGCAGTACATCATCAAGGGCGGGATCATTATCTTCGCTGTGGCGCTGGACTCCCTGAAGTACGCGCGTAAGAAATAAGCGTAGCAAGAGAAACATAAGAAGAGCCCGGCGAAAAATGCCGGGCTTTTGATTTTGTAGCCGCAGGTTGAAGAGGTTAAAGCGCGACGGCGTGTGCTTTTTCACCCGGTTTAAAGGCTATCTCCCCAAGGCTAATGCAGGCCACCGGGCAGACGTGTCCGCAGAGCAGGCAGCCGACGCATTTTTCAGTATCACAATGCGGCGTGCGGGTTTCCTCATTCCACTCCATCGCCTGATGCCCGCCGTCGTAGCAGGAGATATAGCAGCGGCCGCAGCCGACGCATTTTTCCTGATTAATATGCGGGTAGACGATGTAGCTGCGGTCAAGGTCCTCGGCCGGTACGATGTTGTGGTTGGCAAGGCCAATCATTTCATCAAGCGAATGGAAGCCCTGATCGTTAAGATAGTGGGAGAGGCCGCTTATCATATCTTCGACGATACGATAGCCGTACTGCATGATGCCGGTCGTGACCTGCAGCGTCGCCGCGCCCAGCAGCAAAAACTCGGCGGCGTCTTCCCAGGTTTCAATCCCGCCGATCCCGCTGATAGGGAAATCCTTCAGTTCGGGGTGAGTGCGCAACTGTTGAATGAAGCGTAGGGCGATCGGCTTAACGGCCTTGCCGGAATACCCGGAGATGCTGGATTTGCCGTTGACTACCGGCATGCCGATTTTACGGTTGAGGTCGATATTGGTAATGGATTTAACGGTGTTGATGGTGGCAATACCGTCAGCACCGCCGCGTTTAGCCGCCAGCGCCACTTCGCACATATCGCCGATGTTCGGCGTCATTTTGGCCAGCATTGGCAGAGAGGAGCCGCGCTTCACCGCCCGGCAGTATTTCTCTACCAGTTCCGGGCTTTGCCCGACGTCGCTGCCCATCGCGTGGGAGGTCATCTGTGGGCAGGAGAAGTTGCATTCAATCATGTCGGCACCGGCTTCTTCGACAAGTTTCGCCAGATCCTGCCACTGCTGTTCATTTTCGCCCATGATCGAGGCGATCAGCACTTTATCAGGGTAGTCCTGCTTGAGCTGGCGGATTGCCGCCAGGTTTTCCGCCAACGGGTGCTCGGCAATCTGCTCCATGTTTTTAAAGCCGATAAACCCGGTGTCTTCTTTGGTCAAATGGTCGAAGCGCGGCGAGACTTCATTGGCAATAAAGAAGCCGATAGTTTTAAACACGATACCGCCCCAGCCGCTGTCATAGGCCTTGGCGCACATGTCGTAGCAGTTGCCCACCGGTGAAGACGAGAGACAGAACGGGTTAGGGAATTTGACGCCGCAGAAGGTGACCGACAGATCTTTAGTTAACATGTTCATGCCTCCTCTAAATAGTGATGAATGGCCTGAGCGGCTTCTTTCCCGGTCTTCACGGCGTAGACGACGGTTTTGTCTCCCTTGACGATATCGCCCGCGGCGAAGAGCTGAGGGTCGCTGGTCTGGTAGTCGTGCGTTTCCACGATGTTGCGTTGTACCTGAATACCAGCAAAGGCCTCTAGCTCGGCGCGTTGGCCCACGGCGAGATAAATACGCTCTGCCGTCAGCGTCAGCTCGCCGGGCAGGCGAACGTGCTGGAATGTGACGTTGTTACCCGTGACGGCGACAGGTGTAAAGCCATCGATAATTGACACGCCTAGCGCCTGGGTGGTGGTGAACTCTTTATCGCTTGCCGGGAATTCGGCCAGCTCTTCGCGCGCAACGCAGGTGACGGACGGGCAGCCGAGAATTTTCAACGTGCTGGCCACGTCCATCGCCACGTCGCCACCGCCGACAATCAGCGCGCTTTGCGGTACGGTGATATTGCCGCCAGAAGTGCGGGCTCGCTGGAGAACATCGACAGCAATTTCGACCGGGTTGGCGTCGTTAAACAGCGGCAGCGTTGAGCCTTTGGACATCCCAACGGTCAGCAGTACGGCGCGGTAGTCGGCTTTTAGCTCGGCGAGCGTCAGGTTTTTGCCGACTTCGCAGCCGCAGCGAATCGTTACGCCCATTTCGCTGATTCGCGCAATTTCAGCATCCAGTACCTTTTGCGGCAGGCGGAATTCCGGAATGCCGTGCCGCAGCCAGCCGCCCGGCTGGGCTTCTTTTTCGAACAGGGTAACGTCATAACCCAAATTGGTGAGCGTCACGCTGGCCTGTAATCCGGCAGGGCCCGCGCCAATGATGGCGACTTTGCCTTTATCCTTACGACCCGGTTGGTAAATCTGCATCGCCGTTTGCTGCTCAAAGTCAGTGACAAAACGCTGCAGGCGGCCAATATCAATCGGCGTATCGATTCCTGAGCGCGAACAGCCCTGCTGGCACAGCTTTTCCGTTGGGCAGACCCGTGCACACACCGACCCTAACGCATTATTTTCCCGAATGGTTTCGGCAGCGCCCTTAAGGTTGCGGAAATAGACTGAGCGAATGAACTTGCCCGGGTCGGTCTCCGCCGGACAAGACTGGCTGCATGGCGCATCGTGGCACAGCAGACAGCGGGAGGCCTCTTTGATTGCCAATAGCGGCGTAAAGGCGGGAAATCAGCTCATCCTGGTATTGATGTTGCGACATAATTGCTCCCTTAATGATTAGTTTAATTAAGGCAAATAAAGTGAAACAACTACTGGCAGGCTAAGCGGATGAAGGAGAGGGGTCTGTGAAATAATCCACAAATAACCATATTTTTTATATGGTTATTTGTGGGTAGCAGGAATACATAAGATGCAAATAAGAACTATTAGTGAATGAAGGATTCATCAACTAATTTGATGGCAAGAACGAAGGTATTTAGAAAACGGTTACTGTGTTTTCTTCTTCTGTAACTCCAGCAACTGCTCTGGCGTCACAGCCGGATACCCCTGAGCGCCTGCGGGCACTTCCTGCTGGGCGGGAATTGGGATCAGTGGCCCTAAGAAACGCGGCTCGCGCTTGAAGAGATAAAGGTCAGCCAGTGCGCCAAAGCGGGCACCGAACTCACGAAGGCGGACGCTCCACATATCTTTCGGTGACGGCACGGCGTAGCACTGCGCCTGAATCCCCATATGCAGGGCGATAAACAGCGCGCGTTCGCAGTGAAAGCGCTGGGTGATGATGATGAAATCGTTGGTGTCGAAGACTTTGCGGGTACGCACGATAGAGTCGAGCGTGCGGAAACCGGCGTAGTCGAGCACGATATCGGCAGGATCGACGCCTGCTTTGATCAGATCGCGTCGCATGGTCATCGGTTCGTTATAGCTTTGCAGCGCGTTATCGCCGCTCAGCAGCAGATAATTGACCTTGCCGCTGTTGTAGGCGTTGAGCGCGCCCTGAATGCGGTAACGATAGTATTGATTAATCACGCCCGTGCGGTAGTACTTGGCGGTACCGAGCACCACGCCTACCTGTCGGTAGGGGAGATCCTGCAGCTCATCGTAAATATAGGGCGACGTTTTCCAGCTCATCCAACGGTCAAGACCCAGCACGGTCAACAGCAGCAGGCCGAACAGGACTAACAGGCTGTATAACACACGCTTTAACATGAACTTGACTCAATAGTGGACGAGGGAGACATCAGGCTACTTTACCCGTCGGACAAGAGCAAGAAACCATCGTTTAATTGCGGGGAAATTAACCGGTGTCTGGTAGCCCGGCCAAGCGAAGCGCCGCCGGGACAGGGAAGCGAGTCACCCCGGAGTCGGCGTGTTCACGCCTCCTCCGGGCTATATCGTTAGCCCAACAGCACGCGATCGATATTGTGGCAGCCCAGCGCTTTCAGCGTAGCGGCGGTGGCATCCCACTGAATCAGCGGTGCGTCGGCGCGTTCGGCCAGAATGGCGCGCTGGATATCCGGGTAGTCGTAGCCGTTCAGGCTCAGGAGGTTCAGGGCACCCTGCAACGGTGGCAACGTCGGGTTGAACGCGGCATTTTCCGCATAGCTGCCGCTGAAAATAGTACCGTCGCGCAGTTCCAACGCTACGCCGGAAGGCGCTTTGCTGTATGGCGTATGGCTATGGTTGGCAGCCTGAATGGCGGCCTGCGCCAGCGCATCGCCTTCGAGCGGATAACCGTGATCCTGCTCGTCCATCAGCAGGGTTTTGATATCGAGATCTTTTGGTCCAAACGCATCCGGCAGATAGTCTTTCAGCGTATGCGGCTGACGACCCGGCAGATTGATACGCAGTGCCAGCCCGCTGTTCAGTTCATTCATAAACTGACGACAGTGGCCGCACGGCGTGTAGTTGACGGTGATAGCCTGTAGGGCTTTTTCGCCGCGCAGCCAGGCATGGCTGATGGCGCTCTGCTCGGCATGCACGGTTTGCTGCATGGTGGCGCCGAGGAACTCCATGTTGCCGCCAAAGTACCAGGTTCCGCTCACGCCGCGGGCGATAGCACCGACGTTAAAGTGAGACAGATCTGCACGAGCACAGGCGGCGGCCAGCGGCAGGAGGGCAAAAGCGAGCGCGTCTTCGTCCAGCCCCGTCGTTGCTTGCAGCGAAGAGACCTGCTCGGCGCTCAGCAGAGCAGGGAAGTGCGGATCGGCTAGCAGGGGAGCGATAGCGGTCTGCAGATCTGCCGCCAGTTGCGAAAAAGCAGATTGAAAACGTGGATGCATGGCGTTGTGCCTCATAACAATGTAATGGGATCGTAGTGTACGGGGCGCGGACACCCCAATTAGTGATCAATATCTCATTGTTAATGCAACGTGTGTAACATCAATTAAAAATGTGTGATTTGTCTCGTTTTATCCCATCACCGACAGAATAATCGGGAACAGGAATGGCGCAATCAGCGAGGTAATGATGCCGCAGATAACCAACGCCAGCGAACTAAACGCTCCTTCCTGATAATCCATCTCAGCACAGCGCGCGGTACCGAGGGCGTGCGACGCGGTCCCCATCGACAGCCCGCGTGAGGCTTTGGTGGTAATCCGCATCAGGTTCAGCAAGGTGTGGCCAAACACCGCACCGAGAATACCGACGTAAATCACGCACACGGCGCTAATTGCCGGGATACCGCCGATACTGCCGCTGACCGCCATTGCAATCGGCGTGGTCACGGATTTCGGCAGAATAGACGCAGCAATCTGTGGCGAAGCCCCCATCATCAATGCCACCGACGTGCCGGTAATCATCGCCACCGCGCTGCCGACAAAGCAGATAGTGATGATAGATTTCCAGCGGGCGCGGATCTGGTGCAGCTGTTCATATAGCGGATAAGCAAGAGCGACCACCGCAGGCTGCAACAGGTCGTTCAGCACTTCGCTGCCTTTAAAGTAATGATCGTACGGAATACCGGTCAGCAGCAGGAACGGAATAATCACCACCATCGATACCAGCAGCGGGTTGAGCAGCGGCATTTTAAAGCGTGTGGCAAGCTTACGGGCGGCAAAAAAGACAACCAAAGTTAGCGGTAAAGACCACCAGATATAGTGCAGCATTATTTATCCGCTCCATCACGACCAACCACTTTACGCTCACCGTGAACCAGGTGAGAGCTCCAGCTCACCACTACCAGGACGACCAACGTACTGATGGTGCAGGAGACGACTACCGGGCCGAACTGCGCGCTCAGCAGCGAGAAGTACTGCATCACACCGACGCCAATCGGCACAAACAGCAGCGCCATATAGCGGATCAGGATGTAGCAGCCGGGGTTAACCCACTTCGCGGGCAGGATTTGCAGCGCCAGCAGCACAAACATAATAAGCATGCCGATAATGCTGCCGGGAATGGTAATGGGCAGCAGCGACGAAATAAAAATACCGGCATACAAACAGGCGTAAATCAGCACGAATGCACGCAGGTATTGCCAGATTAAATTCAGCGATTTGAGCATGGGATTCACCTTTGGTGGAATGCATTCATCATACAATTAAACCCTGAAATGTGCTACCGATCACATCATGAAATCTGAGCATACCTGATATAGATAACGTGAACATCAGGCATCTGCCCGGCGTTATCCCTCCATTTGTACCGGATGCGACAAATAGTGGAGAAACCGGCTTAGCGCGAGGGAGGGCGTGCTCGATTTGCGCCAGAATACGCCGACGCTGCCTTTCTGCTCAACCTTTGGCAGAGCCAGAATGGCGAGCTGACCCTGATTTTGATAACGCTCGGCCAGACGCAGGGACAGAATCGAAATCATGTCGCTACTTTGCAGCAGGTTAACGCTGACGTTCATTGATGCCGACTCGATGGTGTTTTCCGGCAGCATGACGCCGTTTTCCACCAGCGCGTTGTCGATACTTTGACGAATCGGCGTGCCGTTAGGCCAGACTATCCAGCGCCATGATGCCAGGTCTTCCCACGACAGGCGGCTGCGATGAGCGAGGGGGTGGTCGGTTCGCGCGACGAAGCAGACCGGCTCGGTGTACAGCACCTCGTAATTCAGCGGCAGTTCCAGCGCCCGGCCGCCGATGCGCCCGACTACCACGTCCACGACGCCGGACTGCAAATCGTGCAGCAGCGGCGTCATCACCTTCTCTTCAATATTCAGATGCAGCGTAGGCATCTCGGCCAGCAGTGGGAAAATCGCCTGAGAGACGCAGTCGGTGGCGACCGGCGAGCAGCCAATTTTCAGGCTTCCCACGAGGCCGCCCTGCTTAAAGCGCTCCATCTCAAACTGTGAACGTTCGATATCGTTAATCAGCCGCTGGGCGTGCTGGAGCAGCAGTTTGCCGCCTTCCGATACGCGTAGCCCTTTACTGTGCCGTTCAAACAGCGTGAGGCCCAGCTCCTCTTCAAACTGGGTTAGCCACTTAGAGAGCGCGGGCTGGGTGATATGCATCATCTTCGCGACCTGAGTCAGGTTTCCCTGCTCGCCGAGTGCGACCAGCATTTTCAGATGGTGGAGCTTCAGCTTCTGCGTCCAGTCTGCCATGAGATATAACCTCCAGGTTATGGAAGGGCATGAAATGCCATTGTACAACTCATTTCACATATCACAAAATAGCAACATAAAAGCAAAAAAAGAAACATCTTACCCTGAGCCGTTCTGGCGAAAGCGCGGACGGATACGTGGATAACCTGCACATACCGAGGCCCTCCCTATGACGCAACGACGTGAACTACAGGCACTCATCGATGTCGCTCCGATCGGCAAGATGCAGTGGCGCGTCATCATCTGCTGTTTCCTGGTGGTGATGATGGACGGTTTTGATACCGCCGCGATTGGCTTTATCGCGCCGGCCATTCGCGACCACTGGCAACTGACCGCAGGCGACCTGGCTCCGCTGTTTGGCGCGGGGCTGTTGGGTTTAACCGCAGGAGCCTTACTGTGCGGCCCGCTCTCTGATAGGCTCGGGCGCAAACGTGTCATCGAATGGTGCGTCGCGCTGTTCGGCCTCTTCAGCCTGCTGTCGGCGTTCTCACCGAATCTTGAAGCCCTGATTATCCTGCGTTTCTTAACCGGCCTGGGCCTTGGCGGCGCAATGCCAAATACCATCACCATGACCTCTGAATACCTGCCGGCCCGCCGTCGCGGCGCGCTGGTGACGTTGATGTTCTGCGGCTTCACGCTCGGCTCAGCCTTTGGCGGTATCGTCAGCGCACAGTTGGTGGGAGTGATTGGCTGGCACGGCATTCTGGTGCTGGGCGGCGTGCTGCCAATCGTGTTGTTCTTCGCACTGCTGGCGGCGTTGCCGGAGTCCCCGCGCTGGCTGGTGCGTCGCCAGCGTCCACAGGCGGAAATTCGCCGCACCGTCAGCGCCATGACCGGCGAACGCTACGACGATACCGAGTTCTGGCTTGATGAACCGGCGGCGACCAAAAAGGGCAGTATTAGCCAACTGTTTACCGGGCGTCAGCTCACCATCACGCTGATGCTGTGGGTGGTGTTCTTTATGAGCCTGCTGATCATCTATTTACTCTCTAGCTGGATGCCAACCCTGCTGAACCATCGCGGTATCGATCTTCAGCACGCCTCGTGGGTAACGGCGGCGTTCCAGGTGGGCGGCACGCTGGGCGCGCTGATGCTCGGCGTCTTAATGGACAAATTCAATCCGTTCTGGGTGCTGGCGGTGAGCTATGCGCTGGGGGCGGTGTGCATTGTGATGATTGGCCTGAGTGAAAACGGCCTGTGGATGATGGCGCTGGCGATTTTCGGCACCGGCATCGGCATCAGCGGCTCGCAGGTGGGGCTGAACGCCTTGACCGCCACCCTCTACCCGACCCAGAGCCGCGCCACCGGCGTGAGTTGGTCAAACGCCATTGGGCGCTGCGGCGCAATCGTCGGCTCCATTTCCGGCGGCGTGATGATGGCGATGAATTTCTCATTCGACACCCTGTTCTTTGTGATTGCCGTACCGGCCGCCATCAGCGCCATCATGCTGACGCTCCTGACCCTGGTAGTACGCCAATCATCCCGAGTACCCGAATCGCAGCCTGTGATGGGCGCGGTGAAAAGTTAAGGAGAATAATAATGACCTCGGACGTAAAACACGATCGCCAACAGTTCTACCAGCACATTTCCGGGCAAAACCTGACGCCGCTATGGGAATCGCTGCACCATCTGGTGCCAAAAACGCCAAACGCCAACTGCGCTCCGGCCTACTGGAACTACCAGGAAATTCGCCCGCTGCTGCTGGAAAGCGGCACGCTGATTGGCGCAAAAGAGGCGGTGCGCCGCGTGCTGGTGCTGGAAAACCCCGGCCTGCGCGGTCACTCATCAATTACCTCGTCGCTGTACGCGGGCCTGCAGCTGATTATGCCGGGTGAAATCGCCCCGAGCCATCGCCATAACCAGTCGGCGCTGCGCTTTGTGGTGGAAGGCCACGGCGCGTTTACCGCCGTCGACGGCGAGCGCACCCAGATGAGCCCCGGCGACTTTATCCTTACCCCGCAGTGGCGCTGGCATGACCACGGTAACCCAGGAGATGAACCGGTTATCTGGCTCGATGGTCTTGACCTGCCGCTGGTGAACTACCTCGGTTGCGGCTTCGCGGAAGATTACCCGGAAGAGCAGCAGCCGGTGACCCGAAAAGAGGGCGATTACCTGCCGCGCTATGCCGCCAACATGCTGCCGCTGCGCCATCAGGTGGGTAATTCATCGCCGATTTTCAACTATCGCTACGACCGCAGCCGTGAAGCGCTGCATGACCTGATGCACATGGGCGATGCCGACGAATGGGACGGCTACAAGATGCGCTACGTCAACCCGGTGACCGGGGGCTACCCGATGCCGTCGATGGGGGGCGTTCCTGCAACTGTTGCCGAAAGGCTTCCAGTCGCGTCAGGCGCGCACTACCGACAGCACCATCTACCACGTGGTGGAAGGCAGCGGCGAAGTGACCATCGGCGAGCAGACCTTCAGCTTTAAAGCGAAAGATATTTTTGTCGTGCCGACCTGGCACAGCGTGTCGTTCAACACGCCAGAAGAGACCGTGCTATTCAGTTTCTCGGATAGACCCGTCCAGGAAGCCCTGGGACTGTTCCGCGAAGCGCGTTATTAATTCAGGAGAAGAAAGATGAGCAAATACGTATTTGAACCCCAGGCTCCAGTTGCCGTACCGGTTGTCGGCAGCGATGAGCAGTTCCCGGTGCGCCGCGTTTACTGCGTGGGCCGTAACTATGCCGCCCACGCCCGTGAAATGGGCTTTGACCCGGATCGCGAGCCACCATTCTTCTTCTGCAAACCGGCGGATGCCGTGGTTCCCGTTGCCGCAGGTGAAACCCTGAATCTGGCCTACCCAGCGCAGACCGACAACTATCACTACGAAATTGAGCTGGTGGTCGCCATTGGTAAAAAAGGCAGCGATATCCCGCTGGAGAAAGCCGAAGAGTACATCTGGGGCTACGCCACCGGTCTGGATATGACCCGCCGCGACCGCCAGATGGAGATGCGTCAGATGGGCCGTCCGTGGGAAATCGGTAAAGCCTTTGACCTGTCTGCACCGATTGCGCCGCTGCACAAAGTGGCCGACGCGCCGTCACTGGAAAAAGCGCCAATCTGGCTGCAGGTTGACGGCAAAGACCGCCAGCGCAGCGATATTCAGCACCTGATCTGGGACGTGAAGGAGACCATCAGCTACCTGTCTGGTTTCTTCGAACTGCAGCCGGGCGACCTCATCTTCACCGGCACGCCGGAAGGCGTTGGCGCGGTCGTGAAGGGCGAAACCATCACCGGTAACGTAGAAGGGTTAACGCCTATCGCGGTCAAAATTGTTTGAGGTGAATGATGAAGCTGTACAGTTTTTTTAATAGTTCGGCCTCTTACCGCGTACGCATTGCGATGGCGCTGAAGGGCATTGACTACCAGACCGTCGGGGTCAACATCCGCATCGGCCAGCAGAACGCGCTGGAGTACCGACGTCTGAACCCGGTAGGACTGGTCCCTGCGCTTATCACCGACGAGGGTGAATCGCTGGGTCAGTCGCTGGCGATTATTGACTGGCTGGACAGACATTTCCCGCAGACGCCGCTGCTACCGGCGAACGATCCCCAGCGCATGCGCGTGCTGGAAGTGGTGTACGCCATCAGTTGCGACATCCACCCCATCAACAACATGCGGGTATTGCGCTACCTCAGTGATGAACTGAAGGTGAGTGAAGAAGAGAAAAAACGCTGGTATGCACACTGGATCCAGCAGGGGCTGAGCGCGGTAGAACAGCTGCTGCGCCGTGGCCAATCAGGGGCGTTTTGCTTCGGCGATGCGCCAACGCTTGCCGACTGCTGCCTGGTGCCGCAGTGGGCGAACGCCGAGCGTATGGGCTGCGATTTAAGCGGTTTCCCACGCTGTAAAGCCGTATACGATGCGTGTACGGCGTTACCGGCGTTTATCGCGGCGGCCCCTGAAAACCAGCAGGACAAGATCCCGGCGTAGTCTGAAAAGGAGAAGAATCATGGCTAAAGTTACGCGTGCAATTATTGTCGGCGGCGGTATTGGTGGCGCAGCCACCGCGCTGTCGCTGGCGCGTCAGGGCATCCAGGTGATGCTGCTGGAACAGGCGCACGAAATTGGCGAAATTGGTGCCGGGATCCAGCTGGGGCCGAACGCGTTTTCGGCGCTCGACAGCCTCGGCGTGGGTGAAGTCGCCCGTCAGCGTGCGGTCTTTACCGACCACATCACCATGATGGATGCGGTCAACGGCGAAGAGGTGATTCATATTGAAACGGGGCAGGCATTCCGCGATCACTTTGGCGGCCCGTATGCGGTTATCCACCGCGTCGATATTCATGCCACCGTCTGGGAAGCGGCGTTGCAGCACCCGGGCGTGAAGTATCGTACCTCCACCCACGTGGTGGACATTCGCCAGACCGCCGACGATGTCACCGTGTTTGACGATAAAGGCAACAGCTGGACGGCGGATATTTTGATTGGCTGCGACGGCGTGAAATCCGTGGTGCGCCAGAGTCTGCTCGGCGATACGCCGCGCGTCACCGGCCACGTGGTGTATCGCGCCGTGGTGGAACGCGATGATATGCCGGAAGACCTGCGCATCAACGCGCCGGTATTGTGGGCTGGACCGCACTGCCACCTGGTGCATTATCCGCTGCGTGGCGGCAAACAGTACAACCTGGTCGTGACTTTCCACAGTAGGGAAACCGAGCAGTGGGGCGTGCGCGACGGCAGTAAAGAAGAGGTAATGTCATACTTTAAAGGCATTCACCCGCGTCCGCGTCAGATGCTGGACAAACCCACCTCCTGGCGTCGCTGGTCTACCGCCGATCGCGAACCGGTGGAAAAATGGGGCAACGACAGGATTACGCTGGTGGGCGACTCCGCACACCCGGTCGCGCAGTACATGGCTCAGGGCGCTTGCATGGCGCTGGAAGATGCGGTGACGCTCGGCAAGGCGCTGACCCAGTGTGACGGCGATGCCGCCAGCGCATTTGCGCTGTACGAGTCGGTGCGTATTCCGCGCACCGCGCGTATCGTCTGGTCTACCCGCGAGATGGGACGTCTATATCATGCGGCTGGGGTAGAGCGTCAGGTGCGTAACCTGCTGTGGAAAGGCAAGACTCAGGAAGAGTTTTATCGCGGGATCGAGTGGCTGTACGGGTGGAAAGAAGATAACTGCCTGCAACCGCGGTAGTTGTGGTTCCCCGGGGTCGCTTGCGCTCGCCCGGGCTACACTGAAACGCGTAGCCCGGCCAAGCGCAGCGTCGCTAACCCACTAGCGCCTTATCTTTGGCCAACATAAATGGCCGCAAATACCCCACGGCGTTGGACAGCGGCAATACGTCATCGCTCAACGCAATATTCAACGTCTCGCGGATATACGCTCGCCGCGCCTCAATGCGCGCCCACAGCGCCGGATACGCCTGCGCTATCTGCTGGCGCAACGCGGCATCGGCCAGCGCAATGCTCTCTTCCGCACTCGTCCCGGTATAGCCCGGCACCGACGGAATAATATCAATCTGCATCACCATGCCGCTTTTCAGCGTTTCGACCGAGCCTGAATAAACCGGCGAAGACATCCACTCTTCATCAGCGCTCAAATGCCCCGGATTAAGATGCCAGCCGTACTGCGCTTTTGGCAGCACGCGTTCCACTAAATCGTACAGCTCGCCGCCCGGCATCCCGACCTTAATCTGCTCAAGCCACGCTGCCACCGCACCAAAATAGGGCTTCACCACCCGGTCCAGATAATCCCGCTGGTTTTCCGGCAGCTCGCTTTCCTCGGCAATCACAAAGCCAGTGCGGCTGGAAAGCCCGCCCTTAAACCCGGTGGTCATCGACAGCGGCTGGCCGCGTTCGACCTTTTTCCACGATGGGTAGAGGTTCGCTTTCTCGAAGCGTTGCCCGGCTGCCGCGATGGTGACGACTGACGGTGCCTGCCCCTCGGCGGCGAGCAGCGCGCCCAGCTCCACTTCACGAACGCCCGGTTCAACGGCGTCCAGCGCCGCCAGCATGCAGCGGGAGGCGAGGTTGGCACCGTATTCGTAATGGGCAATTTCGTTGGCGTTATTGACCGTTCTCGCCCCTTTATCACCGCGAATAAACAAATGCGCGGCGTTGACCAGATCGGCATGGGTACTCTGTTTTATCGCTTCGACGATAAACCACGGCAGATCAAACAGCTTCGCGTTATCGCTCCCGGCGGTGGTAAACATCTTCCAGCCCACCAGCCCGACCTTGGACATCGCGCTCAGCCCGGTTTCGCTGAACAACTGCGCCAGCGGCTTTTCGTTGTCCATCGGCTGATTAGGCAGCGAGAACAGCGGGCAGTGCTTTAGCGTCACCGGAATGCGCGAATGAGCCGCCATCTTCAGGTTTTCGTTGCCGAGAATGGCGGTGGCGTGGCCGGACTTATGCAGCACCAGCAGCCCCTCTTCAAAGCGCGGAATAAACCCGGTCAGGTACTCAAAGTTACCGCCGTGCTCTTTGTCGGCGTAAATCACCAGCGCATCAAAGCGTTCTTCCTGCATCCGTTCGAGCAGCTTGCTTTTGCGTTCGAGCAGGGTGGCATCGGTCAGCGTGACCGGCGGCACGTCGCTGAAACCGCACGGCGGCTGGATGGTCTTAAGCTTAATATCCCTTGAATTCATCATTCACCTCCTGATGTGTTGACTGGCAGTGGAAAGCGGCATACTAAGACGTTACCATAGCGCCTCTTTTTTTCCGGATAACGATATGCGTGTTTTACTGGCACCGATGGAAGGCGTGCTCGACTCGCTCGTGCGCGAGCTGCTGACCGAAGTGAATGATTATGATCTATGCATCACCGAATTTTTGCGCGTGGTGGATCAGCTGCTGCCGGTAAAATCGTTCCAGAAACTCTGCCCGGAGCTGCATAACGAAAGCCGCACGCTTTCCGGTACCCGTGTGCGCATTCAGCTTCTGGGGCAATACCCGCAGTGGCTGGCGGAGAACGCCGCCCGTGCGGTGGAGCTCGGCTCCTGGGGCGTAGACCTCAACTGCGGCTGCCCATCGAAAACGGTGAACGGTAGCGGCGGCGGTGCGACGTTGCTGAAAGACCCGGAGCTTATCTATCAGGGCGCGAAAGCGATGCGCGAAGCAGTGCCCGCGCACCTGCCGGTCACGGTAAAAGTGCGTCTGGGCTGGGACAGCGGCGCGCGTCAGTTTGAAATCGCTGATGCGGTGCAGCAGGCGGGGGCGACCGAGCTTGCCGTTCACGGGCGCACCAAAGAAGATGGCTACAAGGCCGAGCGCATCAACTGGCAGGCGATTGCCGAGATTCGCCAGCGGCTCTCCATTCCCGTTATCGCCAACGGCGAAATCTGGGACTATGAAAGCGCACAGGCCTGCATGGCCGTCACCGGCTGCGACGCGGTGATGATCGGTCGCGGGGCGCTGAACGTGCCGAACCTCAGCCGGGTCATCAAATATAACGAACCACGTTTGCCCTGGCCGCAGGTGGTGGATCTGCTCAAGAAATATACCCATCTGGAAAAGCAGGGCGACACCGGGCTCTATCACGTGGCGCGTATCAAGCAGTGGCTGGGCTATCTGCGCAAAGAATATGCCGAAGCCACCGAACTGTTCACCGCCGTGCGCGCGCTACAGGAATCGAAGCTGATTGCCCGGGCGATAAACGACTGGCAGGCATAAAGTATCCGATCTGCATCACAATTTTCCGTTTGCTCCATTGAGCTTACGGCAGTGAAAATGAAATACTTCTTCTCGATTGTTACTGCTTCGGCAGGCAAAACCTGATGTTCTGGCTCCTGTCAGAAGTCAGGTTTTTTTGTTTCTGGGGTTCATAAATGCAGATCGCCAAAGTTCTTAATAATAATGTGGTGGTGGTTCTGGATGAACACCGGCGTGAGCAGGTTGTGATGGGGCGAGGGCTAGCCTTTCAGAAACGCGTCGGCGACTCATTGGATGAGACGAAAATCGAGAAAATTTTTGCCCTGCAAAGCGACGAGCTGGTAGGGCGTTTAAGTGAATTACTCAGTCAGATCCCGCTTGAGGTGATGACCACCTGCGACCGGATTATCGAACGGGCGCGCGAGCGGCTTGGCAGGCTACAGGAGAGCGTCTACATCACGCTAACCGACCACTGCCACTTTGCCATTGAACGGCAAAAAAAGGGCGTGGCGCTGCGCAATGTGCTGTTGTGGGACATTAAGCGGCTCTACCCGAAAGAGTTTGCGCTGGGGCAAGAAGCGCGGGCGCTGATTGAAAAGCGGCTCGGCGTGGCGCTGGCGGAAGATGAGGCCGGGTTTATCGCCCTGCATCTGGTGACGGCGCAGCTCAACAGCGAAATGCCGGAGGTGATGCACGTCACTCGGGTAATGCAGGAAATTTTGCAGTTGGTGAAGTATCAACTGCGGCTGGAGTACAACGAAGAGTCGCTAAGCTACCAGCGCTTTGTCACCCACCTGAAGTTTTTCGCCCAGCGGATGCTGACGCGAACGGTGGTGGAAGATGACGATGCTGAGCTGCACAGCGCGGTGAAAGACAACTACGCGAAAGCGTGGAAGTGTGCGGAAACCGTGGCGGTGCATTTGCAAAAAAGTTATCAGCGGTCGCTGACGACGGAAGAAATTATGTTTCTCGCCATTCATATCGAACGGGTGAGAAAAGAGGGGCGTTAATCCCCAAAGCACAATGGGATTGTTACTG